>NZ_JBJJBR010000029.1:0-38302 GCF_045449635.1 Sabulicella flocculans | reverse complement strand
CAGCCCGGGCGAGGCCGCGGCGGCGTCCAGCGCGGTGCGGGCGGCGGCGGCCAGGCCGGGCACCGGCGTCACCGCCGGCGGCGCGGGCCACAGCAGGGCCACCGGCTCGCGCGCGCCCAGGCGCTGGGCCAGCCGGCCGGATTCGGCCTCGGCGGCGCCGCGCAGCAGGGCGGCCAGGGCGGCGGCGGTGTCGCGCGCCGCGTCCGAATCGTAGGGGAGGTCCAGCGCGGCCAGCAGCCCGGCGAGGTCGGCGAAGCCCAGGCGCAGGCGGGCGGCCTTGCCGGAGGCCCAGGCATCCAGGAAGCGCACGCCGAGTCGCGCCGCCTCGGCCAGGCCTTCCAGGTCCAGCGCGCCCTCGGCCTCCAGGAAGGCGGGGAGGTTGAGGACGAAGCGTGCCTCGGCCTTGGGCTGGGCGCGCCAGCATTCCAGGCCCGGGGCGCCGCGGCGCGTCAGCAGCAGGGCGCGCCAGCCCTCGGCCAGGCGGGGCGATTCGCGCGGGTCCACCACGCCGGCCTTGGCGCCGCGGGCCAGGGCGCGGGCGAACATGGCCTCGGCCAGCCGCGGCAGGGAGGCGGCGCCGTCGCCCGGCGCCAGCGCGGCCAGGGCGGCGGCGGCCTCGTCCTCCCAGGCGGCGGGGATGGCGACGGGGCGCGGCGGGGCGTCGGGGTCCGCGCCCACGCGCAGGCGCCGCAGCGCCACGCCTTCCCACAGGGTACCGTCGTATCGGGCCATGGGAGGAGGATAGCACGCGCCGGGCCGGCCGGAACCCCGATGCTGTGGCCCGCGCCGCCCGGCGCCACATCATCTTGTGGACAAGGCGCGGCCTTCCGGCGGGGCGGGCGGCGTGGCATACAGCGGGCCATGTCCGCCCTCGAACTCCTCCATGCCCGACTGACCGGCCGCAAGGTCGGCACGGATTCCCTCGGCAACGCGTATTTCGAGAGCCGCCGGGTGGTGCCCACCTACAACCGCACCCGCCGCTTCGTGGTGCTGGCCAAGGGGATGGACAGCTCCGCCGTGCCGCCCGAATGGCACGCCTGGCTGCACCACACCACCGCCGCGCCGCTGGAGCGCCCGGACTACCCCTGGCTGCTGCCGCACCAGCCCAACCGCACCGGCACCGCCCTGGCCTACCGGCCCAAGGGGCACGAGTACCGCGGCGGGCAGCGCGCCCCCACCGGCGGCGACTACGAGGCCTGGACGCCCGGCACGTGAAGGGCCGTTCCCTGGCGGAGGTGCTGGTGGGCCTGGCGGTGCTGCTGGTGGCCGGCGGCTTCCTCGCCTACGCGCTGGTGCTGGGCGGCAAGGGGCCGTCCGGCGACGGCTACCAGCTGACCGCGCGCTTCGACAAGATCGACGGCCTGGCCAGCGGGGCGGATGTGCGCATCGCCGGGGTGAAGGTGGGCTCCGTCACCGGGGCGCGCATCGACCCCGAAACCTTCCAGGCCGAGGTGACGTTCCGCCTGGGCAGCCAGATCCGGCTGCCGGCGGACAGCTCCGCCGAGATCACCTCGGAGGGGCTGTTGGGCGGCAAGTACCTGTCCATCGTGCCGGGCGGCAGCGAGCGCCTGCTGGCCGCCGGCGGGCGCGTGACGGAGACGCAGGGCAGCGTGTCGCTCGAATCGCTGCTGGGGCGCTTCATCTTCTCGGTGACGCAGATGAACCAGCAGGGCGGCGGCGAGGCCGCGCGGCCGCAGTGAACCCGCCCGAGCGCTGGCCGGGCAGGGACGGCGCGCCGGTGGCCTGCCTGGAGAAGCTGAAGGTGCTGCGGGAGAACCACGCCGAGCTGGCGCAGGCGATGCAGGACGCCTTCGAGGACGCGCTGCTGATGGGCGTGGACGAGGCGGCGATGCGCGCCATCCTCCATGCCCTGGTGGACGGGCTGCGCGCGCCGTGAGGGCGGTGCTGGCCCTGCTGCTGCTGGCCGCCGCGCCGGCGCCGGCGACGGCGCAGGAATGGGTGGCGCGGCAGGTGGCCACCATCCAGGCGCTGGACAAGGTGAACGCGCGCGTGACGGTGCTGACGGCGCGGGTGAACGAGCCGGCGCGCTTCGGCACGCTGACCATCCTGCTGCGCTCCTGCCAGGGGCGCCCGGCGGACGAGGTGCCCGACGCCGCCGCCTGGATGGAGATCAGCGACAGCCGCGCCCCGGCCGGCAGCCCGCCGGCCTTCCGCGGCTGGATGTTCGCGGAGAACCCGGCGCTGAACATGCTGGAGCACCCGGTCTACGACATCCGGGTGCTGAACTGCCGCTGAGCGCGCGCCGCGGCGACGGCGCTGCGGTGGATCATCGTCCCGGCAAGGCTGGAGCCTTGCTCCTCCCAGCGGCGTCGCGCCGCGGGCGGCCACGCCCCCTCAGCGGCAGATCCAGGCGGCGCCCATGTCGAAGTGGAAGTGGTCGGCATGGGCGGCGTTGTAGTCCGGCCCCAGCACCACCCTGAACCACCGGCACGCGCCGTCGCGCACCTCGCGCAGGAAGGCGCCGGCCGGGGTGCCCTGCCCCCAGTCCCGCGCCAGCGTCACCTCGCGCCCGTCGCGCAGCACGAAGCCCGCGACGTCCAGCGCGTTGGCGGTGGCGTGCTCGCTGCGCCGGCCCGTCGCGGCGTTGCCGATGTTGCGGCAGCTGAAGCTGCCCAGGTGGCGCACCGCCGCGACCTCCGTGCCGAGGTGGCGGCGCGCGGCCTGCTGCAGCGTGTGCCGCTCCAGCATCACCCAGCCCGCGGCGACGCGGCAGGTGACGGCCGGGCCGGGCGGGCTGACCCGCACCGCCGCCGGCAGCGTCACCGCGTCGGTCACCGGGCAGCCCACCGCCGAGGGCCGGTCGGGCAGGCGCGTCACCGCGAGGCCGGAATGGTCGAAGACGGCGAAGCAGGCTTCCGGCTGCCACGCGAGGCGGGCGAGCTTGGTGCCGGTGAGGAGGCCGGGCGCCGCCCGCAGGTCCAGCGGCTGGCGCGGGTCCCATCCGGGCGGCAGGTGGCGCAGGCCGAACGCCGCCGCCCCGCCCAGCACCGAGAGCACCAGCAGGGCGCGCAGCCGGCGCATCAGGCGCGCGCCGCGGCGCCGGCCGGCGGCGGGACCGCCATGGGCGCAAGGAACGGCGCGTGCAGGGGCGCGCCGCGGGGCCGTCGCCAGGGCGCAGCGCCCGGCGACGGCCCGGCCGGGTTCAGAAGGAAACCTTCTGGTTCTCGCCGCCCGCCGGGCGCTCGCCGGTGGCCAGGGCCTTGACGTAGCCATAGGCGTGCAGCGCGGTGCTGCTCGGGCTGTCCCAGTACTCGGCGCCGTGGATGGTGACGGCGATCAGCTCCAGCTCCGGGTCCTCGGCGCCCTTGGGGAACCAGACGCGGGCGCCCTCGCTCCACAGGGCCTTGGCCTTGGCGGGGTCCTTCAGGGTGCGGGCCTTGCCCTTGACCGAGACGTAGTCCTGGCTGGAGGGGTTGGAGGCGGCCAGCAGCACGTCGGAATCCTGGGCGATCTGCATGGCCTTGGGCGTGCCGGCGACGTGGAAGAACCACACCGTGTCGCCCTCGATGGCCTGGTGGGCCATGGGGCGGGCCTGCATGGTGCCGTCGGTGGCCTGGGTGACCAGCATCACGGTGCCGATGCTGTCCAGCATCTCGCGCACCTTGATGCGCGCCTCGTCGTCGTTCGTCGCCTGGGCCATGGGGTCCTCCGGTTGCGGGATGGTCTGGGCGGGAACGGCCGCGGGCTTGCGGGGTTGCGCGCATCCGGCGCATGGTCCGGCCCCAGGAGGACCGCCATGCTGGACACGCCGCACCCCACCCCCGCCGCGCCGACGATGGACCAGGGGGCGCTGGCCGCCGCCCTGTCGGGGCTGCACTTCATCGGCGGGCGCTACGTGCCCGCGCGCTCCGGCCGCTCCTTTCCCGTGGTGAACCCGGCGACGGGCGTGCAGGTGGCCCACGCGGCGGAGGGCGACGCGGCGGACGTGGAGGCCGCGGTGGCCGATGCGGCGCGGGCGCAGAAGGAATGGGCCAAGGTGCCGGCGCGCAAGCGCGGCGCCCTGGTGCACCAGTGCGCCGCCCTGCTGAAGGAGCACCAGGAGGAGCTGGCGCGGCTGATCGCGCTGGAGACCGGCAAGGCCCTGCGCACGGAAAGCCGCGTCGAGGCCGGGGTGGTGGCCGACGTGTTCGAGTTCTTCGGCGGGCTGGGCAGCGAGCTGAAGGGCGAGAGCGTGCCCTTCGCGCCCAACGTGCTGAGCGTGACGGTGCGCGAGCCGCTGGGGGTGGTGGGCGCCATCATCCCCTGGAACGTGCCGATGCTGCTGATGGCGCTGAAGGTGGCCCCTGCCCTGGTGGCCGGCAACACGGTGGTGGTGAAGAGCGCCGAGGAGGCACCGCTGGCGGTGCTGCGCATCTGCGAGCTGATGAACCGCGTGCTGCCGCCGGGCTGCTTCAACATGCTCAGCGGCTTCGGCCCCGAATGCGGCGCGCCGCTGGTGGCGCACCCGCTGGTGCGCAAGGTGACGTTCACCGGCAGCGTGGAGACCGGCAAGATCGTGGCCAAGGCGGCCGCCGAGAAGCTGGTGCCGGTGACGCTGGAGCTCGGCGGCAAGTCGCCGATGATCGTGTTCAAGGATTGCGACTTCGCCAGGACGGTGTCGGGCGCGCTGACCTCCATGCGCTTCACCCGGCAGGGGCAGAGCTGCACCGCGGCCAGCCGCATCTACGTGGAGCGGCCCATCTTCGACGCCTTCGTGGCCGAGATGGAGAAGGCGGTGAACGCCATGGTGATGGGCGACCCGCTGGACGAGAAGACCGACATCGGCACCATCATCAGCGAGGGCCAGTTCGAGAAGGTCCGCGCCTACATCGAGGAAGGCAAGCGCACCCCCGGCGCCGTGGCGCACGAGTGCAGCGCGATGCCCGAGGACCCGGCGCTGAAGAAGGGGCTGTTCCTGCGCCCGGTGATCTTCACCGGGCTGGATGGCTCCTCGCGGCTGGTGAAGGAGGAGATCTTCGGCCCCGTCACCGTCATCCAGCCCTTCGACGACGCGGAGGCGGTGCTGAAGGAGGCGAACGACAGCGAGTACGGGCTGGCCGCCAGCCTGTGGACCAACGACCTGAAGGTGGGGCTGGACCTGGCGCAACGGCTGGAGGCCGGGCTGGTGCAGATCAACCAGAACCTCGTGGTGCAGGCCAACCTGTCCTACGGCGGGGTGAAGTCCTCCGGCCTGGGCAAGGAAGCCAGCCTGGAGGCGATGCTGGAGCACTTCACCCACAAGAAGACCATCATGGTGAACATGGGATGACAGGCGCGGCGGCCACCACCGTCGTCGTCGTCGCCTACAATTCGGCGGCGGTGCTGGGCGGCTGCCTGGAATCGATTCCCCCCGGGGTGCCGGTGGTGGTGGTGGACAACGCCTCCGCCGACGGCTCGGCGGCGCTGGCGCGGCAGGTGCGGCCCGGCGCGACGGTGCTGGAGGCCGGGCGCAACCTGGGCTTCGGGCCGGGGGCGAACCTGGGGCTGGGCGCGGCCGGCACGCCCTTCGGCCTGCTGCTGAACGCCGACGCCCGCCTGGGGCCGGACACGCTGCCGGTGCTGGAGGCGGCGGCGGCGCGCTATCCGGAGGCGGCGCTGCTGGCGCCCGAGATCCGCACGGAGTCCGGCGAGATGCAGGTGGGGCACGCGACGCCCTACACCCCGCCCCGCGCGCGGCGGCTGCCCGAGCCCTGGGGCGATTGCTGCCTGGACTACGTGGGCGGCAGCGCCATGTTCTTCCGGCTGGCGGCGTGGCGGGGCATCGGCGGCTTCGACCCCGCCATCTTCCTGTACCACGAGGATGACGACATCTGCCTGCGGCTGCGCGCCGCCGGTCACGCGCTGGTGCATGTGGCGGGCGGCGAGGTGCGCCATGCCGGCGGCCGGTCCTCCGCGCCGTCGCCGCGGCTGGAGTGGGACAAGGCCTGGCACCAGGGCTGGTCGCGCCAGCACCTGGAGGCGCGGCACCGCGGGGCGCGCGCGGCCTGGGCGCGGCTGCTGGCCCAGTGGCCGGCGCTGCGGCTGAAGGCGGCGCTGCGGCAGGGCGACGGGCGGCGCGTCAAGTGGGCCGGGCGGGCGGCCGGGATGCTGGCCTGGGCGCGCGGCGTGCAGGCCACCCAGGTGGGGCTGGACCGCCGCTGAGGCGCGCGGCGCGGCCGGGTGACGCCCCGCCGCCACGCCCATTTGCCCCCGCTCAGGCGGCGGCGAGGGTGAAGTCGTAGCGCAGCACCGGCTCGGGCCCCGAGCGGTCCAGCGACGTGACAAGGGAGGGTTTCACGCCGAACACCGCATCGGATTCCAGGTAGGGGTCGCCTTCCAGGAAGACGTGGGTGACCAGGGTGCGGCAGCCGGGCGCGCCCAGCATGAAGTGGACATGCGCCGGGCGGAAGGGATGGCGGCCCTGGGCCAGCAGCATGGCGCCCACCGGCCCGTCATGCGGCACCGGGTAGAAGGTCGGCACGATGCTGCGGAAGTGGAAGCGGCCCTGCGCGTCGGTGCGGAAGCGGGCGCGCAGGTTCAGCTCCGGCTGCTCGCCGCGCTGGACGTCGTAGAAGCCTTCCTCGTCGCTGTGCCAGGTGTCCATCCAGGCGTCGGCGATGGGCGCGCCATCGGGGCCGCGCACCACGCCTTCCACCCGCATCGGCTCGCCGGCGCGGCCCTTGGCGATGTCGGCGCCCAGCGGCAGCTCGGGCGGGCCGGCGACGTAGAAGGGCCCCAGCACCGTGCTGTCGGTGGCCAGGCCGCCGGTGGGGTTGTTGATGGCGTCCACCAGCATGGAGGCGCCCAGCGTGTCGCTGAGCAGGATGAACTCCTGCCGGTGGTCGCTGCACATCTGCCCGGTGGCGGTGAGGAACTGGATGGCGCGCATCCATTCCTCCTGCGTGGGGCGGACTTCCTTCAGGAAGGCGTGCAGGTGGCGCACCAGCGCGGTGGACAGCTCCCGCGCGCGCGGTTCCGGGCAGCCCCCCATGCGGGCCAGCACGGCGGCGGTGACGGCGTCCTCCTCGTTCATGGCGCGGCGCTCCCGCGCAGCCAGGCCTGGCCGCGGGCCTGCAGCGCCTCCACCTCCGGCCCGGCCAGGCCGGGCATGTCGCGCTTCACGGCGTAGCCGATCTGCGTCTGCAGGTAGGCGAGGTGGCGGTAGCCGGGCGGAAAGGATTCCAGCAGCGCGCGGTCCAGCGGCACGGCGGTGCCGGGCACCAGCGGGTCCATGCGGTCCTTCTCGTAGATGGGCTGGCGCTCGCGCACGGTCCAGCGGCCCTCGTGGCGCTGGCAGAAATCGAAGAAGCGCCCGGTGCACACCACGTCCACCTCCACCCCGTGCACGGCGGCGCGCTGGCTGATGGTCATCTTGGTCTGCGCCACCGCGCGGTCGCCCGCGATGTCGGCGCTGTGCCCGCCCAGGAAATGCAGGATGGAGACGCCCCTGGCCCAGCCCTCTCGCGAGGCCTGGATGAACTCGGCGGCGGTGCCCTGCTTCCAGGTGGCGTTCATGCGGCCCTCGGGGTGCCAGCAGGTGGCGAAGCGCGCCCAGTCCCCGGCGTCGCGCCACACGGCCCAGTCCTCCACCAGCTGGCGGATCGCCTGGCGGTCATCCATCTCGTCGCTTCCCCCTCATCCGCGCGCGAGGGTGGCGCAGCCGGCGCGCCGCTACAAGGAGGCGCCGCCGCAGACCACCAGCTGCTGCCCGGTGATGGCGCCCGCCTCCCCGCCCAGCAGGAAGGCCACCAGCGCCGCCACCTCCTCCGGCGCGATCAGCCGGCCGATGGGCGGCAGCCTCGGCACGGTGCCGGCGCGGGCGGGGTCGCGCAGCATCGGCGTGTCGGTGGCCGCCGGGGCCACCACGTTGCAGGTGATGCCGCGCGGCGCCAGCTCCGCCGCCCAGGAGCGCGCCAGCGCCACCAGCGCTGCCTTGGTGGCCGCGTATTGCGAGCGCCCGGCCTGCCCGGCGCTGGTGCGGCTGCCCAGCAGCACGATGCGCCCGCTGCGGTCGGGCAGGCCGGGCGCCAGCGCGTCGGCCAGCGCCTCCGCCGCCGCCACGTGCAGCGCCCACATCCGCGCGCCCGCCGCCGCGTCCAGCGCGCCCAGGGCGCCGCCGCGCATCAGCCCGGCGGCGTGCACCAGCGCATCGGCCCGCAGCCCGGCCAGGGCGGGGCGGATGGCCGCCGTCTCCGCCAGGTCCAGCGGCAGGTGCGCCAGCCCAGGCGCGGGCGCGGAGCGCGAGACGGCGGTGACGCGCCAGCCCTCGCGCAGCAGCCGCGCGGCGATGGCGGCGCCGATTCCGGAACTGGCCCCGGTGACCACGGCGTGGCGCATGGCGCATCCCTTCTTGACATCGGCCCGGCGGCCCCCCTACCAAATGCACGCGAACCGAACAAGTGTTCGCCATCCGAACAAAGGCTGCTGGGTGGACACGCCGCTTCCCAACCCGAAGAACGAGGTGCGCTCCGTCGCCAAGGCCTTCGCGGTGCTGCGCGCCTTCACCGGCGGCGCGCCGGCGCTGACCCTGGCGGAAATCGCCGCCGCCGCCGGGCTGGACCGCGGCACCGCCTTCCGCCTCGCGCACACCCTCGCCAACCTCGGCTACCTGCGCGCGGAGGGCCGCCGCTTCCGCCTGACGCTGCAATGCCTGGAGCTGGGCCACGCCGCGCTGTCCTTCGGCGGGCTGAGCGAGCAGGCGGCGCCCCTGCTGCGCGAACTGGTGCCCGGCGTCGCCGACGCCGCCTCGCTGGGCGCGCTGGAGCGCGGCGAGGTGGTCTACCTGGCCCGCGCCGATGGCGGGCTGGACCGCCAGGGGGTGATGCGCCGCCCCGGCAGCCGCATCGGCGCCTACGCCACCGCGCTGGGACAGGCCATCCTGGCCTTCCTGCCCCGCGCCGAGCAGGTGGCGCAGCTCGACGCCGTGCCGCGCGTCAAGCTGTCCGACCGCACGCTGACCGGCATGGAGGAGCTGCTGGCCCGGCTGGAGGAGGTGCGCCGGCGCGGCGTCGCCGTCAGCATGGGCGAGAACGCCTACGGCCTGCTGACCGTCGCCGCGCCGGTGCTGGATGCCGCGGGGCTGCCGCTGGCCGGCGTCTCGCTGACGGCCGCCGCCGGGCGGGACGCGGATGCCTTCACCGCCGCCGCGGTGCCGGCCGCCCAGCGCCTCGCCGCCACCCTGTCCCTGGCGCTGCGCCACGGCGCCGCGCCATGAGGCTGCGGCTGCTGGCCGACGACCTGTCGGGCGCGCTGGACAGCGCCGCCGAGTTCGCCGCGCTGTGCGGCCCGGTGCCGCTGGCGCTGGACGGCCCGCCCCTGGCCGCGATGGACAGCGCGACGCGCGAGGCGCCGCGCGCCCTCGCCTCCGCGCGCGTCGCCGCGCTGGCGCCGCACCTCGCCGGCGCGGACATCGCCTTCAAGAAGCTGGACTCGCTGCTGCGCGGCCAGGTGGCCACCGAGCTGGCGGCCTGCTGGGCCACCGGCGCCTTCCGCCACCTGGTGCTGGCCCCGGCCTTCCCGGCGCAGGGGCGCGTCACCCGCGCCGGGCGGGTGCTGTCCCGCCAGGGCGCCGGCTGGCGCCCGCACGGCGACCTGGGCGCCCTGCTGCGCGGCGAAGGGCTGCGCGCCGCCGCCGGCGACCCGCTGGCCCCCCTGCCCGACGGCATCGCCATCTTCGACGCCGAGACGGAGGCCGACCTCGCGCGCGTCGCGGCGCTGGGCGCCACCGCGCGCGGCCCGGTGCTGTGGGCGGGTTCGGGCGGGCTGGCGCGCGCCCTGGCCGCCGCCGCCCCGGTGGCCTTCGACCGCGCGGTGGCGCATCCGGTGCTGGGCTGCTTCGGCTCCGACCGCGCGGAAACCGCGGCGCAGCTCGCCGCCTGCGGCCCGGCGCTGTTGGCGGTGACGGCGGGCGACGCCCCGCGCATCGCCGCCCGGCTGGCGCGCGGCCCGGCGCTGCTTTCCGTCGCGCTGCCCTCCGGCCTGCATCGCGCCGAGGCCGCCGCGCGCATCGCCGCCACCTGGGCGGCGCTGCTGCCCGCCCTGCCCCGCCCCGCCACCCTGCTGGCCGCGGGCGGCGAGACGCTGCGCGCCGCCTGCCTGGCCGTGGGCGCGCGCGGCCTGCTGGCGACCGGCCTGGCCGAGCCCGGCGTGCCGCGCGCCGCCCTGGTGGGCGGCACCTGGGACGGCGTGGCGGTGATCTCCAAGTCCGGCGCCTTCGGCGGGCCATCGCTGTGGCGCGACCTCCTCTTCCCCTCGGGTGACCCCGCATGAGCAAGACCCTCGCCATCACCATGGGCGACCCCGCCGGCATCGGGCCGGAAATCATCGCCAAGGCCGCGCTGGCCCTGTGCCCGCGGCTGGAGGCCGGCGGCCTCCGCCTGCTGGTGATCGGCCATGCCGGCTGCATGGAGGCGGCGCGCGACCGCTTCGCCCCCGGCCTGCCGATGCCGCGCGTGGCCGAGGGCGACGACTGGCCCGCGCTCTCCGTCCTGCCCGCGAAGCCCGACGTGCCGATCGCCACCGGGCAGGTGCAGGCGGTGGCGGGCGACTTCGCCTTCCACGCCATTGCCGCCGGGGTGCGGCTGTGCCTCGCCGGGCGCGCGGGGGCCATCGTCACCGCGCCGCTGAACAAGGAGGCGCTGAACCTTGCCGGCCACCACTATGCCGGCCACACCGAGATGCTGGCGGAACTCACCGGCGTGAAGGGCTCGGTGATGCTGCTGGCGCACGGCAACATGCGCGTCTCCCACGTCACCACCCATTGCGCGCTGGCCGAGGTGCCCAAGCGCCTGACGCCGCAGCGCCTGCGCCTGGTGCTGGACCTGACGCATGCGGCGCTGCTGCGCCTGGGCGTCGCGCAGCCGCGCATCGCCGTCGCCGCGCTGAACCCGCACGCCGGCGAGGGCGGGCTGTTCGGCACGGAGGACGACACGGTGAGCGCGCCGACCATCGCGCAGGCCAATGCCAATGGGCTGCTGGTGGAAGGCCCGGTGCCGGGCGACACCGTCTTCGTGAAGCTGCGCGCCGGGCGCTACGACGCCGTGGTGGCGATGTATCACGACCAGGGGCACATCCCGGTGAAGCTGCTCGGCTTCCACGTGAACCCCGAGACGGGGCTGTGGGACGCGCTCTCGGGCGTCAACGTCACGCTGGGGCTGCCGATCATCCGCAGCAGCGTGGACCACGGCACCGCCTTCGACATCGCGGGCCAGGGCATCGCCTCCACCACCTCGCTCCTGGAAGCCATCGAATACGCTTCGAGGCTGGCATGACGCCGCTGCTGATCGAACGCCCGCCCGTGCTGCACCTGGGCGACGGCACCTTGCCGGAACTCGGCCGCTGGGCGCGCGCGAAGGGGGTGCGGCGCCCGCTGGTCGTCACCGGGCGCTCGGGCGCGGCGCGGGTGGCGCTGCTGGACCTGCCGGGCGAGGTGACGGTCTTCGCCGATGTGCAGCCCGAGCCCGACCTGCCCAACCTGCTGGCCGCCTGCGCCCTGGCGGAGCAGGTGCAACCCGATTGCGTGATCGGCTTCGGCGGCGGCAGCGCCATGGACCTGGCGAAGCTGGTGGCGGTGCTGCCCGGTTCCGGCAAGGGGCTGCACGACGTCGCGGGGCCGGAGAAGGTGGCCGGGCGCCGCGTGCTGCTGGCCCAGGTGCCCACCACCGCCGGCACCGGCAGCGAGGCCGGCACCCGCGCCCTGGTGACCGACCCCGCCACCCGCAACAAGGTGGCCGTGCAGTCGCGCCACATGCTGGCCGACATCGCCGTGGTGGACCCCACGCTGACGCATTCGGTGCCGCCCGCCGTGACGGCGGCGACGGGGCTGGACGCGCTGGCGCACTGCATCGAGTGCTTCACGTCGCGGAAGGCGCATCCGGCGATTGACCTGTATGTGCTGGAGGGCATCCGCCTCGTCGGGCGCTTCCTCCGGCGCGCGGTGGAGGACGGCGCGGATGCCGAGGCCCGCGCCGGGCTGATGCTGGCCTCGCTGTATGGCGGCTTCGGGCTGGGGCCGGTGAACACCACCTCCGGCCACGCCATCGCCTATCCTCTGGGCACGCGGCACCACCTGCCGCATGGCCTGGCCTGCGCGCTGATCATGCCCCACGCGCTCGCCTTCAACGCGCCGGCCGCCGCGGCGAAGACCGCGCTGGTGCTCGACGCCCTGGGCGGCGACGTTTCCGCCTTCTGCGCCCGCCTGGGCCTGGACATGCGGCTGCGCGCCCACGGCATCCCGCAGGCCGACCTGCCAGCCATGGCGAAGGAGGCGCACGCCATCCGCCGCCTGCTGGACAACAACCCGCGCGAGATGAGCGAGGGCGACATCCTCGCCCTCTACGAGAGGGCCTTCTGATGCAGTTCACGCCCGTGCTGGCCCCGCGCGCCGACGACCCCGCGCGCACCGAGGCCTTCATCCCCACCCCCGCCGTGCAGAACCACGCCGCCACCCTGCACGAGCTGCCGGACGGCACGCTGCTGGCCACCTGGTTCGGCGGCACGCAGGAAGGCGTGCCGGACATCTCCGTCCACCTCGCGCGGCTGGAGCCGGGCGCGGACCGCTGGAGCGACGCCCAGGTGCTCTCCGACGACCCGACGCGCTCCGAGCAGAACCCGCTGCTGTGGACCGCGCCCGATGGCGCGCTGTGGCTGCTCTGGACCGCGCAGCTTGGCGGCAACCAGGACACGGCGATCGTGCGGCGGCGGATCTCGCGCGATGGCGGGCGCTCCTGGGGGCCGATCACGACGCTGCTGGACACGCCGGGCCTGTTCATCCGCGCCCCCATCGTGGTGGCGCGCGACGGCGCCTGGCTGCTGCCGGTCTGGCGCTGCACCAAGCCCGAAGGCGGCGCCTGGACCGGCGACCTGGACACGAGTTCGGTGATGGTGAGCGAGGATGCGGGCGCCACCTGGGTGGAGCACCCGGTGCCGGATTCGCTGGGCGCCGTGCACATGGCCATCGTGGATGCCGGCGAGGACTACGTAGCCTTCTTCCGCTCGCGCCGCGCCGATTTCGTGCAGGTGGCGCGCTCGGCGGATGGGCGGGCCTGGTCGGCGCCCGCGCCGCTGGCGCTGCCGAACAACAACTCCTCGGTCTGCGCCGCGCGCCTGGCGTCGGGGCGCATCGCGCTGGTCTGCAACCATTCCTCGCGCCAGGATGCCACCGGCCGCCGCCTTTCCCTCTACGACGACATCGAGGGCGGCGAGGAGGAGGCGCAGGTGAGCGAGGGCGCCTTCTGGGGCGCCCCGCGCGCGCCGCTGACGCTGGCGCTCTCCGAGGATGGCGGGCGCACATTCCCGCATCGCCGGAACCTGGAGGAAGGCGACGGCTTCTGCATGACCAACAACAGCAAGGACAAGCTGAACCGCGAGTTCAGCTACCCCTCCGTCATCCAGGGCCGCGACGGCAGGCTGCACATCGCCTTCACCTTCTGGCGCCAGGCCATCAAGCACGTCACCTTGCATGAGGAGTGGGCCCTGTGAGCCTCGCACCATCCGGCGTCTTCTCCGCCGCCCTGACGCCGCTCGACGCGGACCTTGCCCCGGATCACGCGCGCTTCGTCAAGCACGCCAGGCGCCTGCTGGAGGAGGGCTGCGACGGCATCGCCATGCTGGGCACCACCGGCGAGGCCAACAGCTTCTCCTCCTCCGAGCGGATGGCGCTGCTGGATGCGGCGGTGGAGGCCGGCATCGCGCCCGCCGCGCTGCTGCCCGGCACCGGAGTGGCGGCGCTGACGGAAACGGTGGCGCTGACCAGGCACGCGCTGTCGCGCGGCGTTTCCACCGTCGTGATGCTGCCGCCCTTCTACTACAAGGACGTCTCGGAGGACGGCCTCTTCGCCGCCTATGCCGAGACGGTGACGCGCATCGCCGACACGCGGCTGCGCGTGGTGCTGTATCACATCCCGCAGGTCTCGGCGGTGCCGATCCCCTTCGCGGTGATTCACCGGCTGCGCGCCGCCTTCCCCGGCACCTTCGCCGGCATCAAGGACAGCGCCGGCAAGCTGGACCACATGGTGGCGCTGGTGAAGGAGTTCCCGGGCCTGGCCGTGCTGGCCGGCGCCGACCCGCTGCTGCTGCCCTTGATGCAGCAGGGCGGCGCGGGCTGCATCACCGCCACCTCCAACCTCGTCGCCGCCGACCTCGCCTTCGTGTTCCGCCACTTCGCCGATCCGGCGCGGGCGGAGGAGGTCGCCGCCGCGCAGGCGCGCATCGTGGCGAAGCGCGAGCAGGCGTCGCGCTTCGCGCAGATGGCCTCGCTGAAGGCGCTGCTGGCGCAGAAGGACGGGCACGAGGGATGGAAGCGCCTGCGCCCGCCCCTGCTGCCGCTGACGCCGGCCGAAGAAGCCGCGCTGCTCGCCCGCTGAACCGGAAAGGAAACGCCATGAACCGCCGTCACCTGCTCGCCGCCGCGCCCGCGCTGCTGGCCGCCCCTGCCCTCGCGCAGCCCGCCTGGCCGCATGGGGGGCCCATCCGCGTCATCTGCCCCTGGCCGCCGGGGGCTGCCAACGATGCCCTGGCGCGCCTGTTCGCGCAGAAGCTGAACGAGCGCCTGGGCGCCAATGCCGTGGTGGAGAACCGCACCGGCGGCGCCGGCTTGGTCGGCACCAACGCCGTGCTGCAGGCCGCGCCGGATGGCTACACCTTCCTGGCCTCGGCCACCAACACGGCGGTGATGCCGCTGGTGCTGCGCGGGGCCACCTTCGACCCCGAGCGCGACCTGGAGGTCTTCGCCCGCACCGCCCGCGCGCCGCTGGGCCTCGCCATCACCGGCACCCGCCCGCAGCGCACGGTGCAGGAGGTGGTGGCGGCCGCCAAGGCCAACCCGCGGCAATGGACCATGGCCGTGGCCTCGCTGGGCGCGGCCGGCCACCTCGCCTCCATCGAGTTCAACCGCCGCACGGAGGCGGGGCTGGAGTTCGTCACCTATCGCGGCGCGCAGCCCGCCATCACCGACCTGATGGGCGGCTCGGCCCACCTGCTGATCGAGCCCTCCTTCAACCTGATCCCCGCCTCGCGCGACGGGCGCATCCGGCTGCTGGCCATCGCCTCCGCCGAGCGCTCGCCGCTGGCGCCGGAGATCCCGACCTTCGCGGAATCCGGCCTGCCGGGCTTCGAGTTCGCCTCCTGGTATGGCATCTGGGCGCCGCGCGGCACGCCGGCCGCCATCGGCGAGCGGGTGAACGCGCTGATGCAGGAGGTGATGCGCGACCCCGCCATCACCGGCCGCCTGACGCAGCAATTGCTGGAGCCGGTGACGGAATCCATCGCCCAGACCCGCGCCTTCATCGCCGCGGAAATTCCCCGCGCGCGGGAATTGCTGCGGAGCGTGAACTACCAGCCGGAATAGGCGTCCCCGCCCAGCGCCGCCCCATCGGGGCCGGTCGCTTTCGCGCTGGCCGCGCCGCGCACGGCGCCGGCTTCCGCGGGGTGGCGCTGGTGGCCAGCGCCACCGGCCTGCGGCGGGCGCGCGCGGGTGCTCTGCGCTGCGCCGGGCTCGACCCTGCCGCGCCGGGCAGGATGCGGTCTTCACCGGCAGGAGTGCCACCGCGGCAATGGGAGCGTCCCGGCGGCGGCTCGCCCTCCCGACAAGGCTGGGGCGCGGCTCCGCCGATGGGCAGCACGCCCCCTCCCTCAATCCTCGTCGAGCAGGGAAGCCAGCTTCAGCGCCACCCCGCGCGAGCCCTCCACGCGCAGCTTGCCCGTGGCGAAGGCCAGCATGGGCGAGAGCCGCCCGGCCACCAGCTTCTCCAGGTCGGCGGAGGACAGGGAAAGCACGGTGTCAGCCTCTTCCTCGCCGGCGGCCAGGCGCAGCTCGCAGCCGCCGCCCGTGGCGTCGAGGAAGATGGAATCCCCCGTGTCGGGCATGTCCAGCCGCACGCGGTAGCCCAGCGTGCGCAGGCTGGCCGCGCGCGCGCGCATCGCCGCCAGCAATGTGTCCGTCTCCGCCATCGCGTCCTCCTCAGATGGGCGGGGTATGAAAGGGGTTGACGTTAACGTCAACCCTCTGCCAGCATGGCCGCACCGCAAGGAATGCGGGTCAACACGTCACAGGGGGAACGCGGAACGTGGTGAAGAAGGCAATGGCGTGCGCCGTTCTGGGCGCGGCGGCGATGACGGGGCCGGCGATGGCCTCGGGCTACACGGTGCGGGAGCAGAGCGCGGTGGCGCAGGGCAATTCCCAGGCCGGTGCGGCGGCGCGGGGCGACGACGCCTCGATGATGTTCTTCAACCCGGCCGCCATCGGCTGGATGACCGGCACGCAGTTCAGCGCGGGCGGTTCGCTCATCATCCCGGAAAGCCGGGTGGATTCCGGCAGCGCCACCCGCGCGCGGGTGTTCGGCAACAGCCCGATCACCGGCTCGCTGGGCGGCGATGCGGGGCTGGACGCGCTGGTGCCGCACTTCTACGCCACCACTGGCATCACCGACACCGTGCGGGTCGGCATCGGCGTGGGCGCGCCCTTCGGGCTGGTGACCAAGTACCCGGCCGAATGGATCGGCCGCTACCACGCGCTCACCTCCAGCCTGCGCACCTACAACGTGACCCCCACCATCTCCTGGCGCCCGCACGAGACGGTGACGCTGGGCGCGGGGTTGCAGATCCAGTACGCCAACGCCCGCCTGTCCTCGGGCGTGGACTACGGCGCGGCGGCGGCGGCCTCCAGCCCGGCGCTGGCGGCGGCGGGCTTCCTGCCCGGCCGCTTCGACGGGCGCTCGACCATCAAGGGCGACAACACCAATGTCGGCTTCACCCTCGGCGCGCAGTGGAGGCCGGTGGCGGGCACGACGCTGGGCATCGGCTTCCGCTCCTCCATCCAGCACACGCTGCAGGGCGACGCCACCTTCGAGGGCGTGCCGCTGCCGCTGCAATCCTCGCTGAACTTCCGCAACACCCAGGCCACCGCCAAGCTCAACACGCCCGAGAGCGTGACGCTGGGCGCCACCCAGCGCCTGGGCGAGCGCTGGACGCTGATGGCCGGCGCCGAATGGACGAACTGGAGCCGCTTCCGCGACCTCAACATCTCCTTCGCCTCCGGCCGCCCGGCCTCCATCACCCCGCAGAACTACCGGGACAGCGTGATGCTCTCCGTGGGCGGCGAGTACCGGCTGCGCGACGACATCACGCTGCGCGCCGGCTTCGCCTGGGACCAGTCCCCGGTGCGCGACGAGTACCGCACCCCGCGCATCCCCGATTCCGACCGCTACTGGCTGTCGGCCGGCGCCACCTGGCAGGTGATGCCCAACATGGCGCTGACGGTCGCCTACACCCACGTCCTCGCCGCCAGCACCTCCATCCGCCTGCGCGACGGCGGGCCGGGCACGGTGGACTTCCTGCGCGGCAACCTCGACATCCGCAACTCGGCCAACGTGAACATCCTCACGGCCGGGCTGCGGTACAGCTTCTGAGGGGGGCGCAGCCATGACCCGACCCTGGCTGCGCCGCTACCCGGCGAAGGTGGCCTGGGACCAGGCCATCCCGCCGGGCACGCTGCTGGCGATGCTGGAGGAGGCCTGCGCCGCCTTCGCGCATCGCCCGGCGCTGGACTTCCTGGGACGCCGCCTGTCCTACGCGCAGCTGCGCGCCCGCGTGCACGCGGCGGCGGAGGGCTTCCGCCGCCTCGGCGCCGGGCCCGGCACGCGGGTGGCGATCTGCCTGCCCAACTCGGCCGCCTTCGTCATCGCCTATTTCGGGGCGATGACGGCCGGCGCCGCCGTCACCGCGCTCTCGCCGCTGCACGTCGAGGACGACATGGCGGCGCAGCTGCGGGATTCGGGGGCGGAGATCCTGGTGTGCTCCGACCTCGACCCGCTGCTGCCGCGGGCGCTGGCGTTGCTGGCGCGCGAGGACACGCCGGTCCGGCACCTCGCCGTCGCGGCCTTCCCGAAGGAGTTGCCCTGGCTGAAGGGCTGGGCGTTCCGGCTGCTGAAGCGCCGCCAGCTGGCCACGGTGCCGGCCGGCGACGCCCGGCTGCACGACTTCGACGCCTGGGCCGGGCTGCCGGCCATCGCCGCCCCGCACCCGGCCCGGCCGGAGGAGCCCGCGGTGCTGCAATACACCGGCGGCACCACCGGCACGCCCAAGGCGGCCGTGCTCACCCACGGCAACCTGTCGGCCAACGCGCGGCAGGTGATGGCGTGGTTCACCACCTCCCGCCCCGGTGGGGAGGTGACGCTGGCCGTCATCCCCTTCTTCCACGTCTTCGCCATGACGGTGGCGATGAACGTCGGACTGTTCGGCGGCTCCTGCGTGGTGATGCAGCCGCGCTTCGACTGGGCCATGCTGAAGGCGGCGCTGCGGCGCACCCGGCCCACGGTGTTCCCCGGCGTGCCCACCCTGTTCAAGGCCCTGCTGGACCGCGGCGCCACCCCGGCCCTGCTGAAGTCGGTGAAGGCCTGCATCTCCGGCGGGGCGCCGCTGCCGGCCCAGGTGAAGGCGGATTTCGAGGCGCTGGCCGGCTGCACCCTGGTGGAGGGCTACGGCCTCACCGAGTCCTCGCCGGTCGCCTTCTGCAACCCGCTGGAGGGCGAGAACCGCGCCGGCACCATCGGCGTGCCGCTGCCCGGCGTCGTCCCCTCCCTGCGCTCGCTGGAGGATCCGGCGCGGGAGGTGCCGGCGGGCGAGCGCGGCGAGCTGTGCCTGAAGGGGCCCAACGTCATGGCCGGCTACTGGAACCGCCCGGCCGAGACCGCGGCCGCCTTCACCCCCGACGGCTTCCTGCGCACCGGCGACGTCGGCGTGATGGACGAGGACGGCTACGTCACGCTGGTGGACCGCATCAAGGACCTGATCCTGGTCAGCGGCTTCAACGTCTATCCGCGCACGGTGGAGGAGGCCATCTGGCGCCACCCGGAGGTGGCGGCGGTGACCGTGGTCGGCATGCCCGACGCCAGCAAGGGCGAGGTGCCCGCCGCCTTCGTGCAGCCGCGCGAGGGCAGCGGCCTGACCGCGGAGGCGCTGCGCGATTTCCTCCAGGGCAAGCTTTCGCCCATCGAGATGCCGCGCCACATTGAGCTGCGCGCCGAGCTGCCCCGCACCGCGGTCGGCAAGCTGTCCAAGAAGGAGCTGCGCGCGGAGCTGCAGGAAAGGCCGCGCCCGTGACGATGCCCGTGACGATGCCCTCGACGATGCCCTCGACGATGACGGTGAACGAGCTGGCGGAGGACCTGGGCGTCACCGCCCGCGCCATCCGCTTCTACGAGAGCAAGGGCCTGCTGAGCCCGGCGCGGGACGGCCACAACGGCCGCGTCTTCACCCGGCGGGACCGCGCGCGGCTGCTGCTGGTGCTGCGCGGCAAGCGCCTGGGCTTCACCCTGGACGAGATCCGCGAATACCTCGACCTCTACGACGCCGACCCGACGCAGCGCGCGCAGGTGGAGGACCTGCTGCGCAAGCTGCGCGCCCGCCGCGCCGGGCTGGAGCAGCAGCGCGCCGCGCTGGAGGAAACCCTGGCCGAGCTGGACGACATCCAGGCCCAGGCCGAGGCGGCGCTGGCCGCCATGATGGAGAGCACCGCATGACCGACATCGTGATCGCGGCCTATCGCCGCTCGCCCTTCCACTTCGCCCACAAGGGCGGCCTGGTGAAGCTGCGCCCGGACGAGATGGCGGCGCAGGTGGTCCGCGCCCTGCTGGCCGATACCGGCATCGACCCCGCCACCATCGAGGACCTGGTGATGGGCTGCGCCTTCCCTGAGGGCGAGCAGGGGCTGAACGTGGCGAAGATCGTCGCTTTCCTGGCCAAGCTGCCCGAGAGCGTGGCCGGCGCCACGGTCAACCGCTTCTGCGGCTCCTCCATGCAATCGGTCCATCAGGCGGCCGGCGCCATCGCCATGGGCGCGGGCGAGGCCTTCCTGTGCTGCGGCGTGGAAAGCATGTCGCGCGTGCCGATGATGGGCTTCAACCCGCTGCCGCATCCCGGCCTCGCCGCCGACTACCCGCAGGCCTATGTCGGCATGGGCGAGACGGCGGAGAACGTGGCCCGCCGCCACCAGGTGACGCGCGCCGACATGGACGCCTTCGCCGCCGAGAGCCACCGCCGCGCCGCCGCCGCACAGGCCGCCGGCAATCTGGCCGACGAGATCGTGCCGGTCACCGTCAACGGCGCCACCGTGGAGGCCGATGGCTGCATCCGCCCCGAGACCACCGCCGAGGGGCTGGCCGGCCTGAAGCCCGCCTTCCGCGCCGATGGCACCGTCACCGCCGGCACCTCCTCGCCGCTCACCGATGGCGCGGTGGCGCTGCTGATATGCACCATGGACTACGCCAAGGCGAATGGGCTGGAGCCGCTGGCGAGGATCAGGTCCGTCGCCGTGGCCGGCTGCGCGCCGGAGGTGATGGGCATGGGCCCGGTGGGCGCCTCGCAGAAGGCGATGGCGCGGGCCGGCATCACGGCGAAGGACCTCGACGTGGTGGAGCTGAACGAGGCCTTCGCCTCCCAGGCCATCGCCTGCATGCGGGAGCTGTCGCTGGACCCGGCGAAGGTGAACCTGGATGGCGGCGCCATCGCGCTGGGCCACCCGCTGGGCGCCACCGGCGCGCGCATCACCGGCAAGGCGGCGGCGCTGCTGAAGCGCGAGGGCGGGCGCTATGCCCTGGCCAGCCAGTGCATCGGCGGCGGCCAGGGCATCGCGACCATCCTGGAGGCGGTGTGATGAGCAGCACCACCGGGGCGCCCCTGGTCGAGCCGGAACTCAAGGCGGTGCAGGCGCCGGCGGCGAAGCCCGTCGCGCCAGGCGGCGCCATCCGCAAGGTCGCCGTCATCGGCGCCGGGGTGATGGGCGCGGGCATCGCCGCGCATTGCGCCAATGCCGGCGTGCCGACCGTGCTGCTGGACATCGTGCCCGGCGGCGCGGCCAAGGCGCTGGCCGCCATGGCTAGGCAGGACCCCGCCCCCTTCATGCACAAGGGCGCGGCCCGGCTGGTGACGCCCGGCACCCTGGCCGACGACCTGCATCTGGTGGCGGATTGCGACTGGATCCTGGAAGCCATCGTCGAGAAGCCGGACGCCAAGCGCGCCCTCTACGCGCAGCTCGACGCGGTGCGGAAGCCGGGGTCCGTGGTGTCCTCCAACACCTCCACCATCCCGCTCGCCGCGCTGCTGGAAGGCGCCTCCGCGGATTTCGCGGCGGATTTCTGCATCACGCACTTCTTCAACCCGCCGCGCTACATGCGCCTTCTGGAACTGGTCACCGGCCCGGCCACGCGGGCCGATTCCGCCGCGGCGGTGACGGCGTTCTGCGACCGCGCGCTGGGCAAGACCGTGATCCCCTGCAAGGACCGGCCGGGCTTCATCGCCAACCGCATCGGCGGCATGTGGATGCAGTCCGCCATCAACCACGCCCACGACCTGCGGCTGACGATCGAGGAAGCCGACGCCGTGATGGGCCGCCCGCTGGGCATCCCCAAGACCGGCGTGTTCGGCCTGCTGGATTTGGTGGGCATTGACCTGATGCCGCACGTCGCCGCCTCCATGAAGGCAACGCTGCCGGCGGATGACGCCTACGTGCTGGGCATGCGCGACAACCCGCTGGTCACGCGCCTCATCGCCGAGGGGCGCACCGGCCGCAAGGGCGGCAAGGGCGGCTTCTACACCCGCGCCAAGGGCCCGGACGGCGAGAGCCTGAAGCGCGCCATTGACCTCTGGACCGGCGAGGACCGGGACAGCGTGAAGGCCTCGCTGGAAAGCCTGTCCCTGCGCGACATGCGCGCCCTGGCCGAGCACCCCGACCGCGGCGGCCGCTACGCCCGCGCCGTGCTGCTGGACACGCTGGCCTACGCCGCTGCGCTGGTGCCGGAGGTGGCGGATGACCTCGCCTCCGTGGATGCCGCCATGCGGCTGGGCTACAATTGGAAGTGGGGCCCCTTCGAACTGCTGGACAAGCTGGGCCCCGCCTGGTTCGCCGCCGCCCTGCGCGCCGAGGGCCGCGCCGTGCCACCGCTGCTGGAGACAGTCGGCGAAGGCCGCTTCTACCGGGTGGAGGATGGCCGCCTTCAAGTCATGGGCCTGGACGGCACCCACCGCGAGGTCGCCCGCCCCGAGGGTGTGCTGCTGCTGGCCGACATCAAGCGCGCTTCGCAGCCCCTGGCGAAGAACGCGTCGGCCAGCCTCTGGGACATCGGCGACGGCGTGGCCTGCCTGGAATTCACCTCCAAGATGAACAGCATGGACCCCGAGATCCTCGCCATGGTCGGCAAGGCGGTGGCCATGGGCAGGAAGGGCGCCTTCAAGGCGCTGGTGATCCACAACGAGGGCGAGAACTTCTCGGTGGGCGCCAATATCGGCCTCGCCCTGTTCGCCGCCAACATCGCCGCCTGGGGCGAGGTGGAAAGCATGGTCGAGGGCGGGCAGAAGGCCCTGCGCGCCCTGCGCCACGCCCCCTTCCCCGTGGTCGGCGCGCCGTCGGGCATGGCGCTGGGCGGCGGCTGCGAGGTGCTGCTGCATTGCGACGCCATCCAGGCGCACAGCGAGAGCTACATCGGCCTGGTCGAGGTCGGCGTCGGCCTCATCCCCGGCTGGGGCGGCTGCACCACCATGCTGCGCCGCTGGAGCGAGGCGCCGAAGCTGCCCAAGGGGCCGATGCCCCCGGTGGCCAAGGCCTTCGAGATGATCTCCACCGCCCAGGTGGCGAAATCGGCCTTCGAGGCAAAGGAGATGCTGCTGCTGCGCCCCACCGACGGCATCACCATGAACCGCGACCGCCTGCTGGCCGAGGCCAAGGCGAAGGCGCTTTCCATGGTGGAGGGCTACGCCCCGCCCGAGGCGAAGCCGATCCGCCTGCCCGGGCCTTCCGGCAAGGCGGCGCTGGCGATGGCGGTGCAGCAGCAGGTGCTGCTGGGCCGCGCCACGCCGCACGACATCGTGGTGTGCGACCACCTGGCCACCACCCTCTCCGGCGGTGCGCGCGACCACACGGAGGACACCACGGAGGAGGAGCTGCTGCGCCTGGAACGCCAATCCTTCATGGCGCTGCTGCGTACGGAAGGCACGCTGGCGCGCGTGGAGCACATGCTGACCACCGGCCGGCCCCTGCGGAACTGAGGAGAGCATCATGCCCAGCTACACCGCGCCGCTGCGCGACATCCGCTTCTGCCTCACCGAATACCTGGACCCCGCGCGGCTGACCGCACTGCCCGGCTGCGAGGAGATGACGCCCGAGCTGGTGGACCCGGTGCTGGAGGAGGCCGCCAAGCTCTGCCAGGAGGTGCTGTTCCCCCTCAACCGCCCCGGCGACGAGGAGGGCTGCACCATCGAGAACGGCGTGGTCCGCACCCCGCAGGGCTTCCCCGAGGCCTACAAGGCCTTCGTGGAGGGCGGCTGGGCCTCGCTGGCCTGCGACCCCGCCTATGGCGGCCAGGGCCTGCCCAAGACGGTGGCCCTGCCCTTCGAGGAGATGATGTGCTCGGCCAATTTGAGCTTCGGGATGTATCCGGGCCTCTCGCACGGCGCCTATTCGGCGCTGAGCAAGCACGGCACGGATGAGCTGAAGCAGCGCTACCTGCCCAAGCTGGTGTCGGGCGAATGGACCGGCACCATGTGCCTGACCGAGCCGCATTGCGGCACCGACCTCGGCCTGATCCGCACCAAGGCGGTGCCGAACGAGGACGGCTCCTTCAGCGTCACCGGCAACAAGATCTTCATCTCGGCCGGCGAGCACGACATGGCGGAGAACATCCTCCACCTCGTGCTGGCCAAGCTGCCCGACGCGCCGCCGGGCACGCGCGGCATCAGCCTGTTCCTGGTGCCGAAGTTCCTGCCCACGGAGGACGGCCGCCCGGGCCAGCGCAACGCCGTCTCCTGCACCTCCATCGAGCACAAGATGGGCATCAAGGCCTCCGCCACCTGCGGCATGAGCTTCGATGGCGCGACGGGCTGGCTGGTCGGGCGGCCGCACAAGGGCCTGTCGGCCATGTTCACCATGATGAACGAGGCCCGGCTGAGCGTCGGCATCCAGGGCCTGGGCCTGGCGGAGGTGAGCTACCAGAACGCGGTGGCCTACGCGAAGGACCGCCTGCAAGGCCGCGCCCTGCAAGGTACCCAGCACCCCGACAAGCCGGCCGACCCCATCATCGTCCACCCCGACGTGCGTCGCATGTTGCTGACGATGCGCGCCAACATCGAGGGCTGCCGCGCCCTGGCGGCCGAGGTGGCGCTGATGCAGGACATCGCCCGCCTGCACCCCGACGCCGCCGAGCGCCAGGCGGCCGACGACCACGTCCAGCTGATGACGCCCATCATCAAGGCCTACCTCACCGACATGGGCCTGGAGGCGACGGTGACCGGCCAGCAGGTGCTGGGCGGCCACGGCTACATCCGCGAATGGGGGATGGAGCAATACGTGCGCGACGCCCGCATCGCGCAGATCTACGAGGGCACCAACGGCATCCAGGCGCTGGACCTGGTGGGCCGCAAGATGCCCACCAGTGGCGGCCGCTACCTGCGCCGCTTCTTCCACCCCGTGCTGGCCTTCATCGAGGCCAAGGGCGAGGAGGAGGCGATGGGCGAGTTCATCCTGCCGCTCTCCAAGGCCTTCGGGCGGTTGCAGCAATGCACGGCGGAACTGGCCCGCCGCGGCTTCTCCGACCCCTTCGAGGCCGGGGCGGGCGCGACCGACTACCTGCGCCTGTTCGCGCTGACGGCGCTGGCCCATGCCTGGGCGCGCATGGCGGACATCGCGCTGGCGAAGCCGGACAGCGACTTCCACCGCGCCAAGCTGGCCACCGCGCGCTTCTTCTTCGCGCGCGTGCTGCCCGAGACGTCGTCGCTGGCCGCCAAGGTGCTGGCCGGCGGCGCGACGCTGCGCGAGCTGGAGGAAGCGGCGTTCTAGAGCACGCTCCGCCTTGATGGAATCATCAAGGCGGTGAACCGTCCTCTCAGCAAAGGCTGGATCATGATCCGCGTTTGCGGATCATGATCTAGAGCGAAAGCCCCAGCACCAGCGCGCCCAGCGGCAGGGCCAGGGCGCGCAGGGAAGCGGTGGCCAGATTCTCGCCCGCCGCGCGCCCGGCCAGGGCGCCGGCCAGCGCCGCCAGCGCGAGGCCCGCCGCCATCGCCGTCCCGGCCGGCAGCCACATCAGGGCCAGGGCGCCCGCCGCCAGCGCGGCGCCGGCCAGCGCGCCGTCCCGCGCCGCCTCGCCCGGGCGCGGCTGGATCAGGTCCAGCTCAAAGCGCATCATGAAGTCCACCCAGCGGCGCGGCTCGGCGGCGATCTGCTCCACCGCGCGGGCCAGGGCGTCGCCGCGCAGGCCGTAGCGGTGCAGCACCGCCGCTACCTCCCAGCGCTCGCGCTCCGGCCATTCCAGGATTTCCGCCTCCTCGCGCTGGCGCTCGGCGGCGTGGCGCTCGGCGGCGGCCAGCGCGCGCAGCCAGGGCAGCAGCCAGGCGGCCAGGGCGGCGGCGGCCAGCGCCGCCAGCACGGCCGTGCGCGGGGCGCTGGCCAGCGCCAGCACCGGCACCGGCGCCAGGGCCAGCCCGTGCCACAGCGGGGCGGTGGCGCGCAGCCGGTGCTGCTCGCCCTCCGGCGGGCCGGGGGGCGCGGGGGGCAGCCCGTCGCGATAGGGGTGCGGCGCGTCATCCATCGGCGCATCCTACAGCGCGCGCCGCGCCGGAGGAATGACGCCGCGGCGGGAAGCGCCGGGTCAGCCGCGCTCCAGCTTCGCGCCGTCCAGCAGGGCGCGGCGCCTGGCCTCCGCCTCGGCGTCGCGCGCCTTCTGCGCCTTGCTGCGGCCGAAGGCCGCGCGGTTGGCGGCGGCCTGCCGCTCCGCCTCCGCCCGCGCCTTCGCCTTGCGCGCCTTGTTGAGGTTGACCGGCGTCACACCCGCGGCGCCTGGCGCTCCACCACCGCCGCCAGCAGGCCGGCGCCGTGCGGGATGGCGGCGTCGTTGAAGTCGAACTTCGGGTGGTGCACCTCCGCCGTGTCGCCGTTGCCGACCATGGCGTAGGCGCCGGGCACCTTCTCCAGCATGAAGGCGAAGTCCTCGCCGCCCATCACCGCCGGGAAGTCGGCATCGGTGGCGCCCAGCGCGGCGGCCGCGGCGGCCAGGGCCTCCGTCGCGCCGGCATCGTTCACCAGCGGGGTGGTGAGGACGCGGAAATCCAGCGTGGCCGAGGCGCCGAAGCCCGCCGCCACGCCCTCGGCGATGGCGCGCATGCGCTGCTCCACCAGCTCCATCATCGTGCGCGAGAAGGCGCGCACCGTGCCGCCCAGCCGCACCCGGTCGGGGATGACGTTGTAGGCGTTGCCGGCGTCGAAGCGGGTGACGGACAGCACCGCGCGCTCGATGGCCGGCACGTTGCGCGCCACCACGGATTGCAGGGCGCCGACGATGGCGCTGCCGGCCACCACGGGGTCCACAGTCGCCTCCGGCCGGGCGCCGTGCCCGCCGCGGCCCTGCACCACGATGTCGTAGAACGCCACCCCCGCCATCATCGGCCCCGGCCGCAGCCCGGCCTGGCCGACCGGCATGCCGGGGCGGTTGTGCAGGCCGTACACCTCGTCGCAGGGGAAGCGCTCGAACAGCCCGTCCTCCAGCATGGCCAGGGCGCCGCCCGCGCCTTCCTCGCCGGGCTGGAAGATCAGGTGCACCGTGCCGTCGAAGCGGCGCGTCTGCTGCAGGTAGCGCGCGGCGGCCAGCAGCATGGTGGTGTGGCCGTCATGCCCGCAGGCGTGCATGCGCCCCTTGTGGGTGGAGGCGTGGGGCAGCCCGGTCTCCTCCTCCATGGGCAGCGCGTCCATGTCCGCCCGCAGGCCGATGCGCCGGCCATTGCCGTTGCGGATGACGCCGACCACCCCGGTGCGGCCCACCCCCTCATGCACCTCGATGCCCATCTCCCGCAGCTTGGCGGCCACCAGCGCGGCGGTGCGGTGCTCCTCCAGGCCCAGCTCGGGATGGGCATGGATGTCGCGGCGGATGGCGGCGAACTCCTCCTGCCACTGGGCGATGGTCTCGACGGGGCTGGTCACGGCGCGCTGCGTCCCTCTGATGACATGTCATCCTGCCGCGGCTGCGCCGCCAGCGCCAGGGCCTGCCGTAGCACCGCCATGTCCCCCACCTGGTTGGCCAGGATCAGCACCAGCCGCGCGTCGAGCCGGCGCGAGGCCTCCTCGTCCAGGCCCCGGTGGGCGTCCATCAGCGCCTGGTAGAAGGCGTCCGGGTCGGCGATGCGCGGCTCGCGGTGCAGGCTCATCGGCCCAGGGCCTTGCGGTGGGCGGCCAGGATGGGCTCCGGCGCGCAGGTGGCGAAGCGGGCGGCGACGTGCTGGTCCGGCCGCACCAGGGCGCATTCCCCCGGCAGCAGCCCCAGCCGCCGCGCCGCCAGCCCGGCATGGTCGTGCAGCGCGCCGGTGCGCGGCGTGTCGGTGAGCAGGACGGGGCGCAGCCCGGGCATGGCGACCGGATGCGCCTCCCGCGCCACCAGCGCCCAGTCGCCGCCCAGGTGGCGCAGCAGCCAGTCGCCCTGCCCCACTGGCGCGTCCGGGCAGGGGGTGCCGGGCGGCGCGGCGTCCGGGCGCTCGTCCGGCCCGTTCAGCGGCGAGCCCGCCAGCACGGCGGGGCGCGACAGCCGCCCGCTGTTCACCAGCGGCCGGGCGAAGGGCTGTTCCCCCGCCAGTTCCAGCACGGCGTCGCGGTAGGCGCGGGCGGCGGGGTTCTTGGGCGTGATGAAGTCGGTGGAGCGGGTGGAGTTGAGGATGTTCTCGTCCGCCGCCGGCACGCGCTCGGCGTCGTAGGAGTCCAGCAGCGCCTCCGGCGCCTCGCCCTTCAGGAAGGCGGCCAGCTTCCAGGCCAGGTTGTCGGCGTCCTGCACCGCGCCGTTGCCGCCGCGCGCGCCGAAGGGGCTGACCTGGTGCGCGGCGTCGCCCAGGAAGAAGCAGCGCCCGTGCCGGAAGCGCTGCATGCGCCGGCAGCGGAAGGTGTAGACCGACACCCATTCCAGCTCGAAGGGCACGTCGGGGCCCAGCATCTGCTCCACCCGCCAGCGCACCTTCGCCGGGTCCTTCTCGGCCTCCGGGTCGGCCTCCCAGCCCAGCTGGAAGTCAATGCGCCACACGCCGTCGGGCTGCTTGTGCAGCAGCACGGACTGGCCGGGGTGGAAGGGCGGGTCGAACCAGAACCAGCGCTCGGTGGGGAATTCCGCCTGCATCACCACGTCGGCGATCAGGAAGCGGTCGCGGAACACCTGGCCGGTGAAGGGCAGCCCCAGCGCCTCCCGCAGCGGCGAGCGCGCGCCGTCGCAGGCCAGCAGCCATTGCGCGTGCAGGCGGTAGGCGCCGTGCGGCGTCTCCACCTCCAGCAGCGCGCCGTCGGGGCGGTTGGCGATGCCGGCCACCTTGTGGCGCCAGCGCAGGTCCACCAGCCCGGTGGCCTCGCAGGCCTCCACCAGCCAGGCTTCGGCGTGGTACTGCTGCAGGTTCACGAAGGCCGGGTATTCATGCCCGCTTTCGGGCAGCAGGTCGAAGGCGTAGGCCTCGCGCGCGCCGAAGAACACCCGGCCGCGGTTCCAGGTGACGCCCTTCTCCAGGAAGCGCCCGCCCAGGCCCAGCCGCCCCATGATCTCCAGCGTGCGCTTGGCGAAGCAGATGGCGCGCGAGCCGGTGGACACCGTGTCGTCGTCGTCCAGCAGGACGGAGCGGACGCCGTGCCGCGCCAGGTCCAGCGCCGCGGTCAGCCCGACCAGCCCGCCGCCCACGATGGCCAGCGGCACCTCCTCCGTCCCGCCCGGCAGGGGCGGCGGGCGGTGGGCGAAGCGGGGCGGTTCGAAGGTGCTGGGCATCGCCCTGCCGATGTAGGGGCAGGCGCGCGCCGAGTCACGCCGGAACCGGCAGCAGGGCGCGGGCGAGGGCGCGCAGGTCCTCCGCCGCCGCGCAATTGGGGAAGCGGGTCAGCAGCGGCGCCTGGGCGCGGATGGCCTGGCCCACATGGGCGTCGCGCCGCACCCAGCCCAGGAACGGCACCCCGCCGCCGAGGAAGGAGCGGCAGGCGGCGTCCAGCGCGCCATGCACGCGCCGCGCCGCCGGGGCGTGGGCGGCCTGGTTCACCACCACCCCGGCGCGGCCGCTCGGCGCGTCCAGCCGGTGCAGCTTCAGCACGGCATAGGCGTCGGTCAGGCTGGTGGGCTCCTCCGTCGCCACCACCAGCAGCTGGCCGGCGGCGGCGGCCAGGCGGCGTTGCTGCGTGCCCAGCCCGGCGCCGAGGTCCAGCACCACCTCGCCCGGCAGGGCGCGCAGCAGGGCCAGCAGGGCGGCGCCGTCATCCCCGGCCAGCCCGGCATCGCCCGAGCGGCCGGGCAGCACGGCGAAGCCGGCCGGGTGGCGCCGCAGCGCGGCCTCCGGCGGCAGCTGCCCGCGCAGCACCGCCGCCAGGTCCGGCCCGGGCGGCAGGCCCAGCTGCACGTCCACGTTGGCCAGCCCCAGGTCGCCATCCACCAGGGTCACCGGGCGGCCGGCCTCGGCCAGGGCCTGGGCCAGCCCGATGGCGAGGCAGGTCTTGCCCACGCCGCCCTTGCCCGAGGCGATGGTGATCAGGCGCATGGGCGGGCCTCCGTGGCGGGGCGGGCCAGGCGCGCGGCCAGGCCCGCGGCGTCCAGCGGCAGGAGGCCGCCGGCGACGTGGGGGGAGATGCCGGCCTCGCTGAGCGCGAGGCCGGCGGCGGCGGCGGCCAGCACCCCGCCCAGGCGGCGGGCGGCGTCCAGCCGCGTGGCGACCAGGTGGCGGGCGCCCAGCGCGTGGAAGGCACGGGCGATCTCCGCGCTTTCCTCCGCGTCCAGCCCGGCGGGCAGCACCAGCACCGGGGCGGCGCCGGCGGCGCGGGTCAGCCGCAGCAGCAGGGCGGCCTGGGCGGCATCGAAGGGGTCGCAGCCGAAGCCGTCCAGGATGGCGCCCTGCCCCGGCGCGCGGGTGGCCAGGGCCTTGGCCAGCGCCTCCGGCTGCGCGGCCACCGCCAGGGTCAGGCGCAGCAGGCGGGTGAAGGCGGCCAGCTGCTCCACCGCGCCGGCCCGGGCGCCGTCGGTGGTGACGACCAGCGGCGCCGCCCCGGCCTGCACCGCCCGCGCGGCCAGCTTGGCGGCCGTCAGCGTCTTGCCGGCGCCGGGCGGGCCGACCAGCAGGATGGGCTGGCCGGCCGGCAGCGGCGCGAAGGGCAGGCCGGCGGCCAGCGCGGCCTCCAGCGGGCCGTGGCCCAGCCGGGCCAGCACGGCGGGGGGAATGTTGTGGCGCGCCAGCTCCGGCCGCTCCGGCAGGGGCAGCGGCTCGGGCGGGATCAGCAGGGGCTCGGCGGCCTCCAGCGCGGCCGTCACCTCCACCCCGCCGGGCACGCGGCGGGTGGCCAGCACCACCGCCTCCTCGCCCAGCGCGGCGCGCACCTCCGCCAGCGCGGCGGCGGAGCTGCGGGCGGTGAAGACCCGCAGCCTCATGCCGGCCGTGCCCGCGGCGGGGCGGGGCGCCGGTCAGGCGCCGGGCGGCGCCTCCGGCGGGCGGGCGGCACCGTGCCCAGGGCCATCCTAGACGCTCCCCAGGGTGCGGATGCGCGCCCGCGGGTGGATCTCGTTCTGCGCCATCACCGGCGTGGCGGGGCGGAAGCGCTCCACGATGGCGCGCAGGTGCGGCCGCAAGGGGCCCGAGCACAGCAGCACCGCCGCCTCGCCCTGCGCCGCCTGGGCGTCCAGCACGTCGCGCAGGCGCTGCATGAAGGCCTGCAGCCGCCCGGCCTCCATCACCAGCTGGCGGTCCTCCGCGGGGCCGGCCAGGCTCTCGGCGAAGGCGCCCTCCCACTCGGCGGAGATGGTGACGAGGGGGATGTAGCCCGAAGGGCCGCGCGCCGCCTCGCACAGCTGGCGGGACAGGCGCTGGCGCACCACGCCGAGCATCTGCGGCAGGGAGCGCAGCTGGGCGCTCGCCGCCTCCTGCACCCCCTCCAGGATGGTGGGCAGGTCGCGGATGCTCACGCGCTCGGCCAGCAGGGCCTGCAGCAGGCGTTGCAGCGTGCCGACGTTCACCTGGCCGGGGATGAGGTCGGCGACCAGCTTCTGCTGCTCGCGCGGCAGCTCGTCCAGCAGCTTCTGCGTCTCGCTCCAGGAGAGCATCTCGCTCATGTTCTCGCGCACCACCTCCGTCAGGTGGGTGGCCAGCACGCCGGCGCAGTCCACCACGGTGCAGCCCAGCGCCAGCGCCTCCTCGCGCGCGCGCTCCTCCACCCACAGGGCGGGCAGGCCGAAGGCGGGCTCGGCGGTGCGCTCGCCGGCCATGTCGGGCAGGCCGCCCTCCGGGCTGATGGCCAGCAGCAGCGGCGGCTTCAGCTGGCCGCGCGCCACCTCGATCTCCTTCACCCGCACCACGTAGGTGTCGGGCGGGAGGTCCAGGTTGTCCTGGATGCGCACGGAGGGCAGCACGAAGCCCATCTCCTGCGCCACGGAGCGGCGCAGGCCGCGGATCTGCTCCGTCAGCCGCGGCGCGTCGCCGGCGGCCAGCGACAGCAGCCCGTAGCCCAGCTCCAGCCGCAGCAGGTCCATGCGCAGCGCCTCGGCCACCGGGGGCTCGCCCGGGGCGGCGGGGGCCTGCTCGGGCTCCGGCGCCGCGCCGGCGGGGGCGCGCTTGCGCTGCACCCAGGCGCCGAAGCCGGTGGCGCCGGCCAGCGCCAGGAAGGGCAGCAGCGGCATGCCCGGCAGCAGCCCCAGCACCACCGCCGAGCCGGAGGCCACCGCCAGCGGCTTCCACCCGCCCAGCTCCTTGGCCATCAGCACGTCGGACTGCTCCTCGCGCACCGCCTTGGTGACGACGATGGCGGCGGCGACGCTGACCAGCAGCGCGGGGATCTGCCCCACCAGCCCGTCGCCCACCGTCAGGATGGTGTAGGTCTCCACCGCGTCGCCCACGCCCATGCCGTGCCGGCCCAGCCCGATGGCCATGCCGCCCAGCAGGTTGATGAAGGTGGAGACCAGGCCCGCCGTGGCGTCGCCCTTCACGAACTTGGCCGCGCCGTCCATGGCGCCGTGGAAGCCGCTCTCCTCCTCCAGCTCGCGGCGGCGGGTGCGGGCCTGCTTCTCGTCGATGTTGCCGGCGTTCAGGTCGGCGTCGATGGCCATCTGCTTGCCGGGCATGGCGTCCAGGTGGAAGCGCGCCGACACCTCGGCGATGCGCCCCGCGCCCTTGGACACCACGACGTGGTTCACCAGCAGCAGGATGGCGAAGACGATCAGGCCCACCACCACGTCGCCGCCCATCAGGTAGGCGCCGAAGGTGGCGATGATGTCGCCCGCCGCCTGCGGGCCCTGGTGCCCCTCGGCCAGGATGGCGCGGGTGGTGGCGACGTTCAGCCCCAGCCGGAACAGCGTGGTGATCAGCAGCAGCTGCGGGAAGCTCTGGAAATCCAGCGGGCGCACCAGCAGCAGCGCCACCATCAGCATCAGCACGGAGGCGACGATGTTCAGCGCCAGCGCCGCGTCCAGCAGGAAGCCGGGCAGCGGCACCACCAGGATGACGAGCACCAGGGCGATGCCCGCCACCAGCGCCGCCTCGGAGGAGACGCGCAGCCCCTTCAGCCAGGGCGGCAGCGCGAGGCCCCTCATGCCGCGCGCCAGCCATCGGGCAGCTGGCCGGGCGCGGGCGGCACGGCCAGCCCCTTCTCCCGGTACTCGGCCAGCTTGTTGCGCAGGGTGCGGATGGAGATGCCCAGGATCTCCGCCGCGCGGGTGCGGTTGCCCAGGCAGCGGCCCAGCGTCTCCAGGATCAGCTCCTGCTCCACCTCCTCCATGCGCCGGCCGACCAGCGCGGCGATGGCGCCGGCGGGCCGCGGCGGCGCGGCGGGGGCGGGCGCCGCTTCCGCCGCGGGGGCGGCGGGCGGGGGCGCGGCGTCCAGCTCGATCGCCTCGGGGCCGATCTCGCGGCCCTCGGCCAGCAGCACGGCGCGGTGCAGGGCGTTCTCCAGCTCGCGCACGTTGCCCGGCCAGGGATGGGCCAGCAGCCGGCCCTGCGCCCCGGGCGAGAGCGGGCGCGCCGGCAGCCCGTTGGCGGCGGCGTAGCGCTGGGCGAAGTGCTGCGCCAGCGGCAGCACGTCGCCCGGGCGCTCGCGCAGCGGCGGGATGCGCAGGTTCACCACGTTCAGGCGGAAGAACAGGTCCTCGCGGAAGCGGCCGGCGCGCACCTCGGCCGGCAGGTCGCGGTGGGTGGCGGCCAGGATGCGCACGTCCACCCGCACGGGCTGGGTGCCACCCAGCCGGTCCACCTCGCGCTCCTGGATGGCGCGCAGGATCTTGGCCTGCAGCCGCAGGTCCATCTCGCCGATCTCGTCCAGCAGCAGGGTGCCGCCCTCGGCCTGCTCGAACTTGCCCTTGCGCGCCGCCACCGCGCCGCTGAAGGCGCCCTTCTCGTGGCCGAACAGCTCGCTTTCCAGCAGGCTCTCCGGCAGGGCGGCGACGTTGAGCGCCACGAAGGGCCCGTTGGCGCGCCGCGAGGCGGCGTGGATGTGGCGCGCCAGCACCTCCTTGCCCGTGCCGCTTTCCCCGGTGATGAGGATGGACGCCTCCGCCCGCGCCACCTGGGCGGCGCGGGCCAGCACCGCCTGCATGGCGGGGTCCTGGCAGACCGGCGCGCCGTCGCGGCCCGTCGCGGCCTCCAGCATGGCCGCGATCAGCTCGGCCTCCGGCGGCAGCGGCAGGAACTCGCGCGCGCCGGCGCGGATGGCGCGCAGCACGGCGTCGGCATCGGCGTTGCGGCCGCACACCACCAGGGGGGCGGCGATGCGCTCCTCCTCCAGCCGCATCAGCAGCCAGGGCAGGTCGTGCGCGGCATCCGCCAGCACCAGGTCGGCGCCGCGGCCGCGCAGGTGCTCCAGCGCGCCGGTCACGCCCTCCACCGCCGCCAGCGCGGCGCCGCGCGCGGCGGCGATGCGCGCCGCCTGCCCCAGCTCCCCGGACAGCGAGCCCAGGATCAGCAGCCGGGTCACGAGGCGCGGTCCGCCTTGACGATCTCCGTCATGGTGACGCCCAGCTTGTTGTCCTCCACCATCACCACCTCGCCGCGCGCGACCAGGCGGTTGTTGACGTAGATGTCCACCGCCTCGCCCAGCTTGCGGTCCAGCTCCACCACCGCGCCGCGGCCGAGCTTGAGCAGCTGGCTGACCTGCATGGTGGCGCGGCCCAGCACGGCGCTGACCTGCACGGGGATGTCGTAGACCGCCTCCAGGTCGCGCGCGGGGGGCGGCGCGGCCGGGCCCTCCTGCGTTCCGGGGGCGGCGGGCTCGAAGGGGGGGTTGGTCAGGTCGCTCATGCGCGCTCACTCCACAAGCTGGTCGTCCTTGCCCTCGGACAGCTGGATCTGCCCCTGGGCGGCGAGGTCCTTGGCGGCGGCGACGATGGCGGCCTGCGCCTCGTCCACGTCCTTCAGCCGCACCGGGCCCAGGGCGGCGATGTCGTCCTTCAGCAGCTTGGCCGCGCGCTCCGTCATGTTGCGGAAGAACATCTCGCGCATCTCCTCCGGCGCGCCCTTCAGCGCCAGGGCCAGCTTGTCCTTCTCGACGGAGCGCAGCAGCACCTGGAGCCCCTGCGCGTCCAGGCGCTTCAGGTCCTCGAAGGTGAACATGAGGGAGCGGATGCGCTCCGCGCTCTCGCGGTTGCGCTCCTCCAGCGCGGCCATGATGCGCGCCTCGCTCTGCCGGTCCAGCGAGTTGAAGATCTCCGCCATCATCTCGTGGGCGTCGCGGCGGGTGGAGCGCGCGAGGTTGCTCATGAACTCGGCCTTCAGCGTGCGCTCCACGCCCTCCAGCGCCTCCTTCTGGACGTTCTCCATGCGCAGCATGCGCATGACGACCTCCATGGCGAAGCCCTCGGGCAGCTGGCTCAGCACCCGCGCGGCGTGGTCCGCCTTCACCTTGGTGAGCACGACGGCGACCGTCTGCGGGTATTCGTTCTTGAGGTAGTTCGCCAGCACCACCTCGTTCACGTTGCCCAGCTTGTCCCACATGGTGCGCCCGGCCGGGCCGCGGATCTCCTCCATGATGGAGGCCACGCGCTCGGCCGGCAGGGTCTTCAGCAGCAGGCGCTCCGTGCTCTCGTAGGAACCGACGAGGTTGCCGGGCCCGCCCAGGGCGCGGCCGAACTCCTCGCACACCTGCTCCACCACCTCCGCCGGCACGGTGCCCAGCTGTGCCATGGCGATGGAGACGTCGCGGATCTCGTCCTCGTGCATGCGGCCGAACATGCGCGCCGCCGCGGCCTCGCCCAGGGCCAGCATCAGCACGGCGGCCTTCTGCGGGCCTTGCAGGGGGGCGGGCATCAGCGGTCCTCCTCCGGCGCCAGCCAGCCGCGCACCACCGCCAGCGCCTCGTCGGGGTTCTCCTCGACCAGCCTGGCCACGCGCTGCAGCGTGGAGGCGTTCACCGCGCCGCTGACATTGGCCACCTCCACCATCGAGGGCGCGGCGGCGGCGGCGGCAGGCGCGGGCATGGCGGCCGCGGGCACGGCGCCGGGCGGCAAGGGGGGCATCGGCATGCCCGGCGGCGGGGCGTGGATGGGCATCATCGCCACCCCGCCCGGCCCAGCCACCGCGCCCGCCGGCAACGCCTGGCCCGGCTGCCAGTCCGGCACGGGCGCGTAGGCGATGGCCGGCGGCGCGGCCGGGCCCGGGCCCGTGCCCGCCAGCGCCGCCTCGGCCGTGCCGGCGCCCGCCCCGGCCAGGGCGGGCTGCGGCGCCAGCGCCAGCGACAGGCGCTTCACCAGCGGGCGGCCCAGCAGCAGCAGCGCCAGCACCGCCACCCCGGCCAGGATGGCCGTCTCCATCAGCTTCGCCAGCAGCGCCTGCGGGATGTCCAGTCCCAGCGGGCCGGGTGCCGGCGGGGCGAAGGCGGGCTCGGCGAAGCGCATGGACACCACTTCCACCCGGTCGCCCCGCCGCTCGTCGAAGCCCACGGCCGAGCGCACCAGCGCGGCGATGCGCGCCACCTCCTCCGCCGTGCGCTCGCGGACCCGCGGGGCACCGCCCTCCCCGGCTTCCGTCACGCCGTCTACCAGCACGGCCACGGAGATGCGCTTGAGCACCGGGGCCTCGCGCAGCACGTTGCGCAGGGTGCGGCCGATCTCGAAGTTGGTGGTCTCCTCCTGCCGGTTCTCCTGCGGGCCGCCGCCGCCCGGCGGCGCCTCGGCCCCCGGCAGGTTGCCGCCGACCGAGACGTTGGCGGGCTCCGCCCCGCGCGAGGATTCGGTGGTGCTCTGCTGCGAGCGCGCCACCTGGTTCTCCGGGTCGAAGCGCTCCTCGCGGATCTCCACCCGGTCGGCGTCCATCTCCACCGCCACCTCGGCGCGCACGCGGCCAGGGCCCAGCACGCGCTCCAGCATCTCCTCCACGCCGCGGGCCAGGCGGGCCTCGTGGGCGCGGCGCGGCTCCTCCTGGGTGGCGGCGGCGGCGGCGGGGCCGATGGCCTGGCCGCCGCGGGCCAGCAGCTCGCCCCGGCTGTCCACGATGCTCACGTTCTGGGCGCGCAGGCCGGGCACCCCGGCGACCACAAGGTGCAGCACCGCCTGGGTGCCCTCGCGGTCCAGGCGGTGGGCGCCCTGCATGGTCAGCAGCACGCTGGCCTGCGCCTCGGCGCGCTCGCGGCTGAAGGCCTCCCGCCGCGGCAGCACCAGGTGGACGCGGGCGTTGCGCACCCCGGCCAGGGCGCGGATGGAGCGCGCCAGCTCCCCTTCCAGCGCGCGCAGCCGGTTCATCTCCTGCTGGAAGGGGGTGGTGGTCAGCCCCTCGCCGCGGTCGAAGATCTCGTTGCCGATGGCGCCGCCGGCCGGCAGCCCCTCCCGCGCCAGGGACAGGCGCAGCCGCGCCACGTCCTCCGCCGGGACCAGCACCTGCGAGCCGCCGGCGGCCAGGCGGAAGGGCACGCGGGCGCGCTCCAGCGCCGCCACCACCGCCCCGGCGTCCCGCTGCTCCAGCTCGGAGTAGAGCACCGCCATGGCCGGGGCATTGGCGCGCAGGGCCAGCACCAGCAGCAGCGCCGCCAGCGCTGCGCCCACACCGGCCAGCGCCAGCAGCTTGACGCGCCCCAGCGCGCGGAGCTGCCCGATCAGGTTCTGCAAGGCCCAGCCCACCCTGGCATCCGCGAATCTCCGCCCGCGCCTCCTGCGCGGATGGGCAGAGATTGCCGCCCCGGGGTTAACGCGCCCTTGCCGTCACCCCCCCACGATGGAGCGCAGGCGGGAGAAGTCCACGTTCAGGCCGCCCAGCCCCAGCGTCACCGCGCCGTCGGCCCGCTGCAGGGTGGTGGCGCGGCCCAGCACGGTGGCCGCCAGCGCGGTTTCCGTGCCATCCGCCCCCAGCCCGCGCACGGTGAAGCGGTAGGCGCCGTCGCGCTGCTGCGCGCCGTTGCCGCTGCGCCCGTCCCAGCTCCAGTCCTGCGGGGCGCTGCCCAGGTTCACCGTGGCGCGCCGCAGCGTGCGGCCTTGCGCGTCCTCGATGGTCACCTCGGCCTGGCGGGCGGCGGCGGTGGCGGCGGGCAGGCGCAGCGCCGCCGTGCCGCCCTGCAGGGAAAGGCTGTCCGACTCCACTTCCAGCAGCCGGCCCATCAGCGGCGCGGCGGACACCAGCTGCGCGCCCTGCTGCAGGGAGATCAGGCGCTCCATGTTGTCGTTCAGCGCCAGCTGCTGCTCCACCCCGGCAAAGGAGACGAGCTGCTGCGTCATCTTCTCCGTGTCCATGGCGTTGGTTGGGTCCTGGTTGCGCAGCTGGGTGGTCAGCAGCGTCAGGAAGGTGTCGAAATTGGCGGTCAGCCGCGCCCGCTGGGAAGAGGCGGCGCTGGCGGCCGCCCCGGCGGCGCCGGAAATCGTGGTGCTCATGCAGGGTCTCCGTCAGATGGCGAGGTCGAGCAGGCCGCGCACGGCGCGCGGCGGCGGCAGGGCTTCGGCGGGGGCGGCGGGCCGCCCGCCCCGCCCGCCCGGGGCACCCCCACCCCCGCCGCCGGAGCCATCGGCCCCGCCGCCGGTCAGGGCGAAGGAGGCGGCGCCATCCAGCCGCACCCCGGCCTCGCCCAGGGCGCGGTCCAGTTCGGCGCGGTCTTGGCGCAGCAGCAGCAGGGTTTCCGGCCGCTCGGCGGCGATGCTCAGCGCGTGGCGGTCGCCCTCCCGGCGCAGGGTGATCTCCACCCGGCCCAGCTCCGCGGGCTCCAGCTGCAAGGTGAAGCCGCCCTGCGGGCCGGGGGCGAAGGACAGGGCGATGGCGGTCTGCGCCACCTGGCGCGCGGCCGGGGGCGGCGCGGCGGCGGGGGCCTCGGCGCGGACCGGCGGCGGGGCCTCGGCGGGACGCGGCGGCGCGGCGGCCTCGACGGGGGCAGCCGCCGTGGAGGGGGGCGCGC
>NZ_JBJJBR010000028.1:0-42121 GCF_045449635.1 Sabulicella flocculans | reverse complement strand
CGCGGCGGTCGTGCGGGGGCGGGGGGCGGCGGGGCCCGAGGGCCCAGCCCGGCTGCGCGGCCGCCTCGCCGCCGCGCCCGGCCTCCGCCCTGGCCGCCCGCCCGGCCGAGCGGCCGGCGCCGCGGCGGACCGAATTCGCCGCCCTGCCGCCGGTGGCCATGCCGGCCCACCAGCCGCGCCCGCCGCAGCCGCCGATCTCCAACCTGCCGGCCTCGCCCAACTCCGCCATCCCGCAGCCCGCCATCCGCACCGCCATGGCCACCGCCCCGGCGCCGATGGGCGGCTCGCTGCTGGGGGGCGCGGCGCTGCCGCCGCCCGTGCCCTTCCGCTAGCCGGTGCTGCCCCCCGCCCCGCCCCCCGCCGAGAGCGCCTCCCGCGCCCTGGTCCGCGTCCCGCCGGCCGAGGCGGTGATGCGCGCCCGGCTGCGCGGGCGGCTGCTGGTGGCTGCCGCCGGCTTCGCCGTGCTGTTCGGGGCGGTGGCGCTGAAGCTGACCGACGCCACGGTGCTGGACCCCGCCTCCAGCCGCATCGCCACCACGCCGCGCCACGCGGCGGCGGTGGAGGCCCCGGTCAGCCGCGCCGAGATCACCGACCGCAACGGGGAGATCCTGGCGGTGACGGTGCGCGGCACCGCGCTCTACGCCCGCCCGCCGCAGATCGACGACCCGGCGCGGGTGGCCGACCAGCTGGTGCGCATCCTGCCCCACCTGGACCGCGAGCGGCTGGTGCAGCGCCTCTCCCCGCCGCGGCAATTCGCCTACATCGACCGCTTCATCACCCCCCGGCAGGAACAGGCGATCAACGACCTGGGCATCCTGGGCCTGCACTTCGAGGTGGCGGAGCGCCGCACCTACCCGCGCGGCCGCGACGCGTCCCACGTGCTGGGCGTGGTGGACGTGGATGGCCAGGGCATCGCCGGGGTGGAGAAGTGGTTCGACGAGCGCCTGCGGGTGGACCGCCGCCCGCTGCGCCTGTCCATCGACATCCGCATCCAGCGCGAGCTGCGCGAGGCCGCGGCCTGGGCCATCGAGCGCTTCAGCGGCATCGGCGGCGCGGCCATCATGATGGACGTGCACACCGCCGAGGTGCTGGGCATGGTCTCCCTGCCCGACTTCGCAGCCGCCGACCTCGCCACCTCGCCGCCCGAGCAGCGCTTCAACCGCGCGGTGACGGGCGTCTACGAGCCGGGCTCCACCTTCAAGCTGCTCACCACCGCCATGGCGCTGGAGCTGGGGACGGTGCAGCTGCACTCGGGCTTCGACGCCTCGCGCCCCATCCGCGTCGGCCGGCACGAGATCAACGACTTCCGCGGCAAGAACCGCTGGCTGACGGTGCCCGAGATCATCGCCTACTCCTCCAACCTCGGCACCGCGCACATGGCGATGACGCTGGGCCCGCAGCGCCACCGCGAGTTCATGGGCCGCTTCGGCAACCTGCAGCGCCTTGGCGTGGAGCTGCCGGAGGCCGCGGTGCCGCTGGTGCCGTCGCGGCAGAACTGGCGCGACCTCAACACCATGACCATCGGCTTCGGCCACGGCATCTCCGTCACGCCGCTGCACGTGGTCAACGCCACCGCTGCCATCGCCAATGGCGGCATCCTGCGCCAGCCCACCATCCTGTCCGTGCCCGAGGGCACCGAGCGCGAGGGCGCGCGCATCATCAGCGAGCGCACGAGCGAGCAGATGCGCCGCCTGATGCGCGTCGCCGTCACCGAGGGCAGCGCGCGCGGGGCCGACAGCCCGGGCTACTTCATCGGCGGCAAGACCGGCACCGCGCAGAAGACCAACGAGCGCGGCCAGTACATGGAGAACCGGCGCATCTCGGCCTTCGTCGGCGCCTTCCCGATGAACGCGCCGCGCTACGCCCTCTACATCATGGTGGACGAGCCCAAGCCGCGCGCCGACCTCGGCCCCTTCGCCACCGCAGGTGTCGTCGCCGCCCCCACCGCGCGGCGCATCCTGGAGCGCACCGCCCCCATCCTGGGCCTGGTGCCCGAGGGGGCGGAGCGCATCCCGCAGATCCAGGCCTCCATCGCCCTGCCGCTGCAGCCCGGCCGCCCGGCCCGCGCCACACCGGCCGCCGCGCCGCAGCCGCGCGCGCAGACGCAGCCGCCGCCGCGCCCGGCCACCCCGGCCTTCGCGCCGGACCCGGCGCCGATCCGCCGCACCGAGGCCGCGCCCGCGGGGCAGGACGCCATCGCCATGCCGCGGCTGGTGCTGCACGGCCTGGGGCCGGAGGGCGGCCGTGCGCCTCGATGAGCTGGCGCGCTGCGGGCTGACGGTGCCGCCCGGCGCGGGCGCCACGGAGGTCACGGCCATCACCGCCGACAGCCGGGAGGTGGCGCCCGGCGCGCTGTTCTTCGCCCTGCCCGGCAGCCGCCTCGACGGCCGGCGCTTCGTCGCCGACGCCATCGCCCGCGGCGCCGCCGCCATCGCCCTGCCGGAGGATGCGGAGCCGGGCTGGCCCGTGCCGGTGCTGGTGGCGCCGCACCCGCAGCGCGCCCTGGCCTTCGCCGCCGCCGCCTTCCACCCCGGCCAGCCCGAAGCGGCGGTGGGCGTCACCGGCACCAACGGCAAGACCAGCACGGCGGATTTCGTGCGCCAGATCTGCGCCCTGGCCGGCCATCGCGCCGCCTCGCTGGGCACGCTGGGGCTGGTGGCCGACGGGCTGCCGCCGGAGGAGACGCTGACCACGCCCGGCCCGGTGGCGCTGCACCGCATCCTGTCGCGCCTGCACGGCGCGGGCATCACCCACCTGGCGATGGAGGCGTCCTCGCACGGGCTGCACCAGGGGCGGCTGGACGCGGTGCGGCTGCTGGCCGCCGGCTTCACCTCCTTCACCCGCGACCACCTGGACTACCACGGCACGCTGGATGCCTACCGCGAGGCCAAGCTGGCGCTGTTCCGCCGCGGCATGGTGCGGCCGGGCGGGCTCGCCGTGCTCAGCGCCGCGCTGGACGCGCCGACGCTGCGCGCGGCGCAGGAGGCCGCGGCGGCGGCGCGGCTGGACACCGAGGTGGTCAAGGTGCGGGACTGGCGGCCGCTGCCCGGCGGGCAGGCCTTCTCGTTCCGCGGCCAGGCGCTCGAACTCGCCATCCCCGGCCGCTTCCAGGCCGACAACGCCCTGGTGGCCACCGCGCTGGCGCGGGCGATGGGCGTCCCCGACCCCTGGGCGCTGCTGCCGCGCCTGGTGGGGGTGCGCGGGCGGATGGAGCTCGCCGCCACCCTGCCCAACGGCGCCGCCGCCTATGTGGACTACGCCCACACCCCCGACGCGCTGTCGCGCCTGCTGGAGGCGCTGCGCCCCCACGTGGCGCCAGGTGCCAGGCTGCACGTGCTGTTCGGCGCCGGCGGCGACCGCGACCCCGGCAAGCGCCCGCTGATGGGCGCCGCCGCGGCGGCGGGCGCCGACCGCGTCTGGGTCACCGACGACAACCCGCGCTCGGAGGACCCCGCCGCCATCCGCCGCGCCGTGCTCCAAGGCGCGCCGGGCGCGGTGGACGCGGGCGGGCGCGCGGCGGCCATCGCCCGCGCGCTGGGGGCGCTGGGCCCGGGCGACGTGCTGGCGGTGGCCGGCAAGGGGCACGAGCAGGGCCAGACCATCGGCGGCGAGACCCTGCCCTTCGACGACGCCTCCGTGGTGCGGGGGCTGGTGGGATGAGCGCGCTGTGGACGGCGGAGGAGCTGCGCGCCGCCACCGGCGGCCGCTGCGCCGACGGGCTGGCGGTGCGGGGCGTGTCCATCGACACCCGCACGATTCAGCCGGGCGACCTGTTCGTGGCGCTGCGCGACGCGCGGGACGGGCACGACTTCGTGCCCCAGGCCTTCGCCGCCGGCGCCGCCGCCATGGTGGACCGCGAGGTGCCGCCCGGCCCCGTGCTGCGCGTGCCCGACACCTTCGCCGCGCTGGGCGCGCTGGGCGCCGCCGGGCGCGCCCGCTGCGCCGGGCAGGTGCTGGCGGTGACCGGCAGCGTCGGCAAGACCACCACCAAGGAGATGCTGCGCCGCGCCTGCGCCGGGCTGGGCGCCACCCATGCCTCGGCGGCGTCCTACAACAACCACTGGGGCGTGCCGCTGACCCTGGCGCGCATGCCCGCCGCCACCGCCTGGGCGGCGGTGGAGATCGGCATGAACCACCGGGGCGAGATCGCGCCGCTGTCGCGCCTCGCGCGGCCGCACGTCGCGGTGGTGACGGCCATCGGCACCGCGCATGTCGGCAACCTGGGCAGCGTGGAGGCCATCGCGGAGGAGAAGGCGGACGTCACGGCGGGGCTGCAGCCCGGCGGGGTGGCGGTGCTGCCGGCCGATTCGGCGCATTTCGCCCGCATGGCCGCCATCGCGCGCGGCAACGGCGCGCGGGTGCTGCCCTTCGGCGAGGGGACGGGCGCGGAGGCGCGGCTGCTGGAGTTCCACGGCACCGACGCCGGCAGCCGCAGCCTGCTGGCGCTGCCGGGCCGGCAGGTGGAGCTGGCGCTGGGCCAGCCCGGCCGCCACATGGCGCTGAACGCCCTGGCGGCGCTGGCCGCCATCCAGGCCGCGGGGGGCGACCCCGCGGCGGCGGCGGCGGCGCTGGCGGGCTTCGGCGCCGGCGCCGGGCGCGGGCAGATGCGGCGCATCGCCACGCCCGATGGCGGCACCGCCCTGCTGCTGGACGAGAGCTACAACGCCTCCGACACCGCCATCCGCGCCGCGCTGGCGGTGCTGGCGGCGCAGCCGGCCCGCCGCCGCCTCGCCGTGCTGGGCGACATGCGGGAGCTGGGCGGGCACGGCCCGGCCCTGCACGCGGCCCTGGCGCCCGAGACGGCGGCCGCCGCCGGGCTGGTCTTCGCCTGCGGCCCATTGATGCGCGGGCTGTTCGATGCCATCCCCCCCGCGCGGCGCGGCGCCTGGGCGGAAAGCGCCGGGGCGCTGGCCCCCGTGGTGGCGGCGGCGCTGCGCGACGGGGACGCCGTTCTGGTCAAGGGGTCGCTGGGCATGCGGATGGCGGAGATCGTCCGGGCCCTCGACGGCGCTGGGAAGGCTTCACCATGATTCCGCTGCTGCTCGGCCCGCTGGCCGACGAGTTCATCCTGTTCAACCTCACCCGCTACATCACCTTCCGCGCGGGCGCGGCCTGCATGACGGCGCTGGTGCTGACGCTGTTCTTCGGGCGCCGGCTGATCGGCTGGCTGCGCACCTTCCAGCCCGCCGGCCAGCCCATCCGCGAGGACGGGCCGCAATCCCACCTGCTGACCAAGAAGGGCACGCCCACCATGGGCGGGGTGCTGATCCTGTTCAGCCTGTCCGTCTCCTTCCTGCTGTGGGCGGACCTGCGCAACGGCTTCGTCTGGCCGGTGATGATGGTCACGCTGGGCTACGGCGCCATCGGCTTCCTGGACGACTGGCTGAAGGTGACCAAGCGCAACACCAAGGGGGTGTCGGGCCGGCAGAAGCTGCTGGGCCAGGGGCTGATCGGCCTCGGCGCGGCGCTGTGGTTCTGCCTGCTGATGCCGCCGGGGCTGGAAAGCAACCTGGCCCTGCCGGTGTTCAAGGAGCTGCTGATCCCCTTCGGCGTGCTGTTCCCGCTGGTGGCGATGTTCGTGATGATGGGCGCCTCCAACGCGGTGAACCTGACGGACGGGCTGGACGGGCTGGCCATTGTGCCGGTGATGATCGCCGCCGCCGTCTTCGCGCTGATCGCCTACCTGGTGGGCAACCGCATCTTCGCCGACCACCTGCAGCTGCACGGCGTGCCCGGCGTGGGCGAGCTGGCCGTCATCTGCTCGGCGCTGATCGGCAGCAGCCTGGGCTTCCTGTGGTTCAACGCGCCGCCGGCGGCGGTGTTCATGGGCGACACCGGCAGCCTGTCCCTGGGCGGGGCGCTGGGCGCGGTGGCGGTGGCCACCAAGCACGAGGTGGTGCTGGCCATCGTCGGCGGGCTGTTCGTGGTGGAGACGCTGAGCGTGATGATCCAGGTGTTCTGGTTCAAGCGCACCGGGCGGCGGGTGTTCCTGATGGCGCCGCTGCACCACCACTTCGAGAAAAAGGGCTGGGCCGAGCCGACCATCGTCATCCGCTTCTGGATCATCGCCATGGTGCTGGCCCTCGTCGGCCTGTCCACGCTGAAGATCCGGTGATGGCGCCCGGTCACGCAGCGGAGCGGGGCGTGGGCCGGCCGCCCGGCGGGCCCTTCGCGGGCCGGCGCATCGCCGTGGTCGGGCTGGGCAAGGCCGGGCTGCCGGCCGCGCGCCGCCTGCGCGAATGGGGCGCGGCGGTGACGGCGTGGGACGACGACGCCGCGCGCCGCGCCGAGGCCGAGGCCGCCGGGCTGCGCGTGGCCGACCCCGCCCTGGCCTGGGCCTTCGACGCGCTGCTGCTCTCGCCCGGCATCCCGCACCGCCTGCCCGCGCCGCACCCGGCCGCCGCCGCCGCGCTGGCGGCCGGCGCGCCGGTGCTGAGCGAGATCGAGTTCCTGTTCCGCGCCGTGCGCGCCGCCGGCTCGCGCGCGCGCTTCGCCGGCATCACCGGCACCAACGGCAAGAGCACCACCACCGCCCTGCTGGCCCACCTGCTGCGCGGCGCCGGGCAGCAGGCGGTCGAGGGAGGCAACCTGGGCCCCGCCGCCCTGGACATGCCCATCCTGCCCGATGGCGGCACCTACGTGCTGGAGATGTCCTCCTACGCGCTGGAACGCCTGGACGCCTGCACCTTCGACGTGGCGGCGATGCTGAACCTCTCGCCCGACCACCTGGACCGGCACGGGGACATGGCGGGCTACCTGCGGGCCAAGGCGCGCATCCTGCGCGGCGCCGGCGTGGCCGTGCTGGGCCAGGATGACGGCTGGACGCGCTCGCTCCGGCCGGAGGGCCGGGTGGTGCCGCTGGGCCCCGGCGGGGTGTGGTGGGAAGGTGCGCTGCTGCGCGACGCCGCCGGCCCGCTGGCCGACCTGTCGCGCTGCCCCACCCTGCCGGGCGCGCACAACGCGCAGAACGCCGCCGCCGCCGCCGCCATGGCCCTGGCGCTGGGGGTGGGGCGCGACGCGCTGGCGCCCCTGCTGGAAACCTATCCCGGCCTGCCGCACCGGCAGGAGCGCGTGGCCGAGCGCGGCGGCGTGCTGTGGGTGAACGACAGCAAGGCCACCAACGCCGACAGCGCCGAGAAGGCGCTGGCCTCCTACCCCCGCGTGGTGTGGATCGCCGGCGGCACCGGCAAGGAGGGGGGCATCGCCCCGCTGGCGCCGCTGTTCGGCCGGGTGGCGCACGCGCTGCTGGTGGGCCGCGACGGCCCGGCCTTCGCCGCCACCCTGGCGGCGCACGGCGTGGCGCACGAGGTCGCGGGCACGCTGGAGAACGCGGTGCGGCGCGCGCGCGCCCTGGCGGCGCCGGGCGACGTGGTGCTGCTCTCGCCCGCCGCGGCGTCCTGGGACCAGTTCACCGGCTTCGACGCCCGCGGCGACCTGTTCCGCCGCCTGGCGCAGGAGGAGGATGCCTGATGGCCGTCTCGCGCAACGACACCTCCGTCCTCGGCCGCTGGTGGTGGAGCGTGGACCGCTGGACCCTCGGCGCGCTGCTGGCGCTGGTGGCCATCGGCTACGTGATGATGCTCTCGGCCTCGCCCGCCGTGGCCGACCGCATCGGCGCCTCCACCCGCCACATGTTCCTGGCGCGGCAGGTGCTCTACTCCTCCCTCGCGGTGGTGGTGATGGTGTGCGTGTCGCTGCTGTCGCCGCGCTGGACGCTGCGGCTGGCCATCCTCGGCGCGCTGGGGGCGCTGGCGCTGACGGCGCTGACCCTGGTGGCGGGCACGGAGATCAAGGGCGCGCGGCGCTGGATCTCCCTGCCCGGCATGTCGCTGCAGCCCAGCGAGTTCCTGAAGCCCTGCTTGGCGGTGGTGTGCGGCTGGCTGCTGGCCGAGGGCAAGCGCACGCCCCGCTTCCCCGGGCTGCTGATCGCCTTCGCGCTGATCGGCGTGGTGGCGCTGCTGCTGAAGAAGCAGCCCGACATCGGCATGCTGGCCGTGATCGGCGCGGTGTTCGTCGCGCAGGTGTTCGTGTCGGGCATCAACCTGTTCTGGGTGGCGCTGCTGGGCGGCGTGGGGGTGGGCGCCTTCGCGCTGGCCTACATGCTGCACGGCCACGTGCGCTCGCGCATCCAGCGCTTCCTGGACCCCGAGGGCGGGGGCGACAACTTCCAGGTGCGGATGTCGCTGGAAGCCTTCGGCAATGGCGGGCTGCTGGGCCGCGGCCCCGGCGAGGGCCGGGTGAAGGACGTGCTGCCCGACGCCCATGCCGACTTCGTCTTCCCCGTGGCGGCGGAGGAGTTCGGCCTGGTCGCCTGCCTGCTCATCCTGGGCATCTTCGCCTTCGTGGTGATCCGCGGCCTGCTGCGCCTGCTGGGCGAGCGCGACAGCTTCGTCGCCCTGGCCGCCGCCGGGCTGCTGACGCAGTTCGGCCTGCAATCCTTCATCAACATGGCCTCCTCCCTGCACCTGATCCCCACCAAGGGGATGACGCTGCCCTTCGTGAGCTACGGCGGATCCTCCGTCATCGCGCTGGCGCTGGGCATGGGCTTCCTGCTGGCGCTGACGCGGCGGCGCATGCAGGGCCGGGCGGAAAGCGCCGAGGCATGATCGCCATCGCCGCCGGCGGCACCGGGGGCCACCTGTTCCCCGCCGAGGCGCTGGCCGCCGAGCTGCTGGCGCGCGGCGAGCGCATCGCCCTGTTCACCGATGCGCGATCGGCCGCCTTCGACAGCCCGGCCTTCACCCAGGCCGAGCGCTTCGTGCTGGAAGGCAGCGGCATCGCCGGGCGCAGCGCGCTGAAGGCGGCGCGCGGCGCGCTGGCGCTGGGGCGCGGCACCTGGCGGGCGCGCGGGCTGCTGCGGCGCACCGGTGCGCGCGCCGTGGTGGGCTTCGGCGGCTACCCGGCCATCCCGCCGGCCCTGGCGGCGCTGAGCCTGGGCGCCGGGCGCCCGGTGCTGGTGCTGCACGAGCAGAACGCCGTGCTGGGCCGCGCCAACCGCCTGCTGGCCCCGCGCGCCGACGCCCTGGCCCTGACCTACGCCGAGACCGGGCGCCTGCCCGCCGGCACCAGGGCGCATGCGGTGGGCAACCCGGTGCGCCCGGCCCTGGCCGCCCTGGCCGGCGCCGCCTACGAGGCCCCGCGCGAGGGCGCCATCCGCCTGCTGGTCATCGGCGGCAGCCTGGGCGCGCGGGTGTTCGGCGACGCGGTGCCGGCGGCGGTCACCGCCCTGCCGCCCGCCCTGCGCCAGCGCCTCATCGTCACCCAGCAATGCCGGGCGGAGGACCTGGAGCGCGTGCGCGCGGCCTATGCCGGCACCGGCATCCCGGTGGAGCTGTCGCCCTTCTTCACCGACATCCCGCGCCGGCTGGCCACCGCCCACCTGGTGCTGGCCCGCGCCGGCGCCTCCACCCTGGCCGAGCTGGCCTGCGCCGGGCGGCCCGCCGTGCTGGTGCCGCTGCCCTCCGCCATCGACGACCACCAGGCCGCCAACGCCCGGGCGCTGGAGGCCGCGGGCGCCGCCTCCGTGCTGCCGCAGGCGCGGATGACGGGCGAGAGCCTGTCCGCCCTGCTGGTCACCTGGCTGTCCTCGCCCGACAGGCTTGCGGAGGCGGCCCGGGCTGCGGCATCCCTGGCCCGGCCCCAGGCGGCGCGCGACCTCGCCGACCTGGTCCTGTCCCTGCTTCGCCGGAAGGCTTCCTGATGCGCGCGTCCCTCCCCTCCACCGGCACCATCCATCCCGTCGGCATCGCCCGCCGCGGCGCGGCGCAAGGAAAGGGCCGCTGATGCGCGCGCTCCCGCTCTCCATCGGCACCATCCATTTCGTGGGCATCGCCCGCCGCGGCGCGGCGCAAGGAAAGGGCCGCTGATGCGCGCGCTCCCGCTCTCCATCGGCACCATCCATTTCGTCGGCATCGGCGGCATCGGCATGTCGGGCATCGCGGAGGTGCTGCACAACCTCGGCTACTCGGTGCAGGGCAGCGACGTCGCGGAGGGCGCCAACGTCGCCCGGCTGCGCGAGCGCGGCATCGCCGTCAGCATCGGGCATGACGCCGCCAACCTGGGCGGGGCGCAGGTCGTCGTCGTCTCCACCGCGGTGAAGAAGGACAACCCGGAGGTGCAGGAGGCCCGGCGACGCCTGCTGCCGGTGGTCCGCCGCGCCGAGATGCTGGCGGAGCTGATGCGCCTGAAATGGGGCGTCGCGGTGGGCGGCACCCACGGCAAGACCACCACCACCTCCCTGATCGCGGCGGTGCTGGAGGCGGCGAAGCTGGACCCCACCGTGATCAACGGCGGCATCGTCAACGCCTATGGCGGCAACACCCGCATGGGCACCGGCGAGTGGATGGTGGTGGAGGCGGATGAGAGCGACGGCTCCTTCCTGCGCCTGCCCGCCACCGTGGCCGTCGTCACCAACATGGACGCCGAGCACCTGGACCACTGGGGCACGGAGGAGGCGATGCGCGAGGGCTACGCGCAGTTCGTCGGCAACATCCCCTTCTACGGCTTCGCCGTGCTGTGCATGGACCATCCGGGCGTGCAGGCGATGATCCCCCGCCTGGACCGCCGCCTGGTCACCTACGGCTTCTCCCCCCAGGCGGACGTGCGGGCCGAGAAGCTGCTGACCGACCGCGCCGGCGCCACCTTCGAGGTGGTGGTGACCGACCGCGGCACCGGCCGCGCCCGGCGCATGAAGCCGTTCCGCCTGCCCATGCTGGGCAGCCACAACGTGCAGAACGCCCTGGCCGCCATCGCCGTGGGGGTGGAGATGGAGGTGCCGGAGGACGTCATCCGCACCGCGCTGGCCGGCTTCAAGGGCGTCAAGCGCCGCTTCACCCGGGTGGGCGAGGTCGGCGGCATCGCCGTCATCGACGACTACGGCCACCACCCGGTGGAAATCGCCGCCGTGCTGAAAGCGGCCCGCCAGGCCGGGGCGCGCGACGTCATCGCCGTGGTGCAGCCGCACCGCTACTCCCGCCTCGACCAGCTGTTCGGGGAGTTCTGCACCTGCATGAACGACGCCGGCACCGTCATCGTGGCCGACGTCTACGCCGCCGGCGAGGCGCCGGTGGAGGGGCGCGACAAGGAGGCGCTGGTGGAGGGGCTGCGCGCCCGCGGCCACCGCTCGGTGGTGCCGCTGCCCGAGCCCGCGGCCCTGCCGGAGATGGTGAACGCCATCGCCCGGCCGGGCGACTTCGTGGTCTGCCTGGGCGCGGGCAACATCACCGCCTGGGCGCACGCCCTGCCGGAGCAGCTGGCGGCGCTGCAGGCGCAGTCCGGGCGGCTCGGCCCGCTGAAGCGGGCGTGATGGAGGTGCGCGCCCCCGGCCCGCACGCGCTGCCCGCCCTGCGCGGCCGCGCCGAGGCGCAGGCGCCGCTGGCGCCCTTCACCTGGTTCCGGGTCGGCGGCCCGGCGGAATGGCTGGTGCGCCCAGCCGACGACGAGGACCTGGTGGCGCTGCTGCGCGCGCTGGACCCGGCCACGCCCGTCGCCGTCATCGGCGCGGCGTCCAACCTCATCGTGCGCGACGGCGGGGTGCCCGGCGTGGTGCTGCGGCTGCCGGCGCGCCCCTTCGGCGCCATCGCGCGCGACGGCGAGGGCTTCGTGGCCGGCGCCGCGGCGCTGGACGCCACCCTGGCCCAGCACGCCGCCGCCGCCGGGCTGGCGGGGCTGGAGTTCCTGTCAGGCATCCCCGGCACCGTGGGCGGCGCGGTGGCGATGAACGCCGGCGCCTATGGCCGCGAGGTGAAGGACTGCCTGGACTGGGCCGAGGTCGCGACGCGCGCGGGCGTGCGGCGGCTGGCGGCGGCGGAGCTGGGCTTCGCCTACCGCCACGCCGCGCTGCCCGAGGGCGGCGTGGTGCTGCGCGCGCGCTTCCGCGCCACGCCGGGCGAGCCTGCGGCCATCGCCGCGCGCATGGCCGAAATCCGCGCGGCGCGCGAGGCGACGCAGCCGGTGCGCGCCCGCACCGGCGGCAGCACCTTCCGCAACCCCGAGGGCCACAAGGCCTGGGCGCTGGTGGACGCCGCCGGCGGGCGCGGCCTGCGCCGTGGCGGCGCGCAGGTGAGCGAGCAGCACGCCAACTTCCTGCTCAACACCGGCGGCGCCACGGCGGCCGAGCTGGAAGCGCTGGGCGAGGAGCTGCGCGCGCGGGTGCGGGCGCAAAGCGGCGTGGAGCTGCAATGGGAAATCAAGCGCATCGGGGTGCCGGCATGACCTGCGTCGCAGTCCTCTTCGGCGGCATCTCGGCCGAGCGCGAGGTGTCGCTCTCCTCCGGCCGGCAGGTGGCGGGCGCGCTGGCGCAGGCGGGCTACGCCGTGGCGCCCATCGAGGTGACGGAGGACCTGTCGGCCACCATCGCCGCCCTGCGCGCGGCGCGGCCGGACGCAGTGTTCAACGCCCTGCACGGCCGCTTCGGCGAGGATGGCTGCATCCAGGGCGTGCTGGACTGGATGGGCCTGCCCTACACGCATTCCGGCGTGCGCGCCTCCGCGGTGGCGATGGACAAGGGCGCGGCCAAGGCGGTGTTCGCCGCGCACGGCCTGCCGGTGGCCGAGGGCCGGGTGGTGAGCCCGGAGGAGCTGGAGGCCGCCGACCCGCTGCCCCGCCCCTACGTGGTGAAGCCGGTGGACGAGGGGTCGAGCGTGGGCGTCACCATCCTGCGCGAGGGCGACAACCGCCGCGCCGAGGTGGCGCGCGGCTGGCGGTTCGGCCGGCGCATCATGGCCGAGGCCTTCGTGCCGGGCCGCGAGCTGACGGTGGCCGTGCTGGGCGACCGCGCGCTGGCGGTGACGGAGATCAGCACCGGCAACGTGTTCTACGACTACGAGGCGAAGTACGCCGATGGCGGCTCCCGCCACCTGCTGCCTGCGCCCATCCATCCGGCCGCGGCGCAGGAGGCGATGCGCGTGGCGCTGGAGGCGCACCGGGCGCTGGGCTGCCGCGGCGTCTCGCGCGCCGACTTCCGCTACGACGACACCGGGGGCGAGCCCGGGCGGCTGGTGCTGCTGGAGGTGAACACCCAGCCCGGCATGACGCCCACCTCCCTGCTGCCGGAGCAGGCGGCGCATGCCGGCATCCCCTTCCCCCAGCTGTGCCGCTGGATCGTGGAGCAGGCGCGCCATGGCACGTGAGCCCCGCCCCCGCCTCGCCGCCGCCTCGCGGGCGCCGCAGCGGCCCTCGCGCCTCGGGCTGTGGCTGAAGCGGCGGCGCTCCTGGCTGCGCGGGGCGGGCCTCGCCACGCTGGCGCTGGGCGGGGTGGCGGCGCTGGCGCTGGGCGTGCTGGCGCTGGACCCGGCGGCGCGGCTGCGCGACGCCGCCAACCACCTGGCCGCGCTGGGCCGCGGCCCCGGGCTGCGCATCCAGGAGATCCGCATCGAGGGCCGCGAGTTCACCCCGCGCGAGGCGCTGCTGGCCGCCATCGGCACCCTGCCGGGCGACGCGGTGCTGGACTTCGACCCCCACGCCGCCCGCCAGCGCCTGGAGGAGATCGCCTGGGTGGACGAGGCGCATGTGGAGCGCCGGCTGGACGGCACCGTGCTGGTCCGCATCAAGGAGCGCCGCGCCTTCGCCATCTGGCAGCGCGACGGCCGCTTCGCCGTGATCGACCGCGAGGGCCGGGTGATGGCGACGGAGCGCCTGGACGCCTTCGGCCCGCTGCCCCTGGTGGTCGGCCAGGGCGCCGAGCGCGAGGCGGCGGCGATGGTGGACCTGCTGCGCACCGTGCCCGACATCGCCGAGCGCGTGCAGGCCATCGTCCGCGTGTCGGAGCGGCGGTGGAACCTGCGCCTGGTGAACGGCGCCGACGTGATGCTGCCCGAGGGGCACGAGCCCGCCGCCGTGGCCCGCCTGGCCGAGCTGCACGCGCGCGACAAGCTGCTGGACCGCCCGCTGGCCGCGGTGGACATGCGCCTGCCCGACCGCTTGGTGGTGCGCCTGCAGGCCAGCGCCGCGCCCGCCCCCGCCCCCACCGCCACGCCGACGAGGAACCCGCGGGGATGAACGAGCTGACGCGCCACCACGCCCCCGCGCAGGACTTGCCGGCCCGGCCGCGCCGGCACGGCGGCGCGCGCTCCGGCCCCTTCGGCGTGCTCGACATCGGCTCCTCCAAGGTGGTCTGCCTGATCGCGCGCATCGAGGGCGACGGCGTGCCGCGCGCGCTGGGCTTCGGCTGGCAGAAGTCGCGCGGGGTGAAGGCGGGCTCCATCGTGGACATGGAGGCGGCCGAGCAGTGCATCCGCGCCGCGGTGGCCAGCGCCGAGCAGATGGCCGACCACCTGCTGGAAGGCGCCATCGTCACCCTGGCCTGCGGCCAGCCCGAGAGCCGGGTGCGCAACATCCTGTGGCACGTCGGCGGGCGGGCGGTGACGGAGGCCGACCTGCGCGCCATCCTGGCCGAAGGCGTGCGCCGCACCGCCGCCGACGGGCGGGAAAGCGTGCACGCCTTCCCGCTGAGCTTCGGGGTGGACGCCACCGGCGGCGTGGAGGACCCGCGCGGCATGGTGTGCGACAACCTGTCCGCCCGGCTGCACGTGGTGGACGCCGCCACCCACGCCCTGTCCAACCTGGGCCACACCCTGCATCGCTGCGAGCTGGAGGCCGACGAGCTGGTCAGCGCCCCCTTCGCCGCCGGCCTGGCGACGCTGGTGGAGGACGAGATGCAGATGGGTGCGGTGGCCATCGAGATGGGCGCCGGCGCCACCTCCCTGGCCTGCTTCGTCGAGGGGCAGCTGGCCCACACGGCGCAGATTCCCGTGGGCGGCTGGCAGGTGACCAACGACCTGGCGCGCCTGCTGTCCACCCCCATCGCCCATGCCGAGCGGGTCAAGACCATGCACGGCTCGGTGCTGGAGGCGGGCGAGGACCGGGTGGAGATGCTGGCGGTGCCGCAGGTGGGCGAGGAGGACGACCAGATCGCGCGCATCCCGCGCGAGATGGTGGTGCGCATCATCCGCCCCCGGCTGGAGGAGACCTTCGAGCTGCTGCGCGACCGCCTGGACGGCTCGGGCCTGCCGGCGGAGCTGCGGCGGCGGGTGGTGCTGACCGGCGGCGCCTCCCAGCTGATCGGCGTGCGGGAGCTGGCGGCGCGCATCCTGGGGCGTGAGGTGACGGTGCGGCTGGGCCGACCGCGCCTGGTGCGCGGCCTGCCCGAGACGGCGGCCGGGCCAGGCTTCGCCGGGGCGGTGGGGCTGCTGGCCTGGGCGGCCGGCGAAGGCCGCCCATTGCTGGACCTTGCGCCGGCGCCGCCGCTGCGCGATGGGTGGATGGGCAGGCTCATGCGCTGGGTGAAGGAGCGCATGTGAAGGCATGGGGCAGATGACGGGGGAGACGCGAATCCTCGCGCTCTCTATCCTGGGGGCGAGGAGAGAGTGGCCATGACGTTGAACCTGACGCTGCCGGTGACGCAGCACACCGATTTCTCGCCGCGCATCGCCGTGATCGGCGTCGGCGGCGGCGGCACCAACGCGGTCAACAACATGATCGCGCTGGGGCTGGACGGCGTGGAGTTCATCGTCGCCAACACGGACGCCCAGGCGCTGGTGAACAGCCGCGCGCAGCGCCGCGTGCAGCTGGGCCCGCACCTGACGCAGGGCCTGGGCGCCGGCGCCAAGCCCGAGATCGGCCGCGCCGCGGCGGAGGAAGCCACCGACGAGCTGGCCCGCCACCTGGAAGGCTGCCACATGGTGTTCGTCACCGCCGGCATGGGCGGCGGCACCGGCACCGGCGCGGCCCCGGTCATCGCCCGCATGGCGCGCGAGCGCGGCATCCTCACCGTCGGCGTCGTCACCAAGCCCTTCGACTTCGAGGGGCCGAAGCGCAAGCGCGCGGCGGATGCCGGCATCGAGGAGCTGCAGTCCTTCGTGGACACGCTCATCATCGTGCCGAACCAGAACCTGTTCCGCATGGCCAACGAGCGCACCACCTTCGCCGAGGCCTTCAAGATGGCCGACAACGTCCTCTACATGGGCGTGCGCGGCGTGACCGACCTGATGGTGGCGCCGGGCCAGATCAACCTGGACTTCGCCGACATCCGCACCGTGATGGCCGAGATGGGCAAGGCCATGATGGGCACCGGCGAGGCCGAGGGCGAGGACCGCGCGGTGAAGGCGGCCGAGGCCGCGATCAGCAACCCGCTGCTGGAGGACACCTCCATGCGCGGCGCCAAGGGCGTGCTGATCAACATCACCGGCGGCCTGGACATGACCCTGTTCGAGGTGGACGAGGCCGCCATGCGCATCCGCCGCGAGGTGGACGAGGAAGCCAACATCATCTTCGGCTCCTCCTTCGACGAGATGATGAACGGGCGCGTGCGCGTCTCCGTCGTCGCCACCGGCATCGACGTGGAGGTGCCGGCCGCGGCGCAGCCCGCCGCCGGGCCGCGGCTGGCGGTGGCCAACGCCGCCGCGCCGGCTCCGCGCGCCGCCGCGGTGGTGCCGCCGCCGGCGCGCCGCCCGGCCGCGCAGCCCGGCATGGCCGGCATGCTGCGCCAGGCCGCGCCGGTGGCGCAGCCGGTGGCCCAGCCCCTGCCCTACGCCGAGGACGCCCAGCCCTTGCCGCAGCCGGTGCCGGTGGCCCCGCCGCCGCTGGTGGCCGAGGCCCCGGCCCCGCGCGCGCCCGAGCCCGCCCCCGCCCCGGCCGGCGGCGGGCTGCGCCGCCTGTTCGGCCAGGTCACCGGGCTGGCGACCATGAAGCGCGAGCCCGCCGCCCCCGCCCCGGCCGCCCCGCGCGCCGAGCCCGGCCTGGCCGCCGCCCCCCGCGGGGCGCAGCCGGACGAGAACGGGCTGGACATCCCCACCTTCCTGCGCCGCCAGTCGAACTGACCGGTCGTCCCGCGGGACTAGGCGCGGCCGCCCCGGCGACGGGGCGGCCGCGCCGCGTTTCAGGCCCGCGAAAAATGCAGCAGAATCAAGGCACTGAAGCGAAACATCGCGAAACAAGGCTTGACTGGCACCACCCATCCACAGCCCCTAAGTGACGTTCGTGGGACAGGCGCTGGGGGGCTGCCGCCCACCTTCACAGGGGATGCTTCACAGCATGGATGGTTTCGCACAGCTTCCGCTCGGCCGGCGCCGGCGCCTTGCCGGCAGCATCGCCTGCCGCGGCGTGGGCCTGCACAGCGGGGCGGCCATCACCCTCACGCTGCGCCCCGGCCAGCCGGGCGCGGGCATCGCCTTCCACCGCACTGACATCGGCGTCACCATCCCCGCCCGGCACGACCACGTGGTGGACACCCGGCTGTGCACGGCGCTGGGCCTGCCCGGCCGCGCCGACGCCCGCGTGGGCACGGTGGAGCACGTGATGGCCGCCCTGGCCGCCCTGTCCATCGACGACGCGCTGCTGGAGCTGGACGGGCCGGAAGTGCCCATCCTGGACGGCTCGGCCGAGCCCTTCCTGTTCCTGCTCTCCTGCGCCGGCACGGTGGACGGCACCGGCCCGCGCCGCGCCATCGAGGTGCTGCGCCCGGTGCGGGTGCAGGACGCCCACGGCGCCTGGGCCGAGCTGGCCCCCAACCCCGAGCCCTTCCTGGACGCCTCCCTGTCCATCGAGTTCGCCGGCACCGCCATCGGCGCCCAGGCGCACAGCCTGCGCGTGACGGCCGAGAGCTTCCGCGAGGAGCTGGCCAACGCCCGCACCTTCACCCTGGCGGAGGAGGTCTCGGCCCTGCGCGCCGCCGGGCTGGCCCAGGGCGGCGGGCTGCACAACGCGGTGGTGGTGGACGGCCCGCTGGTGCTGAACCCCGGCGGGCTGCGCCGCCCGGACGAGTTCGTGCGCCACAAGCTGCTGGACGTGGTGGGCGACCTGGCGCTGGCCGGGCACCCCATCCATGGCCGCTTCTCCGGCCACCGCTCGGGCCACGCGCTGAACAACCAGCTGCTGCGCGCCCTGCTGGCCGACCGCGCGGCCTGGCGCTTCGCCAGCCCCGCGCCTTTCCCGGCCCTGGCCACCATGCCGGAGCGCGTGGCGGCATAAGCCGGGGGCCTCCCCCTCCCGCCCCCGCGCTCCTGTGGTATGCACCCGGCCATGACCGCCCGCCCCCGCCCGCTCCTGGCGCTGCTCCTGCTCGTCCCGCTCGCCGCCTGCGGCGGCCTTACCCAGTGGGACGGGCGGATGAACTCGCTGCTCGGCTCCTCCTCGCCTGCCGCCGCCATCCAGGACCGCTCGCCCGAAGGCATGTACGCCGCGGGCATCGAGGCGCTGCAGCAGCGCCGCTACCCCGCCGCCGTCGAGATCTTCGACACGCTGGAGCGCGAGCACCCGTTCAGCACCTGGAGCACCAACGCCAAGCTGATGGGCGCCTATGGCGAGTACATGCGCAACCGCTACACCGAGGCCATCGGCGGGCTGGACCGCTTCATCCAGCTGCACCCGAACCACCGCGACATCGCCTACGCCTACTACCTGCGGGCGCTGAGCCACTACGAGCAGATCGCCGACAGCCAGCGCGACCAGCGCGGCACCGAGCTCGCGCTCGGCGCGCTGCAGGACGTGGCCAACCGCTATCCCGACACCGCCTATGCCCGCGACGCCCGCCTCAAGATCGACTTGGCGCGCGACCACCTGGCGGGCAAGGAGATGAACATCGGCCGCTTCTACCAGCGCCAGGGCATCCTCAACGCCGCCATCGGCCGCTTCCGCCGGGTGGTGGAGGACTACCAGACCACCAACCACGTGCCCGAGGCGCTGCACCGGCTGACGGAGATCTACACCGCGCTGGGGCTGACGGAGGAGGCGCGGCGCACCGCCTCCGTGCTGGGGCACAACTTCCCCGGCTCGCCCTGGTACCAGGACAGCTTCGCCCTGCTGACCCCCGGCGCGCAGCGCGCCGAGGTGGACCGGCCGGGGCTGTTGCGGCGGGCCTGGGGCACCATCTTCTGAGGCGATGCTCCTCTCGCTCGCCATCCGCGACGTGGTGCTGATCGAGCGGCTCGACCTCTCCTTCGGCCCCGGCCTTTCCGTGCTGACCGGCGAGACCGGCGCCGGCAAGTCCATCCTGCTGGACAGCCTGGGCCTGGCGCTGGGCATGCGGGCGGAGGCCGGTCTGGTGCGCGCCGGCCAGGGGCAGGCCAGCGTCGCCGCCGTGTTCCAGCCCCCCGCCGGCCACCCCGCCCACGCCCTGCTGGCCGAGCAGGGCATGGAGGCGGAGGACGCCGTCGTGCTGCGCCGCGTGGTGTCCGCCGACGGCCGCTCCCGCGCCTTCGTGAACGACCAGCCGGTGGGGGTGGCGCTGCTGCGCCGCCTGGGCGCCACCCTGGTGGAGGTGCAGGGCCAGCACGACCAGGTCGGCCTGGCCGACCCCGCCACCCACGGCGCCCTGCTCGACGCCTTCGGCGGGCTGGAGGCGCAGCGCGGCCAGGTCGCCGCCGCCCACCGCGCCTGGAAGGGCGCCGAGGCGGCGCTGCGCGAGGCCGAGGAAGCGGTGGCCGCCGCCCTGCGCGACGAGGAATGGCTGCGCCACGCCGTGGGCGAGCTGGGCGAGCTGGCGCCGGAGGATGGCGAGGAGGACCGCCTCTCGCAGGAGCGCACGCAGCTCCAGCAGGGCGAGCGCCGCACGGAGGCCATCGCCGCCGCCCTGGGCGAGCTGACACCCCGCGACCGCCGCTCCACCCACCCGGCGGCGGCGCTGCGCAACGCCTCGCGCGCGCTGGAGCGCCTGCCGGGCGGCGGCGATTCCGCCCAGCCGGCCCTGGCCGCCCTGGCCGCCGCGATGGACGCCCTGGCCGAGGCCGAGCAGCACATCGAGCGCCTGGCCAACGACGCCCAGCCCGACCCCCGCCGGCTGGAGGTGCTGGAGGACCGGCTGTTCGGCCTGCGCGCCGCCGCGCGCAAGCACGGCGTGCCGGTGGTGGAGCTGCCCGCCCTGTTGGAGTCGCTCAAGGCGCGGCTGGCGGCGCTGGACGCCGGCACCGGCCGGGTGGCGGCGCTGGAGGCCGCGCGGCGCGAGGCGCGCGCCGCCTACGCCGCCGCCGCCGGCAAGCTGAGCGAGGCGCGGCGCGCCGCAGCGGCCAAGCTGGAGCGGGCGCTGGCGCAGGAGCTGCCGCCGCTGAAGCTGGACCGCGCCCGCGTGGTGATCGAGGTCGCCCCGCGCGAGGAAGCCGCCTGGGGACCGGACGGGCAGGACCGCGTGACCATGCTGGTTTCCACCAATCCCGGACAGGCGCCGGGGCAGCTGATGAAGATCGCCTCGGGCGGCGAGCTGTCGCGGCTGATGCTGGCGCTGAAGGTGGTGCTGGCCCGCGGCTCGCCGGTGCCCACCCTGGTGTTCGACGAGGTGGACGCCGGCATCGGCGGCGCCACTGCCGCCGCGGTGGGCGAGCGCCTGCAGCGGGTCGCCGAGCGCCTGCAGGTGCTGGTGGTGACGCACTCGCCGCAGGTGGCGGCGCGCGGGGCGCAGCACCTGCGCGTGGCCAAGGCGGTGAAGGGCGGCGCGGCGGAAACCCGCGTGGTGCCGCTGGACGAGGGCGAGCGGCGCGAGGAGATCGCCCGCATGCTGGCCGGCGAGCGCGTGACCCCCGCCGCCCGCGCCGCCGCCGAGGCCCTGCTGGAGCAGGCGGGTTAGGACGCGCTTCGCGGCGACGGTGACGTCAGCGCGGCGCATCGCCCTTCCAGGGGCTTGGTCCACGGAGCAGAGCACGATCCGCCTTGATGGGATCATCAAGGCGGTGAATCGTCCTCAGCAAAGGCTGGATCATGATCCGCGCTTGCGGATCATGATCTAAGGTTCGGAAATCCGCGCGGCGCGCACCACCACCGCCCAGCGCTCCACCTCCGTCCGCACCAGGTTGCGCAGCGCCTCCGGCCCCATGGCGGCCGGGGTGGCGGGCACCGAGCCCAGGGATTCGATGCGCGCGCGGATGGCGGGGTCCGTCAGGGCGGCGCGCAGGGCCCCATCCAGCCGCTGCACCACCGCCTCGGGCGTGCCGCGCGGGGCGAAGACGGCGTTCCAGCCCTGGAAGATGTAGTCCGCCACCCCGGCCTCGGGCGCCGAGGGCACGGCGGGCGCGCCGGCGCTGCGCTCGGTGGCGGCGATCAGCAGGCCGCGCATGGTGCCGGACTGGATCTGCGGCACGGCGGCCGGCGCCAGCAGGCAGGCGCTGTCCAGCTGCCCGGCCACCACGTCGTTCATCGCCGGGCCTTCGCCGCGATAGGGGATGTTGTTCATCTCCACCCCGGTGATGTGCGCGAACAGCGCGCAGGCGAGGTGGTTGGTGGAGCCGATGCCGGCATGGCCGTTGGAGATGCGCCCCGGCGCCTCCCGCGCCATGGCCAGGAACTGCCGCATGTCCTGCGCCGGGTGGCCGTTGCGCACCACGAAGTACAGCGGCGTGCCGGCGATCAGGCCGATGGGCTGCAGCTCCCGCGGGTCGTACTGGATGGAGCGGTAGATGGAAGGCGCCGCCGAATGGCTGCCGAGCGAGCCGACGGTGAGGGTGTAGCCGTCGGGCGCGGCCTGCGCCCCGCGCGCCCCGCCGATGGTGCCGCCGGCGCCGGACACGTTCTCCACCACCACGCGCTGGTTGAGCGTGCGGGACATGTGGTCGGCGACGATGCGCGCCAGCACGTCGGTGGCGCCGCCGGGCGCGAAGACCACCAGCATGGTGATGGGGCGGCTGGGGAAGTCCTGCGCCTGCCCCTGTGCTGGGGCGGCGCCCGCCCAACCCAGCCACGCGGCGCAGGCGGCGGCGATCCATCGCAACATGATCCGTTTCTCCCTGGTTGACGCACAGCGAACCCGCTTTGCGCTCCGCGCGTCAAGCGTATATGATGGCGAAACGCGTTTCAGGATTTCCGATGGCCGAGGACGCCAAGGACCCTTACCACCTCGCCTCGCTGTCGCGGGGGCTGGAGGTGCTGGACTGCTTCACCCGCCGCCCGGAATGGGGCCTGGCCGAGCTGTCGCAGCACCTGGGCCAGAACAAGGCCACGGTGTTCCGCGTGCTGCACACACTGGAGCAGGCGGGCTGGCTGTCCAAGGACGCCGCCGGCCACTACGCGCTGGGGCTGCGCTTCCACGCCCTGGGCGCGGCGGCGATGCGGCGCGAGCAGCTGCGCTGGCAGGCCCTGCCCCCCTTGCAGGACCTGGCCGAGGCCACCGGCGAGACCGTCCATGTCGGCATTCTGCACGACAACGCGGCGGTGACGGTGCAGATCGTCGAGGGCACGCACGCGGTGCGGATGCACTCCGCCGTCGGCAAGCGCTCGCCGGTGCATGCCTCGGCCATGGGCAAGGCGCTGCTGGCCTACCTGCCGGACGCCGAGGTGGAGGCGATGCTGGCCGCCACCGGCATGGAGCGCTTCACCCCCGCCACCCTCGCCACGCCCGCCGCGCTGCGCGAGGCGCTGCACCAGGTGCGCCAGCAGGGCCACGCGCTGGACGAGGAGGAGCTGGTGCCCGGGCTGCGCTGCGTCGCCGCGCCCATCACCGACCACACCGGCCGCCCCACCGCGGCGCTGGCCGTCTCCGCGCCGAAGGACCGCATGGGCGCGGCGCGGGTGGCCGACCTCATCCCGCGGGTGAAGGGGGCGGCGGCGCGCATCTCGCGCATGCTCGGCGCGCCCTCCATCGCGGCCTGAACCAACGAACACCGGGAGGAACGAACGAATGGACGGAGCGGCGAAGCTGGCGGCGATGAACGGCGCCGACATCATCCTGGACCACCTGGTGAAGAAGAAGGTGCCCTACCTGTTCGGCCTGTGCGGCCACGGCATCACCGGCTTCATGGACGCCGCCTTCAAGTCGCAGAACCAGATCCGCACCATCTCCTCCCACCACGAGCAGACGGCCGGCCACATGGCCGACGCCTACTACAAGGTGCGTGGCGAGCCGGTGGCGACCTTCACCTCCTGCGGCCCTGGCTCGGCCAATCTCGTCGTCGCGCTGGCGGCGGCGATGATGGACAGCTCCGCCTTCCTCGCCATCACCGGCAACGTGCCGACCGGGCAGTTCAACCGCGGCCCGTTCCAGGAGACGGGGCGGCACTTCCAGGGCGACTTCCCCTCGGTGGTGCGGCCCTACGTCAAGCGCTCCTTCCAGCCGACGCGGGCGGACATGGTGCCGCTGGCGGTGAGCCAGGCGTGGGACCTGCTGACCTCCGGCCGGCCCGGCCCGGTGAACCTCGACGTGCCGCTCAACGTCTTCGTGGAGGAGACGACGGTGCCGCCCGTGCAGGGCTCCACCCGCATGGTCAACGGCGCGCCGGGCAACCCGCGGGAGCTGTCGGCGGCGCTGGACCTGCTGCTGGGGGCAGCGCGGCCCGTCATCATCGCCGGCCAGGGCGTCATCCTCGGCCATGCGAGCGAGGCGCTGGTGGCCTTCGCCGAGGCCGCGCGCATCCCCGTCGTCACCAGCCCCAACGGCAAGGGCGCCATCCCCGACCGCCACCCGCTGGCCTTCGGCGCCATCGGCCGCAACGGCGCCTATGCGGCGAACGACGCGACCAGGAATGCCGACGTCATCCTGGCCATCGGCTTCTCCTTCGACGACCGCGCGACCTCCGCCTGGCTGGATGGCTACACCCTGTCCGTCCCGCCCTCGCGCCTCATCCAGATCGACATCGACCCCTCGGAGATCGGGCGCAACTACCCGGCCGAATACGGCATCCTGGGCGACGCCAGGGCCAGCCTGGAGCTGCTGGCGGAGATGGCGCCGGCCCGCATCGCCGGCGGGCGCGACGCCATCGCCCCCTGGCTGGCGCGGCTGGAGCAGGGCCGCGCCGTGTGGCGCGAATACCAGGGCGGGCTGGCGCTGAGCGACCAGGTGCCGCTGCGGCCCGAACGGCTGATGGCCGCCCTGTCCCGCGCGGTGCCGGAGGACGCGGTGGTGGCCTCCGACGTGGGCGTGCACCACAACTGGATCATCCAGCTGATGGACTGCCTGCGGCCGCGCCACCTGATCCATTCCTGGGGCTTCGCGGCGATGGGCTTCGCCACCTCGGGCATACTGGGCGCCAAGCTGGCGGCGCCGGACCGGCCCTGCGTGGCGGTGGTCGGCGACGGCTCCTTCCTGATGACGCCGCACGCCCTGGCCACCGCGGTGGAATACGACATCCCGGTGGTCTGGGTGGTGTGGAACAACCAGGGCTTCTGCTCCATCCGCGACATCCAGCACGGCATGTTCGGCGGGCGCGAGCTGGCCACCGCCTTCGAAATCCAGCGCACCGGCGAGAGCTACTCCCCCGACTTCGCAATGATGGCCAGGAGCTTCGGCGTGCCCAGCCACCGCGTCACCCATGCGGGCGAGGTGGAGGACGCCATCCAGACCGCCATCAAGGCCAACCGCCCCTACTTGGTGGAAGTGCCGGTGGACCGCGACATCCGCCCCATCGGCACCGGCTCCTGGGACCTGCCGCCGCTGCCGCCGCCGGAGCCGAACTTCCTGAAGGCGCTGGCCGCGCGCGGCCTCACGCTGTGAAGTAAAGGGCGTCCGGGTTGTCGCGCAGGATGCGGTCGCGCAGGGCCGCATCCGTCACCCAGTCGCCCAGCAGGGCCAGCAGGTCGCCATCATCCGGCATGGCGGCGTATTGCGCCACGTGCGGCCAGTCGCTGCCCCACAGGGTGCGGCCCGGCGCGGCCTCGACCACCGCCTCGGCCATCGGGCGCACATCGTCCCAGGGCGCCTCGGCCAGCCGGTAGGGGCCGGTGAGCTTGGTCCAGAACAGCCCGTCGCGCAGCATCGCCAGGTATTCGCGGAAGCCCGGATGCGCGGCGCCGCCCCTAGCCACCTTCACGTAGCCGACATGGCCGATGCTGACCGGGATGCCCACCGCCGCCGCCAGGGCGCGCAGCTCCTCCGGGCGTTGCTCCACGTGCACCAGCAGCTCGGCGTGCCAGCCGAAGGGGCGGATGACGGAAGCGGCCTCGCGCAGCGCGTCCAGGCTGCGGAAGGGCATGCCGCCCTTGTCCACCAGGTTCAGCCGGATGCCGCGCGCGCCGCGGGCGTGCATGGCGGCGACCTCGGCCTCCGTCACGCCCTCTTCCACCGCCACCACGGCGCGCAGGCGGCCGGGGTGCGCCTCGGCCGCTTCCAGCACGGCGCGGTTGTCGGTGCCGTGGACGCTGGCCTGCACCACCACGCCGCGTCCTAGCCCCATGGCATCGTGCAGCGCCAGCAGCGCGGAGACCGGGCTGTCCGGCGGGGTGTAGCCGCGCGTGGGCTGGTAGGGGTGGCGCGCGGCGTCGAAGACGTGGGCGTGGCTGTCGCAGGCGCCCGGCGGCAGGCGCAGCCCGTGCGGGCGCGGCGCGGGGCGCGGCGGCAGGCAGAGCGGGGCGTCGTCAGCCAAGCATCGCCTCCACCGCCTCCTGCACCGCCAGCGCCTCCTCCAGCGTGGCGAGGCCGGAGTTCCCGCCGCGGCGCAGCGCCGCCAGCCGGTCCAGCTGCCCGCGCAGGGTCAGCGGGCGCATCTCGGCGTTGGGGCGGGCGTCGGGGGCCTCGCGCCAGGCGCAGCCGTCCCAGCGCTCGGCGATGCTCCAGTCGCGCAGGCGCAGGCGGCCGGCCGCGCCTTCCAGCACGAACAGGTTGTGGTCGTCGGCCTCCGTGCCGCCCACCGCGCCGCGCAGCGCCACCGGCAGGGCGCCGGCGCGCAGCCGGGCGGTCACCGCCACCTCGCTGCCGTCGCCGGGCGGGAACTCGGCCTGGCCGGCCTCCAGCGCCAGCTGGCCGCCCAGGCGCTGCGCCAGGAACAGGAAGTGCGAGGCCACCTCCCGCGTGAAGCCGCCCTCGGCGCGGCGGGACAGCCAGGCGGCGGCGCCGCGCTGCCAGGAGCGCGGCCAGGCGGCGAAGGCCAGGGTGATGTCCACCGATTGCAGCGCCCCGATGCCGGGCAGCCACGCCATCAGCTGCGCCACGGCGGGCGAGGACACCATGGGGAAGTTCACGCTCGCCGGCCTGCCCCGCGCCCAGGCCACGAAGTCCCGCGCGGCCGGCACGTCGTGCGACAGCGGCTTCTCCAGCAGCAGCGCCCGCCCGGCTTCCAGCACGGCGCGGCCCTGGGCGATGTGCGCCGCGGGCGGCGAGGCGACGTGCACCGCGTCGGCCAGCGCCACCGCCTCCTCCGGCGTGGCGCAGAAGCGGGCGGCGGGGGCGATGGCGGCCAGCCGCGCCGCCGCCGCCGGGTCGGGGTCGGCGGCGGCGGCGACCTCCCAGCCCTCGTGCGCGGCGGCGGCGCGGGCCAGTCGCTCGCCCATGATGCCCAGGCCGATGATGGCAAGGCGCAGGGGGGCGGCCGCCTCGCCGCCCTGGTCGGACCGGGCGCGGTCATTCGTCATAGGGGAGCCCCACATACTGCTCGGCCAGGGAACGGCGCGCCGCCTCGCTGCCGCAGACGTAGTCCAGCTCGGCGGTCTGCACGCGGTGCTCGAAGGGGTCGTCGGCGCTGAACTTGTGCAGCATCGCCGTCATCCACCAGGAGAAGCGCTGCACCTTCCAGATGCGCGCCAGGGCGCGGGCGGAGTAGGTCTCGGCCAGCCGTCCGTCGCCGCGCAGCAGCGCCACCAGCGCGGGCGCCAGCAGCCGCACGTCGGCCACCGCGAGGTTCATGCCCTTGGCGCCGGTGGGCGGCACGATGTGCGCGGCGTCGCCGGCCAGGAACAGCCGGCCGTGGCGCATCGGCTCCGCCACGAAGGAGCGCATGGCGGTGACGCCCTTCTGGGTGATGGGCCCCTCGTTCACGGCGCCCAGGCGCTGGTGCAGCGCCTCCCAGATGCGTTCGTCGGGCCACAGGGCCAGGTCCTCGTCCGGGGCGCATTGCAGGTAGAGGCGCGACACCGTCTCCGAGCGCATGGTGGCCAGGGCGAAGCCGTCCTCGTGCCGCGCGTAGATCAGCTCGTGCGAGATGGGCCGGGCGTCGGCCAGGATGCCCAGCCAGGCGAAGGGATAGACGCGCTCGTAGACGCGCAGCACCTCCGGCGGCATGGCGGCGCGGGAGGGGCCGTGGAAGCCGTCGCAGCCGGCGATGGCGTCGCAGGTCACCTCGTGCGGCACCCCCTCGTGGGTGAAGGTCACGCGCGGGGCGTCGGAGGACACGTCGTGCAGGGCGGTGTCCGCCACCTCGAACAGCAGGGGGCGGCCGGTGGCGAGCCGCGCGGCCACCATGTCCTTCACGCTTTCCTGCTGGCCGTAGATGGTGACGCGCTTGCCGGTCAGCCCGAACAGCTCGATGCGCTGGTTGCCGCCGGCGAAGCGCAGCTCCATCCCCTCATGCGCCAGCCCCTCGCGGTGCAGGCGCTCGCCCAGCCCGGCCTCCGTCAGCGTGTCCACGCTGCCCTGCTCCAGCAGGCCGGCGCGGATGCGCCCCTCGATGTAGGGGCGGGACTGGCGCTCGATCACCAGGCTGTCCACCCCGGCGCGGTGCAGCAGCTGCGCCAGCAGCAGCCCGGCCGGCCCGGCGCCGATGATCGCCACCTGCGTGCGGATGCGCTTCATGTCCCGGTGCCTCCCCTGGCCTCGCTGGGGCGCGCCATGCCCGAAAGCGGCGCGCAAGTCCATGGCGCTTGCCCTGCGCCGCCCGCGCGGCCGAAGCTGCCCCCCGAACCAGGGAGACTCCCGCATGCACCTGCCCCGCCGCGCCCTGCTGGCCGCGCCCCTGCTGCTGCCCGGCGCCGCCCGCGCCCAGGGCGGCAACGCCGCGTGGCAGCCCCAGCGCCCCCTGCGCATGATCGTGCCCTTCGCCCCCGGCGGCTCCACCGACGTGGGCGGGCGCATCATCGCCGAGCGCCTGTCGGAGACGCTGGGCCAGCCGGTGGTGGTGGAGAACCGCACCGGCGCCGGCGGCGCGGTGGGCATCGAGGCCGCGGCGCGCTCGCCCGCCGACGGGCACACCCTGCTGGTGGCCACCAACGGCGCCTTCACCCTGCAACCGCACCTGGGCCTGCTGCGCACGGTGGACCCGCGGCGGGACCTCGCCGTGGTGTCGCTGATCTTCACCACCGACGTCATCGTGGTGGTGCACCCCGGCGTGCCGGCGCGGACCTTGCCGGAGTTCATCGCCCATGCCCGCGCCCATCCGGGCCGCGTGTCCTTCGCCACCTCGGGCGTCGGCACCGGCACGCACATCTTCACCGAACTGTTCATGGCGGTGACCGGCACGCAGATGGTGCACGTGCCCTATCGCGGCTCCGGCCAGGCGATGGCGGACCTGGTGAACGGCACGGTGCAGCTGATGCTGGACCAGCCGGCCTCGTCCATCGCGCAGGTGCGCTCCGGCGCCATCCGCGTGCTGGCCAGCAGCGGCCCGCGCCGGCTGGCGCTGACGCCCGAGACGCCGACCTTCGAGGAACTCGGCTTCGGTGCCGCCAGCGCGCAGAGCTGGGGCGCCATCGCCGTGCCCGCCGGCACCCCCGCCGCCGCGATCGAGCGCCTGGGGGCGGCGGTGCGCGAGGCGGTGGCGCACCCGCCGGTGGTGCAGCGCATGGCCGGCGCCGGGCTGGACGCGGTGGGCAGCACGCCGGCGGAGCTGGAGGCCTTCGCCGCCCGCGAATACGAGCGCTGGGGCCAGGTGATCCGCGAGCGCGGCATCAAGGTGGAGCCCGGCTGAGCAGGGCGGCCACCGCCACCCCCGCCAGCACCGGCCCCAGCAGCCCGCCGCGCCACCACAGCAGCACCCCCGCCGCCGCCATGCCGCCCAGCCGGGCCAGCGGCGGCAGGGTGGCCAGCGCGCCGGAAGGCCACAGCAGCGCCTGCGCCACGAAGGCCGCCAGCGTCGCCATCGCCACCGCGGCGGCCCAGCGGATCAGCGGGTGATCCGCTCCCATCCGCCCGGCCAGGGCCAGCCCCAGCCCGCGCAGCCCGGCGCAGCCCAGGATGAGCCACCCAAGTTCAGCCACGCCGGGCGTTCCAGCAGAAGGCGGCGGTGCCGCCGGCCACCCCGGCCGCCAGCAGCCCGAGGGAGGGCGGCAGCATCCAGGCCAACGGCAGCGCCGCCAGCCCGCCCAGCACGGCGGCGCGCGCGGCCGGCAGCCGCGCCGCATCCAGCAGGATGAGCCCGAAATACAGCGGGTTCACCAGCAGCAGCAGCGCCAGCACCGGCAGGGGCAGGCGCCCCGCCAGCGCCCAGCCCGCCAGCGTCGCCACCCCGGCGACCATCCAGGAGGCGAGGGCGAATTGCAGGAACCAACCCAGCCGTTCGGGCGGCGGCAGGCCCGGCAGGCGGCGCATCGCCATGGCCCAGGGGGTGACGGCGATGAAGGGCAGCGCCCACCACCGCCCCTTGCCGCCGCCCAGCCAGGGCGCCAGCGCCACCGCCATCGGCAGGAAGCGCGCATTGGCCGCCAGCGCCGCCGGAACGCCGCCGCCACCCAGCCAGATCATCTGCCCGGGCATGCCGTAGACGCCCAGCGAGGCCAGCAGAGCCACCCAGGCCGGCCAGCCCGCCACACCGGCCGCCGCGCCGAAGGCCAGGAAGGTCGCCGCCATGGCCAGGGCCGGGGCGCCCAGGGCCTCGCGGATGCCGCTCATGGACGCAGCATCGCCGCGGCGTGTCCGGGCGTCCATCCGCCGGCCCGGCCTCAGGGCGGCGGCTCGCCGAGCAGCGCCAGCAGCGCCGCCACCCGCGCCTCCGGCAGGTCGCGGATGCGGCGGGCCAGCTCGTTGGCCAGGCGCGTCGCGGCGGGGCTGAGCCCGGCGGTGTCCACCACCACCCGCGGGTGGGACAGCCGGGCCAGCGCGGCCAGCTCCTCCGCCTCGTCCCAGATCAGGCCGAAATATTCGTTCACCTGGTGCACCAGCCCGGCCGAGGGGCGGCCGCGCCGGCCGTGCTCCAGCGCCGACAGGTAGGCGGCCGAGACCTGGAGCGCGGCGGCCAGCTCGCTCAGCGTGGTGCCGCGCGCCTCGCGCAGGGCGCGCAGGCGCTCACCGAAGGGGGTCATCGCATCCGGCGCAGCAGCAGGTGCACCGCCCCGGCATTGGCGCGGTGCGGGTGGGCGGCGCCCAGCACCAGCCCGCGCAGCGGCGCCTCGTTCAGCCAGTGCGGCAGCTCCCGCCGCAGCACCCCGCCCTCCGCGCTGCCGCCCTTGCCGGTGACGATGCACACGCAGCGCACCCCGTCCGCCTGGGCGTCCAGCAGGAAGCCGCGCACCGCGCCGTGCGCCTGGGCGGCCGTCATGCCGTGCAGGTCCAGCTTGCGCTCCACCCGCGTCTTGCCGCGGCGCAGGTCGCGCCAGCGGCGGGCGTCCAGCCCCGGCGGCGGCGCGCCCACCGCCACCGGGGGCGGCGGCAGCGGGCGGGCGGGCAGGACCAGGGCGGGCGGCGGCGCGTCGGCGCGGGGCGGCGGCGGCGTGATGGTGACGGATGGCGGGGCGGCCGGGCGCGGGCGGCCGGGCAGCGGCGTCACCGACTGCGCCACCACCGCCCACAGCGCCTGGTCGGCCGCGCTCAGCTCGCCCCGGCGGCGGCGCATCAGTCGCCCGGGTTGGCCAGCCCGCCCGGCCGCGCCACCGGCTGCTTCGCCGCCTCCGGCCGCAGGTCGGGCGCGGGGCCCAGCGCCGCCGGGTCGTCGTCGAGCACGATGACGTGCAGGCGGCGCGGGCCGTGCGCCCCCAGCTCCAGCGTCTGCTCGATGTCGGCCGAGCGCGAGGGGCCGGTGACCAGCATCACGTTGCGCGGCATGAAGCCGCCGGTCAGCGCGTCCTGCCGCTCGGCGCGCAGCAGGTCCCAGGCCTCCTCGTAGGCGCCGACGATGCGCGACGCGCGCAGGAACACCATGGCGGTGTCGGGCAGCAGGTTCAGCGTGGTCGGGCGCTCGCCGGCCACCGGCAGCATCAGCGTGCCGGTCTCGGCGATGGCGGCGAAGCCGTGCTGCAGGCTGGCCTGGTCCGCCGGGTCGCCCTTGCGCGCCTGCCATTCCAGCATTGGCCGGGTGTCCCAGGGCAGACCGGTCAGCTCCGGGTGCGGGGCCATGGCGAAGCGGCCGGGCAGGTTCTGCGCCGCCAGGTAGTCGGCCACGGCGGCGGGCACGGAGGCGAGGTCGGGCACGCGCTCGACGCTGCCGAACTCCTTCTCCACGTTGCGGATGAACAGCGCCACCTGCCCGGCGCGGTCGAGGCGCGAGCGCGCGGGAATCATGTGGCGCGGATGGGCCGCGATGCGCCCGCGCAGCATGGCCTGCTGGTCCTCGGGCAGCTCGCCGCGCCGCAGGCCGCGGCGGATGGCGCCCAGGATGGCGTCCCGGCCGCTCATGCCCCGCGGCCCCGGCGGGCGTGCCATTCGGCCATGAAGGTGGAGCCCTGCGGCACCGGCAGGTCCCGCCCCGCCGTCCAGCCGCCGGCGAGCGGCAGGGAGCGCAGCGCCCCCCTGCCCCGCCCGGCCAGCGCCAGCGCCTTGGCCGCCGCGCGGCTGGCCAGCCGGTACAGCGCCGGCCGCCGGGCGAACCACGCCCAGAGCGCGAGGTTGGAGCGGACGGCGCCGGGCTGCAGGTGGCGCTCGAACTCGCGCTCCCGCCAGTGGCGCATCAGCTTGGGCAGGGGGATCTTCACCGGGCAGACGCTCTCGCACTTGCCGCAGAAGGTGGAGGCGTTGGGCAGGTGCCCCGCCTTGTCCACCCCGATCAGCGAGGGCGTCAGCACGCTGCCCATCGGCCCCGGATAGGTCCAGCCATAGGCGTGCCCGCCCACCGCGCCATAGACCGGGCAGTGGTTCATGCAGGCCGAGCAGCGGATGCAGCGCAGCATCTCCGCGAACTCGGTGCCGACCATGTTGGAGCGCCCGGCATCCACCAGCACCACGTGGTACTCCTCCGGCCCGTCGAGGTCGCCCTGGCGGCGAACCCCGGTGCTGAAGGTGGTGTAGACGGAGAAGTCCTGCCCGGTGGCCGAGCGCGCCAGCAGCCGCAGCAGGCTGGTGCAGTCCTCCAGCGTCGGCACCACCTTCTCGATGGAGGCCAGCACGATGTGCACGCGCGGCAGGGTCTGCGTCAGGTCGCCATTGCCCTCGTTGGTGACGATGACGGAGCTGCCGGTCTCGGCGACCAGGAAGTTGGCGCCGGTGATGCCGACGTCGGCGGCCAGGAACTGCGCGCGCAGCTTGGTGCGGGCCTCCGTGAGGATGTCGCGGCGCTCGTGGAACACGCGGTCGGGCGGCAGGTCCTTGTGCGACTTGCGGAAGCTGTCCTCCCAGTCCTCGCGGTTCAGGTGGAAGGCGGGGCCGATGATGTGGGAGGGCGGCTCCTTGCGCAGCTGGAGGATGTATTCGCCCAGGTCGGTCTCGACGGGGCGGATGCCGTGCGCCTCCAGGTGGTCGTTGATCCCCAGCTCCTCGGAGATCATGGACTTGCCCTTGGTGACGGTGCGCGCCCCGGCCTTGCGGCAGATCTCCAGCACCGCCGCCCGCGCGTCGTCGGCGGTGTGGGCCCAGTGGACCTGCCCGCCGGCCTTCACCACCTGGGCCTCGTACTCCTCCAGGTAGAAGTCGAGGTGGGCGAGGGTGTGGTCCTTGATGCCCTTGCCGATGTCGCGCAGCCGCTCGAACTCCGGCAGGCCGGCGACGGCGGCGGAGCGCTTGCTCAGGAAGCCGCCCTTGGCGCGGGTCAGCGCCTTCTGGAGGCCGGGATCCTCCAGCGCGCGGGCGGCGTTGTCCTTGAACTGGGGCGAGGTGGCGAGCATCCCCCCATCCTAGCGCAAGCCACCGCTGGACGGAACGGCGCGCCGCGCCTCACCCTGCGGTGGATGGAACCGGAATGGCGCCGCCTGAACCTGCTGAACTGGGAGGAGCGCACGGCGCTGCACCTGGGCCCGCGCGGCTATGACCTGGCGCCGCACCGCGCCGGCCGCGGCCGGCTGGACCCCATCGCCGCCGCCGTGCTGGGCGACCCCGCGGGCCTGCGCGTGGCCCATGTGCAATGCCACATCGGCGATGACAGCGTGGCCATCGCCCAGGCCGGCGCCGCCGAGGTGCTGGGGGTGGATTTCTCGCCCGCCGCGCTGGAGGGCGCGCGGGCGCTGGCGGCGGAATGCGGCGCCCCCTGCCGCTTCGCCCTGGCCGATGCCCAGGCCATCCCCGAGGCGCTGCCGGAGGAGGCGGGGCGCTTCGACCTCGCCTTCGCTTCCTGGGGTACCATCACCTGGCTGCCGGACCTGCACGCCTGGGCACGCGGGCTGGCGCACCTGCTGCGGCCCGGCGGGGCGCTGGCCTTCGCCGACTGCCACCCGGTGGCGGAGGTCTTCGACGGCTGGGAGGCCGGGCGGCCGGGCTGGGGCTTCCCCTATTTCGCCCGCCAGCCCATCCCCTTCGAGGACGCGGTGGACTACGCCGCCGGCGAGCCCATCGCCAACGGCGCCACCATCATCCACCTGCACCCGCTGGGGGACATCCTGGGCGCGCTGGCCGGGGCCGGTTTCCGGCTGGACCGGCTGGAGGAGCATGACCGCCTGCCCTGGCCGCTCTGGCCCGGTCTGGTCAAGGCGGAGGGGCCGTACTGGACCTGGCCGGACCGGCCGTGGCTGCCGCTGTCGCTCTCGCTGCGCGCCACCCGGTGCTGACATGGCAGGCCGGGCGGGCCTATGCTTCCGCACCCGTGCAGGACCGCCCGCGATGAACGAGATCTCCATCCCCCGCCCGAACGACCTCGACGCGTTCTGGATGCCCTTCTCCGACAACAAGTACTTCAAGGGCACGCCGCGCCTGCTGGCCCGCGCCGAGGGCATGCACTACTTCACCCCCGAGGGGCGCGAGGTGCTGGACGGCACCGCCGGCCTGTGGTGCTGCAACGCCGGCCATGGCCGGCGGGAAATCACCGAGGCCATCCAGAAGCAGGCCGCCATCCTGGACTTCGCGCCGACCTTCCAGCTCGGCCACCCCATCGCCTTCGAGGCGGCGGCGCGCGTGGCCGACCTGACGCCCAAGGGGCTGGGCCGCGTCTTCTTCACCAACTCGGGCAGCGAGAGCGCGGACACCGCGCTGAAGATGGCGCTGGCCTACCAGAAGGCCATCGGCCAGGCGCAGCGCACCCGGCTGGTGGGGCGCGAGCGCGGCTACCACGGCGTGGGCTTCGGCGGCATGTCGGTGGGCGGCATCGGGCCGAACCGCAAGCAGTTCGGCGCCATGCTGCCCTATGTGGACCACCTGCCGCACACCCACCTGCCGGCGCAGAACGCCTTCTCGCGCGGGCAGCCCGCCCATGGCGCGGCGCTGGCCGACGAGCTGGAGAAGCTGGTGGCCCTGCATGGCGACACCATCGCGGCGGTGATGGTGGAGCCGGTGGCGGGCTCCACCGGCGTGCTGGTGCCCCCCGTGGGCTACCTGGAGCGCTTGCGCGAGCTCTGCACCAAGCACGGCATCCTGCTGATCTTCGACGAGGTCATCACCGGCTTCGGCCGCATCGGCAGCCATTTCGGCGCCGAGCGCCTGGGCGTGGTGCCCGACATCATGACCATGGCCAAGGGCCTGACCAATGCCGCGGTGCCGATGGGCGCGGTGGCGGCCTCCGACGCCGTGTATGACGCCATCGTGCAGGGCACCGCGGCGGGCATCGAGTTCTTCCACGGCTACACCTATTCCGGCCACCCGCTGGCGAGCGCGGCCGCCATCGCCGCCATCGACATCCACGTGCGCGAGGACCTGCCGGGCCGCGCGCGCGCCATCGAGGGCTACTGGGAGGAGGCGGCGCATTCCCTGAAGTCCGCGCCCAACGTCATCGACATCCGCAACCACGGCCTGATCGCCGGCATCGAGTTGCAGGGGCGCGAGGGCAAGCCCGGCGACCGCGCCATGCGCGTGTTCCGCCGCTGCTTCGACGAAGGGGTGCTGGTGCGCGTGACCGGCGACATCGTCGCGCTCAGCCCGCCGCTGATCATCGAGAAGCCGCAGGTGGACCGGCTGATGGGCACCTTGCAGGACGCGATCTACGCCGAGGCGGCATAAAATGAAAATCGTAGTATTTATAACGATGACAATGTATTTAATAGCTTGCAAGCAAGGTAACGCGCAACATTCAGCATTTACTCCATATGAATGGAATACTCTTCGTCAGATATGCCACCAGCAGATTGATTTGCCTCCTTGCGGCCTCCCAAATAATGTGACGACCTCGCCATGCGCCGCGCGGTTTGGCTTATCCGATCAAGCCGAAAGTTGCTTCAGAGAACGATCAGGAGAATACAGAAGAAATAATATTATACAAATCCAAATTAGGGGTGCCACCCTTATGATATCAAACAACATTACATCAAATATGATATGCAATACAGAAGAAGATCTTCACTATTTTTTTTGGAATACTTTGGGCGATCCCACTCGGCATCCTAAGCCCGAGAGCTGTCGTGAGCTGAGAAGAGGTTACAATGTCACGCTACAACAATGTAATGCTGCGGGAATATATTGTAGCGTGACATCATCATCGGTTTTCAATAGATCGGGGTGGATTTCGTTCGACCTTCTCCGACCACGTAATTAGTACTCTGCCTCACTCCAGCGTCGCCCCGGAATCCCGCATCAGCCGCTCCCACACCGAGAGCTGGCTGTTGAGGTATTGGCCGAAGGCGGCCGGGGTGTCGTCGGCCACCGGCTCGAAGCCCAGCGGCGACAGGCGCTCGCGGAAATCGGCCGAGCGCACCACCTGCGCCAGCACCTCGTGCCAGCGCGCCACCACCGGGGCCGGGGTGCGCCCGGGCAGCACGGTGGCGTACCAGCTCTGCATGTCGATGCCGCTGCCGGGCAGCACCTCCCTCATGCCGGGCACCTCGCGCAGCTCGGGCACGTAGCCGATGCGCTCGGCGCTGCCGACCGCCAGCGGGCGGAAGCGGCCCGAGCGGACATGCGGCATCAGCGCGGGGATGACGTCGAACATCATGTCGAGGGTGCCGGCCAGCAGGTCGGTGATGGCCGGGCCGCCGCCGCGGTAGGGGATGTGGTTGATCTCCATCCCCGCCGCGCGGTTGATGGAGGCGAGCGTCAGGTGCGACGGCGTGCCGGTGCCCGAGGAGCCCATGGAGATGCGCCCCGGCTGCGCCTTGGCCGCCGCGACGAGGTCGGCGAAGGTGCGCCACGGGCGGTCGGCGTTGACCACCAGCAGCACCGTGCCGGTGGACACGCGGGTGACCGGCGCGAAGTCCCGGATCGGGTCGAAGGGCATGCCGCGCTGGTAGAGGAACTTGTTGGCCGCCAGGATGGAGGCGGTGCCGAGCAGGATGGTCTGCCCGTCCGGCTCGGCCTTGGCGACCACGTCGGCGCCCAGGTTGCCGCCGGCGCCGCCGCGGTTCTCCACCACCACGGGCTGGCCGAGGAGGGGCTGCAGGCGCTCGGCCAGCAGGCGGCCGGTGATGTCCACCGCGCCCCCGGCGGCGAAGGGCACCACCAGCCGGACGGGGCGGCTGGGCGCCCAGGGGGCCTGGGCGCGGGCCAGGCCGGGCGCAGCCAGCAGGGGCAGCGCCAGGGCGGCGCGACGGGACAGGGTCATGCGAGGCTCCTCATGCTGCGCGGTGCGTAGCCGGTGCCTGATGTAGGGACAATTACCCGGATTTGCCCACCTGGTCCTTGAAGGCGCCCGCGGCCTCCGGGCTGTGCGTCTTTTCCGTGCGCTTGCCCGCCGCGCGTTCGCTGTGCGGCTTCACCTTGGCGGCGTCCATGTCCGCGTCGGTGGAGCGCGTGTCCATCTCGCCGCCCGTGGTCCTGGCCGACCAGTCCGGCTTGTTCTGCCCGTTGCCCGTCAATGCACCGTCTCCTTCCTTTTCCGTGGCGCGGCGGCCTTGCCGGCCGGCGCCGCCTTGGCCGGCGCCTTGCGGCCGCTGCCGCCCGGCTGCTTGCCGCCGCCATCCTGCTTGTTCACCGTGGCCCAGGCGCGGGCCTCGGCCTCGGCCTCCGGCACGCCCTGGGCCTCGTAGCCCTCGGCGATGTGGGCGGCCTTGCGCTTCTGCTTGGGGGTGTACTTCGCCTTGGGGTCCTTGCTCGCCATGCGCGGGGTCCTTTCCTCCCGCCAACGCCGGGCATGGCCGGGGGGTTTGGTGTCGGCGCCGGCCACGCCATATTGCGCCGCAAACCTTCCCAGGAGTGCCCGCCATGTCCGAACCCGTGCCCGTCACCGTGCTGACCGGCTACCTGGGCGCCGGCAAGACCACGCTGCTCAACCGCATCCTTTCCGAGAACCACGGCAAGAAGTTCGCCGTGGTGATCAACGAGTTCGGGGAGCTGGGCGTGGACAACGACCTCGTCGTGGATGCGGACGAGGAGGTGTTCGAGATGAACAACGGCTGCATCTGCTGCACCGTGCGCGGCGACCTGATCCGCATCCTGTCCCAGCTGATGCGCCGGCGCGACAGGTTCGACGGCATCATCGTCGAGACCACGGGCCTGGCCGACCCCGCCCCCGTCGCGCAGACCTTCTTCGTGGACGAAGACGTGAAGAAGGCCACCAAGCTCGATTCCATCGTCACCGTGGTGGACGCCAGGCACCTGGCCGCCCGGCTGGACGACAGCAAGGAGGCCGAGGAGCAGATCGCCTTCGCCGACCTGCTGGTGCTGAACAAGATGGACCTGGTGACGGAGGAGGAGGCCGCGGCGGTGGAGCGCCGCATCCGCGCCATCAACCCCTATGCCCAGGTCATCCGCGCCACGAAGAGCGACGTGCCCATCGCGGAGGTGATCGGCCGCGACAGCTTCAGCCTGGAGCGCATCCTCCAGCGCGAGCCCGAATTCCTGTCCGGCGAGGACGAGCACGACCACGACAGCGAGGTGAACAGCGTCTCCTTCGAGGTGTCCCGCCCGGTGGACCCCGAGAAGTTCAACCAGTGGATGACCGACCTGCTGGCCGCCAAGGGCCAGGACCTGCTGCGCACCAAGGGCATCCTCGCCTACCCCGGCGAGGACCGGCGCTTTGCCTTCCAGGCCGTGCACATGATCGCCGATGGCGACTACATCGGCCCCTGGAAGGAAGGCGACCCGCGGAAGTCCAAGATCGTCTTCATCGGCCGCGACCTGAACCGGCCCGCGTTGCGCCGCGGCTTCGAGGCCTGCCAGGTGCCGGCGTGAGTTCCACGGCAAGCCCTGACTTCCTGGTCGAATCGCGCGGCACCGTCGCGGAGCTCGGCGCCTGGGTGGTGGGGCTGGCCTTCGGGCGGGGTCCGGGCGGCCTGTTTGCCGGGCTGGGCGACGGCACGGTGCGCCTGGCCGGGCCGGAATGGCAGGTGGTGCAGGCGCATGACGGCGCAGTGCTCTCGCTCTGCGCCGATGCCAGGGATGGCGCGCTCTCGGGCGGCGATGACGGCCGGCTGCTGCGCATCGCGCCCGATGGCAGCACGGTGGAGCTGGCGAAATACGGCTCCAAGTGGGTGGAGCACGTCGCCGCCCATGAATCCGGCGTGCGCGCCTGCGCCGTGGCCAAGGCGGTGCATGTGCTGGACATGGCGGGCCAGCCGCTGAAGTCGCTGGCGCACCCCTCCACCGTCGGCGGCATCGCCTTCGACGGCAAGGGCAAGCGCATCGCCGCCTCGCACTACAACGGCGCCTCCGTGTGGTTCGTCAACGCCAAGGAGGACAAGCCGCGCGTGCTGGAATGGAAGGGCAGCCACCACGCCATCGCCGTCTCGCCCGATGGCGAGCACGTGGTGACGGCGATGCAGGAGATGTCCCTGCATGGCTGGCGCCTGAAGGATGGCCAGCACATGCGCATGTCCGGCTACCCGGCCAAGACGCACAGCCTGGGCTTCACCGCCAAGGGCAGGTGGCTGGCGACCTCGGGCGCGGAATCCGTGGTGCTGTGGCCCTTCTTCGGCGGTGGGCCGATGGGCAAGCAGCCCACCGAACTCGCCGGCGGGGACGAGGTGTTCTGCACCCGCGTCGCCTGCCACCCGCAGCACGACATGGTGGCGGCCGGCTTCGAGGACGGGCTGGTGCTGCTGGCCGACATCGCCTCGGGCCGGGTGCTGCCCATCGCCCCGCCGGGCGGCGGCGGCGTCTCGGCACTGGCCTGGAACGCGGCCGGCACGTTGCTGGCCTTCGGCACCGAACAGGGGCGCTGCGGCGTCGTGGACCTGGGGAAGCGCGCATGATTCTCGAGACGCCGCTGCTGCGGATGCCGGCCCTGGGCCTGGGCACCTGGCCGATGAAGGGCGCGGAATGCGAGCGCGCGGTGGAATCCGCGCTGTCGCTCGGCTACCGCCACCTGGACACCGCCGAGATGTACGGCAACGAGGAGGCCGTCGGCGCCGCCCTGGCGCAATCCGCCCTGCCGCGGGAGGAGGTCTTCCTCACCACCAAGGTGTGGTTCGACAAGCCGGACGAGGCCAGCTTCCACGCCGCCGCGCTGCGCTGCCTGGAGCGCCTGGACCAGCCCTACGTGGACCTGCTGCTGGTCCACTGGCCCTCGCCGCAGATGGACCTGCCGGGCATCCTGCGCGCCCTGGCCCGGCTGCGGGAAGGCGGGCAGGCGAAGGCGGTCGGCGTCTCCAACTTCCCCGCCGGCCTGCTGCGCCGCGCCCTGGAGCTGGACATCGCCCCGCTGGCCTGCCTGCAGGTGGAGCACCACGCCATGCTGGACCAGTCCCGCCTGCTGGCCATCACCGGGCCGGCGGGGATGGTGCTCACCTCCTACACGCCGCTGGGCAAGGGCGGGGTGGCGGAGCACCCGGTCATCCAGGCCATTGCCCGCCGCCACGGCGCCACCGGGGCGCAGGTGGCGCTGGCCGCCATCCTGGCGCGCGGCCGCGTCGCCGCCATCCCCAAGGCGGCGGGGCCGGAACGCCAGAAGGAGAACCTGGGCGCCCTGGCCCTGCGCCTGTCCGCGCAGGACCTGGAGGAGTTGGCCGCCCTGCCCGGCGACCGCCGCTTCGTGAACCCGGATTTCGCCCCCGACTGGGCGGCCTGAAACGCAACCCCGCCCTGGCGCATTCGCCCCCCGCGGAACGGAGCGACACCATGCCCCCACAGGACGAGGACGACGAGGTTGACCTGGGCGTGAGCCTGGAGGTCATCGCCACCATCGTGGACCTGGCCAACGCCGTGCAGTCGCCCGAGGAGGGCACCATGGGCGACGGCGACGAGGACGAGGAGCTGGACGACGACGAGGACAGCGACGACCTGGCCGACGAGGACGCCACCCTCGACATGCTCACCGAGTACATCGACGAGCTGAACGAGGACCAGCAGGCGGCGCTGATCGCCCTGGCCTGGGTCGGCCGCGGCGACTACGACGCCGAGGGCTGGGACGAGGCGCTCAAGCTGGCCTACGAGCGCAACGCCAAGGGCACCGCCGCCGAGTACCTGGTGGACATGCAGGGCCTGGGCGACCTGCTTTCCGAAGGCGTCGCCGCCTTCGGGCTGAGCGTGGAGGAAGTGGAGCGCTGACGGCGCCCGGCCTCAGGCCGGCGCGAAGCGCTCCAGCCAGTCGGCGGCGGCCGCCAGGACCAGCTCCTGCGGCCCGTCCAGCGCGGCTTCCAGCAGCGCCGCCTGCCCCGGCCCGTCCAGCGGGCGGGCGGTGACGGCGTCGGCCAGCCAGGCGGCGCCGGGGAAGGCCGCGGCCAGGGCGGCGATGGCCTCGCGCGGGTGGCCGCCTTCCAGCACCAGGGCGCGCAGGTCCAGCCGCAGCAGCACCGGCACGTCGCCCGCGGCTTCCAGCGCCTCGGCCGCCGCGCCGGGGGCGGCCAGGCGCAGCAGCCCGGCGCCCTGGCGCAGCATATCCCGCGCCGGGGGCGCCTCGCGCGCCTCCACCTGCGCCCGCACGCCGTTCTCGGCGATGTTGGCGGCCAGGAAGGCGGCCTCGCGCAGCCGGCCTTCCCACAGGCGCAGCCCGGCCAGCCGCGGCGCCGCGGCATGGATGGCCAGGGCCGCCAGCCCGATGCCGGCGCCGGAGACCATGGCCGTCACCCCCTCCCCGCCGCCGGGCAGCAGGGCGCGCACCGCCGCGGCCAGGGGGGCGGCCGGGCCGGGGGCGCCGGCGAATTCGGGGTCGCGCGTGTCGCCGAACAGCGCCATGTCCCGGCCGGGCAGGCGCAGCCGGCGCAGCCGCAGCCCGTCGCGCGGCGGCAGCAGCGCCTGCAGGTCCGGCGCCGAGAGCACCTCGCGCCGCAGCCGGTCCAGCTCCGGCACCTCCCGCCCCGGCGGCGCCGCGGCGGGAAAGGCGCCGTCGCGCAGGGCGATGGCGGTTTCCAGCGCGGCGGGGCCCACCGGCGCCGCCACCGGGCTGTCCAGCCGGCCGGACACCATCCGCGCCTGGAACTCGGGCGAGGCGAGGATGCCCTCGCGCAGCGCGGCCAGCCCGGCGTTGCGCCAGCTCTCCACCACCTCGGGCGATTCCGGCTCGCGCCCCAGCAGCAGCAGGTAGGCCCAGCGCACCGTGTCCGGCGTCATTCCCAGCGCTCCATCCAGTCGAGGTCGTGGCAGAGCACGAGGTCGTCCACCCCGGCCCTGCCGGCCATGATGGCATGCAGCACCCCCAGCCGCCCATCCGGGTGCGTCACCGCCTCGGGCGCGCCGTCGTCGCGGAACCAGCACAGGTGCGGCGCCAGGGTGGCCAGGCGCTCCAGCACCGCGAAGGGGTTCTCGCGCGCCAGGGTCATCTGGGTGAACAGGTTGAACTCCACCAGCACCAGCGGCCGGAAGCGCTCCAGCGCGGCGGCGGCCCCGGCCAGCACCGGCTCCTCGGCGCCCTCCACGTCCAGCTTCAGCAGGTCCAGCCGCGTCGCGCCGGCCTCGGCCAGCAGGGTGTCGGCGCGGCGCAGCGGCACGCGCAGCGTCTCGCCCTTCCAGTCGCGGGCCGGGCGGTCATGCGGGAACAGGTGGCTGGTGGCGCGGTTCGGCAGCTCGCGCCGGAACGCCGCCTCGCCATCCGTGGCGCCCAGCGCCAGGGGCCAAACGCGGGCGCGGTCCAGCCCGGCGGCGCGGAGGTTCCAGCGCAGCAGCTCCGCCACCTCCGGGTCGGGCTCGGCGGCGTGCAGGGCGGCGTGGCCGGGCCAGGCGGCGGCCAGGGCCAGCACGGTGACGCCCAGGTTGGCCCCGGCATCCAGCGCCACCGCGCCGTCGCCGCCGCCGGGGCGCCAGGCGCGGGCCAGGCGGGCCAAACGTTCGGCCTCCGGCTCGGCGCCGCGCTCGCCCAGGGCGCGCCAGGCCTCGTCCGCCGGCTGGCCGCGCACCCGGTGCGGCTGCCCGGCGATGCGGACCGGGTGCGCCGGCACCGGGCCGCCCCAGGCCGCCGCGCAGGCCGCCGCCCAG
>NZ_JBJJBR010000027.1:0-43997 GCF_045449635.1 Sabulicella flocculans | reverse complement strand
CGGGCGGGGCGACCCGGCGGCCGAAGGCGGGCGGCGCGCTCATCGGCCGAACCAGCGGCCCAGCAGGCCACGGCCGGCCGGCGCCTCCGGCACGCCGGCCGCCAGCGCCGCCAGCCGGGCGATGCCGCGCGCGAAGGCGCCGCCGGCGGCCAGCGGCGGCTCGCCCATCACGGCGGCGGCGGCCACGGCGGGCGTCTCGGGCAGCAGGAGGTCGGGCGCCATGCCCAGCGCCTCCGCCACGCGCGCGGGCGGCAGGGCGCCGCGCCGGTCGGCGCGGTTGAGCACCAGCAGCGGGCGGTGGCCGCCGGCCTGCTGCGGATGCGCCTGGAGCATGCGCAGCGCGTCGCGCAGCCCGGCCAGGCTGGGCGGGGCGACGATGACGCGCTGGTGGGCCAGCGCCGCCAGCGCCCGCGCCAAGGGGCCGGCGTGGAACGGCGCGTCCGCCACCACGAAGGAGTAGCGGCGGCGCAGCGCGGCCATCAGGTGCTCCGCCGCGCCGTCGCGCCAGGGCGGGGTGGCGTCCAGCGGCTCCTCCGCCGCCAGCAGGTGCAGGCGCTCCGTCACCGGCTGGGCGGTGCGCTCCAGCCACAGCTCGTCCACGCGCTCCGGCGCCTCCATGGCGGCGCGCAGCCCGGGGGCGGCGGACAGGCCCAGCAGCAGCGGCACGGTGCCGCGCTGCATCTCCGCGTCCAGCAGCATGGTGTGGCGGAAGGCGCGCCCCGCGAGGTGGGAAGCCAGCGCCACCGCGACGGTGGAGGCGCCCGCGCCGCCCGCCGCCCCGGTGACGGCGATCAGGCGGCCGCCGCGCGCGCGGCCCGCCGCCTCGGCCCGCGGCGCCACCAGCGGGCCGAAGGTTTCCGCCACCATGGCGGGCGTGACCGGGGCGTAGAGGTATTCCAGCACGCCCAGCCCGCGCGTCAGGTGCCGGTAGAAGCCCAGGTCGGGCCGGTCGCCCATCACCAGCACGCGCACGTCGGGCTCCACCACCGCCGCCAGGTCCTCCAGGCGCGCCAGGGGCTGCGGGTCGCCGGAGGCGTCCACCACCAGCACCTGCGGCGTCGGGTGGCCGCGCAGGTGCGCGATGGCGCCTTCCAGGTCGCCGCGCAGGAACTCGCTGCCCGGCGGGGCCGCGGCGGCCAGCCCGGCGCGCAGCGTGTCCAGCGTCGCGGGGTCGCGCGCGAAGCACAGCAGGGGGCGGCGGTCGGGCCGCACGGCGTCGGCCACCTCGCTCATGGGGCGCCTCCCCCGCTGGTGCCGATGCGCACCACGGCGTTGTCCGGCAGCGGGCGGACGCGGTCGGCGCGCAGCCGGGCCACAGCTTCCGCGGCCTGCTGGCCGTCGGCGCCCACGGCGCCGGTGCCGCGCACCAGCTCGCGCGGCTCGGCGACCATCACCAGCAGGTTGGCGGTGTTGGCGCCGCCGGGGCGCCACTGCCCCTCGCGCCAGGGGCCCAGCGCATCGCAGCCGCCCAGCAGCGCGGGCAGCAGCAGCAGGGTGCGCACGCGCATCGCAGCCCCCCTCATTGCATCACGAAGCCGGCGCGGCCCGGCGCCTGCGGCCCGGGGGCGCGCTGGCGCGCCAGCTGCCGCCCTTCCGCCACGCGCTCGGCCTCGCTGGCCGGGCGGAAGCGGTCGGTGGGGGCGCGCAGCGCGCCGGGGTCACTGACGGGCGAGACGACGTAGGGCGTGATGATGATGACCAGCTCCGTCTCGTTGCGCTGGTAGCGGCTGGAGCGGAACAGCGCGCCCAGCAGCGGCACCTCGCCCACCAGCGGCACCGCGCGCGCGAGGCTGCGCGAGCTGTCCTGCAGCAGCCCGGCGATGGCGAAGCTCTGGCCCGAGCCCAGCTCCACGGTGGTTTCCGCCCGGCGCACCGTCAGCGCGGGGATCTGGATGGAGCCGTTGCCCGCCCCCAGCCGCACCGCCCCCTGGTCGGACAACTCGCTCACCTCCGGGCGGACGCGCAGGCTGATGCGGCCCTGGCTCATCACCGTGGGCACGAAGGCGAGCGACACGCCGAACTGGCGGAACTGGATGCTCACCACGTTGTCGCGCAGCGCCACCGGGATGGGGAACTCGCCGCCCGCGAGGAAGGAGGCGGTCTGCCCGCTGATGGCGGTGAGGTTGGGCTCCGCCAGCACGGTGATCAGGCGGTCCTGCGCCAGGGCGTCGATGAAGGCGTTGACGTCGGTGCCGCCGCTGACGAAGCCCAGGCCGAGGCGGGAGGACGGGTTCAGCACGTCCGCCAGGGTGTTCGGCGTCATCAGCGAGGCGCTGAAGCGGCCCAGCGTGCCGATGCTCTGCCAGTCCACGCCCAGCTGGCGCGTCACCTCGCGCGAGACCTCGGCGATGCGCACGCGCAGGTTCACCTGCACCTGGCCCAGCACGGTCAGGCGGTTGTCCACCACTTGGTTCTCGGCGACGAAGCCCTGGGCGATGGTGGCGGCGCGCTGGGCGTCGTCGGCCGTCGCGGCCTCGCCGGTCAGGGCGATGCCGTTGGGCCGGGGCTCGGCGCGGATGCGGCTGCCGGGCAGGATGCGCGCGATCGCCGCCTGCGCCTCGGTGGCGCCGTAGGCGGAGGGGCGCACCGTCACCTCATATTGCGCGATGGGCGCGCCGGCGGCGTCCAGCGCCGCGATGGTGGTGCGCCCGGGCGCCACGCCGAACACGAACAGGCTGGTCGGGCTGGCCGGGCGCACCTCGATGACGCGTGGGTCGGCGGCGAAGACGGAGGCGACGGAGCGGCCGAGCTGAAGGATGCGGCCGCTGCCGGCCTCCAGGCCCAGGGCGGCGCCGGCGCGCAGCGCGACGCTGTTCTGCTCCGTCGCGCGGCGCACGGAGGGCACGGCGACGGCGGGCTGCAGCAGCACGGGCTGGCTGCCCGGCAGGGGCGGGAGTTCCGCCAACTGCGCGTGCGCAGCCAGCGGCAGGGCGGCCAGGACGGCCAGGATGGCGCGCATCAGAAGCGGAACTCCTCGCGGCGGGTGGCTCCCAGGAACACCTGCACGGGGCGCTGGGGCGCCCCCTCCTCCCGGCCCAGGCGCAGGCCGGGCGAGACGTCGCCGCCCCAGGTGCCGCCCGGCGGCGGCAGGGCGGCCGCGGGCCCCTCGATGGCGGCGCGCACGACCAGGGAAAGGCGGCCCAGCCGCCCGGCGACGGCCAGGCGCTCGGCCTCCGGCGGCGTCACCTCCAGCGTGATGAGGCGGACGGGGCGGTTGCCGGGGTCCGGCGCCTCGGCCACCGCGCCCTGCACCAGCCCCTGGTCCACGGCGATGACGCGCAGGTCGCGCAGCGCCGTCTCGCCCAGCACGCGGCGGTGGGCGGGGGTGCCGTCCTCCTGCAGCTGCTGGGTGAGGATGACGTCCACCCGGTCGCCCGGCCAGATCAGGTTGGCCGCGCCCTGCGCCGCGTCCACCTGCACGGCGATGGCGCGGCGGTCGGGCGCCAGCACGGCGGCCAGGAAGCCGCGGTCGCCCGGCGGCAGCAGGTCGCCCGCGCGCAGCGCCTCGCCCGCCGCGACGGGGCGGCGGACCATGGCGCCCAGCTGGGCGGCGCGCAGCGCCGGCGTGTCGGGCAGGGCGTCGCCGGGATGCTCCGTGCCCGGCGCGGCGGCGGCGAGATCCTCGGGGCGCAGCAGGCTGCCGGCGCGCAGCGGCCGCGCGGCGGCCAGCACCGCCGGGCGCGGCGCCTCGGCCACCACGGCTTCCGGCGGCGGGGCGTCGCGCCCTGGCAGCAGCATGGCGGCGCCGAGGCCCAGCACGCCGAGCATGGACAGGCCGAGCAGGCCCAGGAGGAGGAGGCGCATCAGGGCAGGACTCCCGGCGTGGCGAGGGAGAGGGCGGCGCCGCCGGCGATGGCGAGGCCGTAGGGAAGCGGGCCGCCGCGGCGCAGCCGCCGCGCCTCGGCGCGCAGGACGCGGCGCAGTCGGCCGGCGGCGCGGCCGGCGGGCGGCAGGGCGGCCCCCGGCCGGCGCGCCAGCAGGTAGGGCAGCGCCAGCAGCCCGCCCAGCACGGCGGTGCCCAGCAGCAGCGCCGGCACGCCCTGCCAGCCGGCGAGCAGCGCCGCCCCGGCGAGCAGCTTGACGTCGCCGCCGCCCATCAGCCCGCGGCGCCAGGCGCCGGCGGCCAGCGCCAGCAGGAGGAGCGCGGCGAGCAGGGCGAGCGCGGCCGCGCCGGCGCCGCCCTGGAGGGCCTGCAGCCCCGCCCCCGCGGCGGCCAGGGTGGCGGGGGCGCGGTCAGGGATCAGGCGCGCCGCGAGGTCGGCCCAGCAGGCCAGGGCGAGCGCCACGCAGGCGGCGAGGACGAGCAGGTGGTGCAACGGGGTCACCTTCTGTGAGCCGCGGGCCATGGGGCGGGGCCTGTCCTGGCCCCGCCGCGCCGTCACACGGAGGGCAGCGCGTTCACGATGGTCTGGAACACGCCGCTCAGCCGCGGGCCCAGCAGGGCCAGCACGCCGGCGATGGCCACCGCCGTGAAGGCGGCGATCAGCGCGTATTCCAGGGCGGTGACGCCCCGCCTGTCGCGGCCCAGGGCCAGCGTCGTGGTCAGGATGCGGTTCATGCGCGGTTTCTCCTCCGAACTCGGCCCGGGTTTCGGGCCTGCGCAGAGGCAGGTGTAGCGGCGCGCAGCTTTCCAAATCGCGAACGCGGCAGGCGTCACCGCACCGGGCGGAGCCGGCGCGAACACGATGGCATGGAATGGAAATGGTGGGCGATACTGGGATTGAACCAGTGACCCCTACCGTGTCAAGGTAGTGCTCTCCCGCTGAGCTAATCGCCCGGGAGAGCGCCGTTTAGCCGCATCGCCCGCACCGCGCAAGACAGGGCCGCCATGACCGAGACCATCGCCCGCGGCCTGGCGCGCAGCCTGGACCGCGCCACCTACGAGGGCTACCGCCTGGGCTTCGAGGCCGCGCGCGAGGAGGCCGCCCTGCTGGCCGAGCGCGCCGGCGCCGCCGCGCTGGCCGCGCGCCTGCGCGCGATGCAGCCCCTGCCCGAGCGCGGCGCGGCGCAGTGACGCTGGAAGGCATGCGCGAATGCCCGCATTGCGCCGAGCCGACGATGGCCACGCGCCTCAGCGACGGGCGGGTGGTGTGCTCGTGCCCCGCGATGCGGCCACTAGGGCCCAGCGGGCCAGCAGCGCCGCCCCCGCCGCCGCGGCGATGACCAGCCCCATCGGCCGCGCCGTGCCGTCGTGCAGCGCCGCCAGCGCGCCCCCGGCCAGCGCCCCCAGCGCGAATTGCAGCGCCCCCAGCAGCGCCGAGGCGGTGCCGGCCAGCGCCGGGAAGGGCTGCATGCACAGCACCCCCGCCGTCGGCAGCACCAGCCCCATCAGCGCCACGTAGAGCCAGATCGCGCCGTAGAGCCACGGCAGCGGCGCGCCCGACAGCCCCAGGATGGCCAGCCCCGTCAGCGCCAGCGCCAGCAGCGCGCGGGACAGCAGCCCTTCCCGCCCCCAGGCCTCCGCCAGCCGCCCCGCCAGCTGCGAGGCAGCGATGATGCCGAAGGCGGCGCCGCCGAACAGCCAGCCGTAGCGGTCCGGCGCCACGCCGTGCAGCTCGATGAAGACGTGCGGCGAGGCGGCGATGTAGGCGAACATCCCCGCGATGGCGAGCGCGCCTGGCAGCGCCGCGCGCAGGAAGCGCGCATCGGCCAGCAGCCGCGCCGCGCCGCGCAGCGCCGCCCGCACCCCGCCGCGCTGGCGCCGCCCGGGCGGCAGCGACTCCGGCAGGAACAGCGCGCACAGCACCAGCGCCAGCAGGCCCACCGCCGCCAGCACCCAGAAGATGGCGCGCCAGCCCAGCGCCCCCGCCACCCAGCCGCCCAGCAGCGGCGCCAGGATGGGGGCAGCGCCCATCACCAGCATCAGCCGCGCCATCATCCGCACCGGGTCGGTGCGGTCGGCGAGGTCGCGCACCACGGCGCGGGCGATCACCATGCCGGCGCAGCCGGCCAGCGCCTGCAGCAGCCGCAGCCCCACCAGCGCCGGCATCCCGGTGGCCAGGGCGCAGCCGGCCGAGGCCAGCACGTAGACCGCCAGCCCGGCGAACAGCGGCCGGCGCCGGCCGAAGCGGTCGCTCAGCGGGCCGTGCAGCAGCTGGCCCGCCGCCATGCCGGCGAAATACGCCGCCAGCGTGGCCTGCGCCGCCCGGGTGCCGCCGCCCAGCTCCTCGCCGATGGCGGGCAGGGCGGGCAGGTACATGTCGATGGACAGCGGCGCGAAGGCCGAGAGCAGCCCCAGCACCAGGATCACGCGCAGCATGGCCGGCATGCTGCGCCCGCGAAGGGCCGGCGGCAACGGCGGCTTCCGCCGCGCCGCGCCCCGGGCGATGCTGCCGGCATGGAAACGCCCCTGCTGCTGGCCGTGGATTCCCGCGGCGTCGCCACCGCCACCCTCAACCGCCCCTCCCTGGGCAACGCCTACCATGGCGAGATGCTCCAGGCCCTCATCACGGGCCTGGAGCGGCTGGCGGCCGACACGGCGGTGCGCGCCCTGGTGATCCGCGGCGCGGGGCGGCACTTCCAGGCCGGGGCGGACATCCACTGGCTGTCCGCCGCCGCCGTCGCGCCGCCGGAACAGGCCTTCGCCGCCTCCCTGCTGACCACCCGCGCCATGCAGCGGCTGAACGAGTTCCCCAAGCCCTCCTTCGCCGTCATCCACGGAGCCTGCTTCGGCGGCGGCACCGGCATCGCCTGCTGCGTGGACGTGGCGCTGGCCACCACCACCGCCGCCTTCGGCATCACCGAGGTGCGGGTGGGCGTGGCCCCCACCCCCATCTCCACCCACATGGTCCACGCCATGGGGCTGCGCCACGCCCGCCGCTACGCCATCACCGGCGAGCGCTTCGACGCCGAGGAAGCCCGCCGCATCGGCCTGGTGCACGAGGTCCACCCGCCCGAGGCCATCGAGGCGCGGCTGGACCACATCCTGCGCGAGACGCTGCGCTCCTCGCCGGCCGGCATCGCCGCCACCAAGCGCTCGCTGCTGGAATCCAACGGCCTGGCGCTGAGCGAGCGCGACGTCACCCAGCTGGCGAACGAGAGCTGGATGGCCCGCGCCGGCGCCGAGGGCCGCGAGGGGCTGGCCGCCTTCCGCGAGAAGCGCCGCCCCGCCTGGGATCACAGCTGACGCAGCGCCGCCTCCAGCGGCGCCGGGTCGCGCCAGGGGTCGGCGGCGGCCAGGCGCACCAGCGCGCCGCCGGTGGCGGCGATGGCGCCTTCCAGCATCAGGTTCTCCGCCAGGGCGAAATCCTCCACCGCCATGCCGTGCGGGCAGGTGCCCACGCGCTCCCTCAACGCGCGGGGGTCGGCGGTGAAGCCGCGCACCGGCAGGCCCAGGGCGCGGGCGAAGCCCAACTCGTACACCGTGCCGGGGTCGGCGCCGGTGCCGCGGAAGGGGGACAGGTTGGCCACCAGCGCGTCGCAGCGCCGGATCATGGATTCGCAGCGCGCGGCGATGCTGCGCCAGTCCTCCGGCCCGTCCTCATCCAGCGGGAAGACGCCCTGGTGGCCCAGCCGGGCGCACAGCGCCTTCTTGGCCGCGCCCACGGCGCGGGCGTCGGGCAGGAAGACCTCGGGGCCGGCCAGGTAGATGCGCATGGCGGGGAGTCTTGCCGCCCGCGCCCCGCCGGGCAAGGCTGCCGCCGCGATGGACCCGGAAGCCGAGTACAACAACCGCGCGCGGGTGCCGGGCAGCGGCGCCATCATCGCCGGCTGGGCCGGGCGCGCCGCCGCCTTCCGCGCGCGGCGCCCGCCGGAGGTGCTGGCCTACGGCCCCGGCCCGCGCGAGGCGATGGACCTATTCCTGCCCGACGGCCCGCCGCGCGGCGCTGCGCTGCTGGTCCATGGCGGCTACTGGCAGGCGCTGGGGCGCGAATGGGGCTCGCACTGGGCCGGCGGGCTGCTGGCGCACGGGGTGGCGGTGGCGCTGCCCTCCCACGACCTCTGCCCCGGCGCGACGCTGGCGGGCATCGGCGCGCAGCTGGAGGCGGCGGCCGGCGCGCTGCACCGCAGGCTGGGGATGCCGCTGCTGGCCACCGGGCATTCGGCGGGCGGGCACCTGGCAGCCTGCCTGCTGGCGCGGATGCCCTGCGTGGCGGCGGCGCTGCCCATCTCGGGCGTGTTCTTCCTGGAGCCGCTGCTGGACACCTCGGTCAACCGCGCATTGGGGCTGGACGCCGCGGCGGCGCGCGCCGCCTCGCCCGCCCTGTGGCCGGCGCCGTGCAAGCCGCTGCACGCCGCGGTGGGCGGCGCCGAGAGCAACGAGTTCCTGCGCCAGAGCCGCGAGTTCGCCGCCGCCTGGGACGGCACCTGGGAAGCGCTGCCCGGGCTGGACCACTTCACCGTGCTGGAGCCGCTGGAAGACCCGGCGCACCCGCTGGTGCGGCGCGCCGCGATGCTTGCATGGCAGGCATGCGCTGGTCTACGAATTGCTTGAACCTTGAAACATCCGGCCTCCGGGAGAGCCCCATGACCCAGCCGACCACGTCCCGCCGCGCGCTGCTGGGGGCCGCCGCCGCCCTGCCGCTGGCCGCGCCCGCCATTGCCCAGGCGGCGCCCATCCGGGTCGGGCTGGTGGTGGTGCTGACGGGGCCGCAGGCCTCGCTGGGCACGCAGATGCGCGACGGCTGGGCGCTGGGGATGCGCCACCTGAACAACCAGTTCGGCGGCCGCGCGGTGGAGACCATCGTCATCGACGACGAGCTGCGCCCCGACGTGGCCGTGACCAAGGTGCGCGCCGCGCTGGAGCGCGACCGGGTGGACGTGGTGGCCGGCGTGGTGTTCTCCAACATCCTCGCCGCCATCATGCGCCCGGTGACGGAGGCGAACACCTTCCTGATTTCCGCCAATGCCGGGCCGTCCACCTTCGCCGGGCGCGGCTGCAGCCCGTTCTTCTTCTGCGCCTCCTACAACAACGACCAGGTGCACGCCGCCACCGGCCAGGCGGCGCAGGATGCCGGGCACCGGCGCGTGTTCCTGCTCACCCCCAACTACCAGGCCGGGCGCGACGCCTTCGCCGGCTTCAAGTCCCGCTTCCGCGGCGAGGTGGTGGACGAGGTCTTCGTGCCGCTGACCCAGCTGGACTTCTCGGCCGAGCTGGCGCGCATTGCCTCCCTGCGGCCCGACGCCGTGTTCACCTTCATGCCGGGCGGGCTGGGGGTGAACCTGGTGCGGCAGTACCGCCAGGCCGGGCTGGCCAACATCCCCTTCCTGTCCTCCTTCACGGTGGACGAGAGCACGCTGCCCGCGCAGGGCGAGGCCGCGCTGGGCTTCCAGTCCGGCACCAACTGGACGCCCGACCTGCCCAACGAGCCCAACCGCCGCTTCGTCGAGGACTTCGTGCGGGAGTTCAGCTACGTCCCCGCCTCCTACGCCGCGCATGCCTACGATACCGCGCGGCTGCTGGATTCCGCGGTGCGCCGGGTGGCGGGCAACCTGGGCGACAAGAACGCCATGCGCGCGGCGCTGGCGGCGGCGGAGTTCCAGAGCCTGCGCGGCGCCTTCCGCTTCGGCGCCAACCAGTTCCCCGTGCAGGACTTCTATCTGGCCCGCGTCGGCCGCCGCCCGGACGGCCGCTTCCAGACCGAGATGCAGCGACGGGTGATGGAGGCGAACGTGGACCCCTGGGCGGGCGAGTGCCGGATGCCCGCGCGCATCTGAGGCGATGAGCACGACGCTGCTGCTGGTGCAGGCCCTGAACGGCCTGCAGTTCGGCATCCTGCTGTTCCTGGTGGCGGCCGGGCTGACGCTGGTGTTCGGCGTGATGGACTTCATCAACCTGGCGCACGGCGTGCAGTACATGGTCGGCGCCTACCTGGGCGCGGTGCTGGCGGCCTGGACCGGCTCGTTCTGGGGCGGGCTGCTGCTGGCGCTGCCGGCGGCGCTGCTGCTGGGGCTGCTGCTGGAATGGCTGGTGTTCCGGCACCTGTATGCGCGCGACCACCTGTCCCAGGTGCTGGCCACCTTCGGCGTCATCCTGTTCCTGAACCAGGGGGTGAAGTTCCTGTTCGGCGCCGCCCCGCTGCAGATGCCGGTGCCGGAGGCGCTGTCGGGCGGCGTGCGCCTGATGGAAGGGCTGCTGTATCCCACCTACCGCCTCGCCATCCTGCTGGCCGGGCTGGCGACGGCGGGGCTGCTGTGGCTGCTGGTGGAGAAGACGCGCGCCGGCATGCTGGTGCGCGCGGGCGCCACCAACGCCCCCATGGTCTCGGCGCTGGGGGTGAACGTGGACCGGCTGTTCATGCTGGTGTTCGGCTTCGGCGCCATGCTGGCGGGCTTCGCCGGCGTGATGGCCGCGCCCATCCTGTCCGTCGAGCCGGGGATGGGCGACAACCTGCTGATCCTGGCCTTCGTGGTCATCGTCATCGGCGGCATCGGCTCGGTGCGCGGCGCCTTCATCGCGGCGCTGCTGGTGGGGCTGGTGGAGACGCTGGGCCGCTCCCTGGTGCCCGACCTGCTGCGGCTGGTGCTGGACGCCTCGGCGGCGCGGCAGGCGGGGGCGGCGCTGGCCTCCATGCTGGTCTACGTGGTGATGGCGCTGATCCTCGCCGTGAAGCCCGCGGGGCTGTTCCCGGTGCGGCGCTGATGCGCTGGCGCGACGCCTGGCTGCCCCTGCTGGTGTTCGCCGCGCTGGCCGTCGCCCCCTTCGCCGGCTTCGGCCAGGGCTGGGTGATGACGCTGCTGGCGCGGGCGATGATCTTCGGCATGGCCGCCATCTCGCTCTCGCTGCTGGTGGGGGGCGCGGGGCTGGTCTCGCTCGGGCACGCGGCGATGCTGGGGGTGGGCGCCTACGTGGTGGTGGTGCTGGACCACGCGCGCATCGCCGACGCCGCGCTGGTGGTGCCGCTGGCGGTGGCCGGCGCGGCGCTGTTCGCGCTGCTGACCGGCGCGGTGGCGCTGCGCACCTCGGGCGTGCACTTCATCATGATCACCCTGGCCTTCGGGCAGATGGCGTTCTTCACCGCCTCCTCGCTGGCGCTCTACGGCGGGGATGACGGCTACACCCTCTACAACCGGCTGGAGGTCGCGGGCTCGCGCTGGCTGGAGGGGCGGCTGGCCTTCCACTTCACCTGCCTGGGGCTGCTGGCGGGCACCTGGTGGCTGGTGCACACCCTGCTGGGCAGCCGCTTCGGCCGCGTGCTGCGCGCCGCCCAGCAGAACGAGGTCCGCGCCCAGGCGGTGGGGTTCCGGCCCTATCCCTACCGCCTGGTGGCCTATGTCATCGCCGGGGCCATCGGCGGGCTGGCCGGGGTGCTGCTGACCCAGGCCACCGAGTTCGTGGCGCCCGCCTACCTGGCGTGGCAGCGCTCGGGCGACCTGCTGTTCATGGTGATCCTGGGCGGGCTGGCGGGGCCGCACGGCGCCCTGGTCGGCGCCCTGGCCTTCGTGCTCATCGAGGAGTGGCTGGCCCACCTGACGGAGCACTGGCGGATGATCTTCGGCCCGCTGCTGATCCTGTGCGTGTTCTTCCTGCGCGGCGGGCTGGTGGGGGTGCTGCGGCGATGAGCGCGCTGCTGGAACTGCGCGCCCTGCGCAAGAGCTTCGGCGGGCTGGCGGTGACGCAGGACGTCTCGCTCACCCTCGCCCGGGGCGAGATCCACGCGCTGATCGGCCCCAACGGCGCCGGCAAGACCACGCTGGTGCACCAGGTCTCCGGCACGCTGCGCCCCGATGCCGGGCAGGTGGTCTTCGCGGGCGAGGACGTGACGGCGCTGGACCTGGCGCAGCGCGCCCGCCGCGGCCTGGCGCGGTCCTTCCAGATCACCTGCGTGCTGCCGGGCTTCTCCGCGCTGGAGAACGTGGCCCTGGCGGTGCAGGCGCGCGCCGGCTCCTCCTTCCGCTTCTTCCGCGCCGCGCGCGACGAGGCGGCGCTGAACGCGCGGGCCATGGCCGCGCTGGAGGAGATGGGCCTGGGCGCCCGCGCCCAGGTGCCCGCAGCCGCGCTGAGCCACGGCGAGAAGCGCCAGCTGGAACTCGCCATCGCGCTGGCGATGGAGCCGCGCGTGCTGCTGCTGGACGAGCCCCTGGCCGGCACCGGGGCGGAGGAGGCGGAGCGCCTGGTGCGCATCCTCACCGCCATCAAGCCGCGCTACGGCATCCTGCTGATCGAGCACGACATGCCCGCGGTCTTCGCCCTGGCCGATCGCATCTCGGTGCTGGCGCAGGGGCGCGTCATCGCCGCCGGCACGCCGGAGGAGATCCGCGCCGACCCGCAGGTGCGCGCCGCCTACCTGGGGGATGACGACGAGTGACGCTGGAGGTCGAGGCCCTCGCCGCCGCCTACGGTCCCGCGCCGGCCCTGGCCGACGTGGCGCTCTCGGTCGGCGAGGGCGAGGTGGTGACGCTGCTGGGCCGCAACGGCATGGGCAAGACCACCACGGTGCGCGCCATCATGGGGCTGCTGCCTTCCGTGGGCGGGCGCGTCACCGGCGGGCGCCTCGCCTTCGGCGGCGCGGCGCTGGGCGGCCGCCCGCCGCACGCCGTGGCGCGGCTGGGGCTGGGGCTGGTGCCAGAGGGGCGGCAGGTCTTCCCCACGCTGAGCGTGCGCGAGAACCTGGTGGCCACCGCCCGCCCCGGCCCGTGGGACCTGCGGGCGGTGTACGGCCTGTTCCCCCGGCTGGAGGAGCGCGCCGCCAACCTGGGCCGCAACCTGTCGGGCGGCGAGCAGCAGATGCTGGCGGTGGGCCGGGCGCTGATGACCAACCCCCGCCTGCTCATCCTCGACGAGGCGACGGAGGGGCTGGCGCCGCTGGTCCGCGCCGAGATCTGGGCCTGCCTGGAGCGGCTGAAGCGCGAGGGGCAGTCCATCCTGCTGATCGACAAGAACCTGTCCCACGTGCTGCGCCTGGCCGACCGCCACGTCATCCTGGAGAAGGGCCGCACGGTCTGGAGCGGCGACAGCGCGGCGCTGGCCGCGGCGCCGGAGCTGCGGGAACGCTTCCTGCACGTGTGACCGGCGCCATCGGGCCCGCGCCCTGGTGGGGGCGACGCTGGCCGCGGTGCCGCCGCCCGGCGCGCCTCACCCGCCCCGGCCCGTCAGCCGGGCGGTGACCCAGCGCCCGGCCGGCCCCGGCGGGTCGGCGCGAAGAAAGATGAGCGAGAGCGGCATGCTCCGGGTTTCCGGGCGGCGGTTGCCCAGCCGCAGCACGACCAGCCGCCCGGCGTCCAGGTCGTCCTGCACCAGTTCCTTCGGCATGAAGCCCCAACCCAGGCCGGCCCGCAGCAACGCGTGCTTGGCGCCCAGGTCGGCGGTCCGGATGGAGCGGCGGGACAGCACGGCGAAGTCCCGGCCCTCCGTCCGGCGGCTGCGGTCGGTCAGCACGACCTGCACCTGCTCGCGCAGCGCGGCGTCCGGCAGCGGGCGCCGCGCCCCGGCCAGGGGGTGGGCCGGGGCGGCCACCGGCTCCACCGCCACCTCCTCCGGCAGCGGCAGGTGCTCCAGCTCGGGCGGGATGTCGGGCAGCGAGCCCTGCACGCCCAGCCGGCAGGCGCCGGACAGCACCATCTGCGGCACGCTGCCCAGCGCCTCCACCCGCAGGTCCAGCGCGACGCCGGGGAACTCCGCCTGGAAGCCGGCCACCAACTCCACCAGCGCGCGGGTGGGGAACATGATGTCCACCACGATGGACAGCTCGGCCTCCAGCCCCTCGGCCAGCCCCTTGGCGCGCGCCTTGAGGTCGTCCGCCTTGGCGAGGATGGCGCGCGCATCGGCGATCAGCGCCCGGCCGCCCTCCGTCAGCCGGGGCCGCCAGTCGCCGCGGTCGAACAGGGGGATCCGCAGCGCCGCCTCCAAATTGGCGATGGCGTAGCTGACGGCGGATTGCGCGCGGCCCAGGCGGCGCGCCGCGGCGGAGAAGCTGCCGGCATCCACCACGGCCACCAGGATGCGCAGCTGGTCCAGGGTCAGGGCATCGATCATCATCAGCTCGGTTGATGGAGATGACCGACTTTATATCACTTCTTCCGGGAGAGGCGGACCCCTAGCTTGCAGGCAGCGCGGTGGTCCCGCCGGGCCGGTCGTCCTCCAGACGATCCGCCGGGCCGGGCCACCACCCCAACCCGAGCGACAAGGAGCCGCGACATGGCCGACCTCTACAACCGCCTTTCCGGGGACAACGCCGCCGTGCTGCTGGTGGACCACCAGACCGGCCTGATCTCCGGCCTGGTGCGCGACCACACGCCCGACGAGTTCGCGCAGAATGTCGGCGCCCTGGCCGACACCGCCCGGTTCTTTGACCTGCCGGTGGTGATGACCACCAGCTTCGAGAACGGCCCCAACGGCCCCATCCTGCCCGAGCTGCGGGAGAAGTTCCCGGACGCGCCGCTGATCGCCCGCCCGGGCCAGATCAACGCGTGGGACAACGAGGAGTTCGTGAAGGCGGTGGAGGCGACGGGCCGCAGGCAGCTCATCATCGCCGGCGTGGTGACGGAGGTCTGCGTCGCCTTCCCCGCGCTGGCCGCGGTGAAGGCCGGCTACGAGGTCTTCGTGGTGACCGATGCCTCGGGCACCTTCAGCCCGGCGGTGCGCGACGCTGCCTGGCACCGGATGGCGCAGGCCGGCGTCCAGCTGGTGAGCTGGTTCGCCGTGGCGGGCGAGCTGCAGCGCGACTGGCGCCACGACGCCGAGGGCTTCGGCAAGCTCATCGCCGGCCACCTGCCGGGCTACCAGAACGTCATCGGCACCTACATGGCCGGCCAGCGCGCCGGGCAGGCCGCCGGGTAAAGGGACGGCGGGGAGCGGGGGCGGCGCGCCTCCCCTCCCCGCCCGCTTCATCAGCTTTCCCGATGAAGACCATCAAGACGTTATCGCTTCCGCAGATGCACCGCGCGCCCCATATCCCACCGCAGGAGCTGCGGACCGGACCCTCGCCCCAGCCGGGCACCCCGGTCGCCGCCGCCCCGAACCCGAGCAGAGGCCACCCATGACCAAGATCGCCATCCTCTACTACAGCAGCACCGGCAACACCCATCAGATGGCCCGCGCGGTCGAGGAAGGCGCGCGCTCCGCCGGCGCCGAGACGCGGCTGCACAAGGTGCCCGAGCTGGCGCCGCCCGCCGCCATCGCCAGCAACCCCGCCTGGCAGGCCCATGTGGACGCCACGCGCGACGTGCCGGTCGCCACGCTGGACGACCTGGAGTGGGCCGACGGCTACATCCTGGGCACCCCGACGCGCTTCGGCCTGCCGGCCGCCCAGGTGAAGCAGTTCATCGACACCGCCGGCGGGCTGTGGGCGCGCGGCGCCCTGGCCAACAAGGCGGCCGCGGTGTTCGGCGGCGCCGGCAACGTCAATGGCGGCCAGGAGGCGACGCTGCTGGCGCTGCAGAACGTGTTCTACCACTGGGGCTCGGTCATCGTGCCGGTGGGCTACACCGACCCGCTGCTCTACGCGGCCGGCGGCAACCCCTACGGCGTCAGCTTCACCGATGCCGGCGGCGCCCCGCAGCCGGAGGAGAAGCTGGCCGCCGCCCGCTACCTGGGCGCGCGCGTCGCCCGCTACGCCGGCGTCATCGCCCGCAACATGGCGGAGCTGGCCCCCGCCAAGCCCGGCTGACCCCGCGGCGACCAGACGGAAAGGAAAGCGACCATGTCCGAGCAGCAGCGCACCGACCCCGCCGGGGCCACCACGGAGGCCCCCCGGCTGGGCGGCCTCCACCACCTCACCGCCATCACCGCGCGGGCGGCCGGCAACCTGCGCTTCTGCACGCAGATTCTGGGCCTGCGCCTGGTGAAGAAGACGGTGAACCAGGACGACACCACCGCCTACCACCTGTTCTACGCCGATGGCGCGGCCACGCCGGGCACCGACCTCACCTTCTTCGACTGGCCGGCGCCGCCCGAGCGGCGCGGCACGCGCAGCATCGCGCGCACCGGCCTGCGCGTCGGCAGCGCGGAAAGCCTGCACTGGTGGGCCGGCCGGCTGCGGGCCGAGGGCGTCGCCGTGTCCGAGGTGGCGGAGCGCGCCGGCCACCTCTCGCTCGACTTCGAGGACCCGGAGGGCCAGCGCTTCCGCCTGCTCGACGACGGCGGTGCCGGCGAGGCGCATCCGTGGGAGCGCAGCCCGGTGCCCGCCGCGCACCAGATCCGCGGCCTGGGCCCGGTCACCCTCAGCGTGCCCGACCTGCGGCCGACCGCGGCGGTGCTGACCACCGTGCTCGGCATGCGCGCCGAGCGCGAGCACGCTTCCGCCGACGGTCCGGTGCACGTCTTCGCCATGGGCCCGGGCGGGCCGGCCGCCGAGGTGCACGTCGTGGTGCAGCCGCAGCTGCCGGCGGCGCGGGAGGGCGCGGGCGGCGTCCATCACGTCGCGTTCCGCGCCGCCGACGCGGCGGAGCTGCGTGCCTGGGCGGAACGCGTGGCCGGCTTCGGCCTGCGCTCCAGCGGCGAGGTGGAGCGCTACTACTTCCGCTCGCTCTACTTCCGCGAGCCCAACGGCATCCTGTTCGAGATCGCCACCGACGGCCCCGGCTTCGCCGTGGACGAGCCGATGGAGACGCTGGGCGAGCGGCTGGCGCTGCCGCCCTTCCTCGAGCCGCGGCGCGCTGCCATCGAGGCCGGGCTGAAGCCGCTGGATTGAGGAGGACGCGATGGGGTTGCTGATCGACGGCACCTGGCACGACCAGTGGTACGACACCCGCGAGACCGGCGGGCGCTTCGTGCGCAAGGAAAGCCAGTTCCGCGACTGGGTGACGCCGGACGGCGCGCCGGGGCCGACCGGCGCAGCCGGCTTCCCGGCCGAGGCCGGGCGCTACCACCTCTACGTCTCGCTGGCCTGCCCCTGGGCCCACCGCACGCTGATCTTCCGCGCCCTGAAGGGGCTGGAGGGCATGGTCGGCGTCTCGGTGGTGCACTGGCGCATGCTGGAGCAGGGCTGGACCTTCGAGGACGGGCCGGGGGTGGTGCCCGACACCGTGAACGGCGCGCGGGTGCTGCACGAGGTCTACACCGCGGCCGCCCCCGGCTACACCGGCCGGGTGACGGTGCCGGTGCTGTGGGACAAGGCCGCGCGGCGCATCGTCAACAACGAATCCGCCGACATCGTCCGCATGTTCAACGGCGCCTTCGACGGCCTCGGCGCCCGCCCGGGCGACTTCTTCCCCGAGGCGCTGCGCGGCGAGATCGAGGCCCTGAACGAGCGCATCTACGCCACCGTCAACAACGGGGTGTACCGCGCCGGCTTCGCCACCACGCAGGCGGCCTACGAGGAAGCGGTCGGCCCGCTGTTCGAGACGCTGGACTGGCTGGAGGCGCGGCTGGCGACGCGACGCTACCTGTGCGGCGAGCGGCTGACCGAGGCGGACTGGCGCCTGTTCACCACGCTGCTGCGCTTCGACGCGGTCTATGCCGGCCACTTCAAGTGCAACATCCGGCGGCTGGTGGACTACCCCCGCCTCTGGGCCTGGACGCGCGAGCTGTACCAGGTGCCCGGCGTCGCCGGGACCGTGGATTTCGGCCACATCAAGCGCCACTATTACGAGAGCCACCGCACCATCAACCCGAGCGGCGTGGTGCCGGCCGGGCCGGCCCTGGACTTCGCGGCGCCGCATGGGCGGGACCGGGTGGGGTGACGGGATTCTGGGAGCTGGTGTCCCCGGCGGGATTCGAACCCACGGCCCCAGGATTAGGAATCCTGTGCTCTATCCTGCTGAGCTACGGAGACGCCGGGGCAGCGCTTACCACGCCGCCCCGGCGCCGTCCAAGTCAGATGCCGGCGGTCTGGCCCGCCGCCTCGCGCCGGGCGTATTCCAGCGTGGTCTTCTCGATCACGGCGCCGATCATCTCCGCCGTCTTCTCCTCCTCGGCCAGGCTCTCGCGCAGCAGGGGGATGGCCTGGCTGTCGCCGGCCTCCTCCGCCAGCGCGATGAGGGAGCGGTAGGCGGCGATCTCGAAGTGCTCGAAGGCGTAGTTGGCGAAGGTGTTCTTCAGGATCTCGTCCTGCATCGGGGCGTGGGCCAGGGCGGCCAGGTTGCCGCTCAGGCTGGTCATGAAGTCCTTCAGCATGGAATGGCTGGTGCCGTGCCGCTCCAGGATGGCTTCCAGCCGCTTCTGCTGCGCCTCGCTCTCCGCCAGGTGGGTGCGGATCATCATCGCGTGGTCGGGGTAGTTCTCGATGCGCTCCAGCTGGCGGGACAGCAGCTGGATGGCCTGGGCCTCCAGCGCATGGGCGTTCTTCAGGCCGGTCAGGTAGGTGTCGTGCAGGCTGTTGGCCACGTCGGGGCTCCATGAAAGGGAATGGTGCCGCCGCAACGCCCGTCTGGACGCATCGGTTGGCCCGGCGCACAAGACAAGAACATGTCGCCCTCCTCCCCACGCCTGCTGCTGCCGGAAGGCCCCGCCCTGGTGGCCGGATTCGGCCGCGCCACCGTGCTGACGGCGGATGGCGAGGTGCTGGCGATGACGGCGCGCGAGGCCGCCGCCTTCCTGGCCGAGAACCCGCCTCCCCTGCTGGTCCATGCCCCCGCCGCCGCCCGCCGGCTGGACATCCCGCCGCTGGATGGCGCGCTGGACCTGCTGGAGCTGTTCGCCTTCGCCTGCCCGGCCGAGCCCGCCCCGCCCACCCCGCGCGGCCTGGCCCTGGTTCTGGGCCTGCCCCTGCCGGCGGATGACGAGGCCGCCGCCGCCCTGCTGCCGGAGATCACGGTCACCCTGCTGCGCCGCCTGGCCGGGCAGGCCGGCACGGAGGCCGGGCGCGGCGCGGCCGCCATCGCCGCCCACCTGCGCGACGCCGCGCAATGGCCCTGGGCGGAGGCTGTGCTGGCCGCCCTGGCGCAGCCCGGGCTGAAGGCGGGGCGCGACGCGCTGAAGGCCTGGCGCCGCCTGCCGGAATGGGAGGAGACGCCCCCGCCCCCGCCCCCCTCCTCCCACGCCGTCGAGCCCGCGGAGGCCCGCCGCCGCCTGGCCGAGATGCTGGGCCCGGGCGCCGAGCAGCGCCCGCAGCAGGCCGACTACGCCTCCGCCGCCGCCGCCGCCTTCGCCCCGCGCGAGGCCGAGGGCGAGCCCCGCATGGTGCTGGCCGAGGCCGGCACCGGCACCGGCAAGACGCTGGGCTACATCGCGCCTGCCTCCCTGTGGGCGGAAAGGAACGGCGCGCCAGTCTGGCTCTCCACCTTCACCCGCAACCTCCAGCGCCAGCTGGACCACGAGCTGCACCGCCTCTACCCCGACCCGGAGGAACGGCGGCAGCGCATTGCCGTGCGCAAGGGCCGCGAGAACTACCTCTGCCTGCTGAACTTCGAGGAAAGCCTGGGCCGGTCGGGCATGCGCGACATGGCGCTGCCCATCGCCCTGGTGGCGCGCTGGGCCGGCGCGACGCGCGACGGCGACATCGTCGGCGGCGACTTCCCGGGCTGGCTGCTGGAGCTCTCGCCCCCCGGCGCGCTGGGAGGCTTCGCCGACCGGCGTGGCGAGTGCATCCGCTCGGCCTGCGCGCACTACAGGAAGTGCTTCGTCGAGCACTCGATCCGCCGCGCCCGCACCGCGCGGCTGGTGGTGGCCAACCACGCGCTGGTGATGGTGCAGGCGGCGCTGGGTGGCGGCGAGGACGGCCGCCCCACCCGCTACGTGTTCGACGAGGGACACCACATCTTCGACGCCGCGGACGGCGCCTTCTCCGCCGCCTTCACCGGCATCGAGGCGCTGGAGCTGCGGCGCTGGCTGCTGGGCAACGAGGGCGGGCGCTCGCGCGCCAAGGGCCTGCGCGCGCGCATCGAGGAGCTGGCCGGCGAGCTGCCGGAGCTGACGCCGCCGCTGGAGCTGGCGCTGAACACCGCGCGCGACGCGCTGCCCACCCCGGGCTGGTTCGGCCGCATCGGCGACGAGGCGCCGCTGGCCGGCAACCCGGGCGAGGCCTTCCTGCATGCCGCCCGCCGCCAGGTGCTGGCCCGCGCCCCGGAGGATGACGGCGTCTATTCCCTGGAGTGCGACCTGCACCCGGTGGGCGAGGCGCTGCTGGAGGCCGGGCGGGCGCTGGACGCCGCGCTGGACCTGCTGGAGCGCCCGCTGGCCCGCCTGCGCGACCTGCTGCAGGCCCGGCTGGAGGCCGAGGACCAGGAGGAGATGGACACCTCCGAGCGCATCCGCCTGGAAACCGCCATCCTGGGCATCGAGCGCCGGGCCCTGGCGCCGGTGAAGGCCTGGCGCGGCATGCTGGGCACCCTGACCGGCCCGGCGCCCGAGCCCGGCACCCGCCCGCTGATGGTGGACTGGCTGCAGCTGGACCGGCGCGAGGGCCGCGACTGGGACGCCGGCATGCACCGCCACTGGCTGGACCCCACCATCCCCTTCGCCCGCGTGGTCGCCGGCCCGGCGCACGGGCTGCTGGTCACCAGCGCGACCCTGACCGACAGCGCCAAGCGCGCCGACCCCGAGGCCGCGTGGCGCGAGGCGGAGGCGCGCACCGGCGCCTCCCACCTGCCGCTGCCGGCGGTGCGCGCCGCCCTGCCCTCGCCCTTCGACTACGCCGCCAACACCCGCGCCTTCGTGGTGACGGATGTGGACGTGAGGATGGCCGGCCAGACCAGCGCCGCCATCCGCGACCTGTTCCTGGCCGCCGGCGGCGGTGCGCTGGGCCTGTTCACCGCCATCCGCCGGCTGAGGGAGGTGGCGCGCCGCATCGGCCCGGCGCTGGAGGAGAAGGGCATCCCCCTCTACGCCCAGCACGTGGACGCGATGGACAACGCCACCCTGGTGGACGTGTTCCGCGCCGAGGAGGACAGCTGCCTGCTGGGCACGGATGCGATGCGCGACGGCGTGGACGTGCCCGGGCGCTCGCTGCGGCTGCTGGTGTTCGACCGCGTGCCCTGGCCGCGGCGGACCATCCTGCACCGCGAGCGCCGGCTGCACCTGAGCGGCGGGCAGCCGCAGGGGCTGGACGACGCCCATGCCCGCCACAAGCTGCGCCAGGCCTTCGGCCGCCTCGTGCGCCGCGCCGACGACCGCGGCGTCTTCGTGCTGCTGGACCGCGCGGCGCCCAGCCGCATCCTGGCCGCGCTGCCCGAGGGCGTGGCGGTGCGCCGCGTCGGCCTGGCCGAAGCCATCCGCGAAACCCGTTCCTTGCTGGAAGGTTATGCCCCGGCACATGGAGGAGAGACATGAACGCCATCCCTGACCGCCTGACGCCGCACGAGGCGCTGATCGGCGCCATGCTGTTCATGGCGGCCTCCGGCGCCCACGTGGACGACGCCGAAATCGGCAAGATGACGCGGCTGGTGCGCGAGCTGCCGGCCTTCGCCGGGGTGGACGCGCAGGAGGTGGCGGCCGCCACCGAGGCCTGCCTGCCCCTGCTGGCCGCCACCGACGGCGTGGACCGCGCCATCGACCTCATCCACGACGCCCTGCCCCCGCGCCTGCGCGAGACCGCCTACCTGCTGGCCTGCGAAATCGCCGCCGCCGATGGCGAGGCGACGCAGGAGGAGCTGGTCTTCCTCCAGCAGCTCCGCATCGGGCTGGAGCTGGACCGGCTGGTGGCCGGCGCCATCGAGCGCGCGGCGCGGGCGCGCTACCAGCTGGTCTGAACCTCCCGCCCGTGGCTGACGACGCGCAGCGGGGCGCGCGGCGACACCACGGCCTCGGCCAGGGTGGCGGCGTCCAGCAGCACGATGTCGGCCCGCGCCCCGGGCTCCAGGCCATAGGCGCCGAAGCCGCAGCCCCGCGCCGCCTCGGTGGTCACGGTGGCCAGCGCCCAGGCCACCTCCTCGTCGCGGCGCAGCTCGTGCTTCAGCCCCATCAGCCTGGCGCGCTCGCGCATGTCGGGCTGGCCGTAGGGCGCCCACATGTCGCGGATGTTGTCGTTGCCGGCGAACAGCGTCACGCCCAGCGCCCGCGCCCGCCGCAGCGGCGGCACCGGGCGGGACGGCGCGGCGGTGGAGCACAGCGCCACCCCGGCTTCGGCCAGCAGCGCCAGCAGCGCCTCGGCCCGCGCGGGCGGCACGTCGCCCAGGGCGAAGGCGTGGCTGACCACGACGCGCCCGGCCAGCCCCAGCGCCCGCGTGCGCTCCGCCACCAGCTCCAGCGCGAAGGCGCCCAGCTCGCCGGGCTCGTGCAGGTGGATGTCCACCGGGCGGCCATGGCGCTCGGCCAGGGCGAAGACGGCGTCCAGGTGGCGCACCGGGTCGCGATCCACCACGGAAGGGTCCATGCCGCCCACCGCGTCGCAGCCCAGGCGCAGCGCCTCCTCCAGCCATTCGCGGGCGCCGGGCGTGCGCAGGATGCCGTCCTGCGGAAAGGCGACCAGCTGGATCTCCAGCCGCCCGGCCAGGTGCTCCCGCAGCCGCAGCAGCGCCTCGACGTGGCGCAGCCGGCTCTCGCCGTCCACGTCCACGTGGGAGCGCAGGCGGGTGGTGCCGGCGCGCAGGTGCGCCTCGCACAGCGCCAGCCCCTCGCGGAACGGGTCCAGGCCCAGCGGGCCGCGCATCGCCTGCTCGTTGCGGATGCGGTCCTCGCGCTCGGGGCCGATGGCGTTGGGCCACCAGGGGCGTCCCCACAGCGTCTTGTCCAGGTGGCAATGGCCCTCCACGAAGCCGGGCAGCGCCAGCGGCGCCGGCCCCGCCGCCGCGCTGGGGGTGACGGCGGCGATGCGCGCCCCATCCAGGTGGAGGTCGGCGGGCGGGCCGCCCCAGGGGCGCACATGCGGGATGATCATGCGGCGGAGGCTGTCACTCCCCCGCGAGTCCCGCCAGCACGTTGACCCCCGCGGCCAGGATGACCGCGTTGAAGGCGAAGGCCACCAGCGAGTGCAGCGTCACGGCGCGGCGGATAGAGGTGGAGGTCGTCTCGGTGTCGCTGATCTGCGCCGAGGTGCCGATGGTGACCGCGACGTAGAGGAAGTCGCTGAACTCCGGCGTGCCGTCGCCGCCGGTGAAGCCCAGCCCCTGCTCGTGGTGCCAGTACTCGTGCGCGTATTCCTGCGCGAACAGCGCGTGGACGTGGCACCAGGACAGGGCGATGGCCACCACCGCCAGCACCCGCTCCCACGGGCGGGCGCCGCGGTCGCCCACCAGCTCCGCCACCAGCACCCCGGCGGCGACGGCGGCGGCCAGCAGCGCCGCCAGCAGCACGGTGCGCCGGCCCTCGGCCAGGGCGGCGGCGCGGTGGCGCATCTTCTCCGACGTGGCGCACCACAGGTGGCGCCACAGCAGGGCGCCGTGCGTCAGCACGTGGACGCACCAGCCGACCATCACCGCGTCCATGGTCCGCAGCACCGCCCAGGCGAGCAGGAAGGCCAGCCCCCCGGCGAGCGCGGCGTGCAGCAGGAAGCCGTGGGTCCAGATCTTGCTCATGCCCCCGCCAACGTCAGGCGGCGGCCAGGGCTTCCGCGAAGGTGGCGGGGTCCACGTTGCCGCCCGACAGGACCACCAGCGCCGGCCCCTCGCCCGGCGCCAGCCCGGCCAGCAGCGCCGCCAGCGCCACCGCCCCGCCGGGCTCCACCACCAGCTTCAGGTGGGTGAAGGCGAAGCGCATCGCCGCCTGCACCTGCGCCTTGCCCACCGCCAGCCCGCCCGCCACCCGCGGCGCGTTGACCGCGAAGGTGATCTCGCCCGGCGCGCGGGACAGCAGGGCGTCGCAATAGCCCTCCGCCGCGCCGTCATTGGCCAGGCGGCGGCCGGCGCGCAGCGAGCGGCCGTAGTCGTCCCAGCCTTCCGGCTCCACCGCCCACAGCCGCGCCGCCGGGGCCCGCCCCTCGGCCGCGAGGGCGGAGCCGGCCAGCAGCCCGCCGCCGCCGGTGCAGACCAGGATGTCGGCCGGGGCGGCCTCCATGTCCTCCAGCGCCTCCAGCACCGCGGTGCCCTGGCCGGCGATCACCGCCGGGTGGTCGAAGGGCGGGATGACCACGGCGCCGCGCCCGGCCGCCAGCCGCGCGGCGAGGGCGTCGCGGTCCACGCCGTGCCGGTCGAAGGGGTGGATCTCCGCGCCCCAGGCGCGCGTCGCCGCCACCTTCACCTGCGGCGCGTCGGCCGGCATGGCGACCAGGGCGGGGATGCCCAGCGCGGCGGCGGCGCAGGCCACCGCCTGGCCGTGGTTGCCGGAGGAATGCGTCACCACCGCCCGCGGGCGCTCCAGCAGCAGGGCGTTGGTGGCGCCGCGCAGCTTGAAGGAGCCGGTGGCCTGCAGCGGCTCCGGCTTCACCCAGACCGGGCGGCCGGCGGCCTGGTCCAGCGCGCGGTGGCGCAGCAGCGGCGTGCGGCGCACCCGCCCGGCGATGCGCGCCGCGGCGGCCTGGACCTCGGCGAAGCCGGGCGTCACGCGAAGCGCCCCGGGTCCACCAGCGGCACGGCGGCGGCGATGTCGGCGTCGGGCGCCTCGCCGCGCGCCAGGGCGGCCAGCAGGCGGCCGGCGGCCGGCGCGGTCTGGATGCCGTAGCCGCCCTGGCCGCACATCCACAGGAAGCCGCGCTCGCTGCCCTCGCCGATGCACAGCGAGCGGTCGGGGGCGAAGGTGCGCAGCCCGGCCCACTTGTGCTCCACCCGGCGCACCTCGATGTCCAGCGCCTGCTGCATGCGGTCCACCCCCACCGCCACGTCGTATTCGTCGGGCTGGGCGTCGGTGGCCTCGCTGTCCGTCTCGTCCGCCGGGGAGACCATCAGCTTGGCCCGCGCCTCGGGCCGCGCGTACCAGGAGTGCGCGACGTCGCCCACCAGCGGCCAGTCCCGCGCGTCGTAGGGCGCGGGGTCCAGGATGCAGGCGGTGCGGCGCTTGGGCTGCAGCCCCAGCGGGCGCACGCCGGCGTTGCGCGCCACCTCGTCGCCCCAGGCGCCGGCGGCGTTGACCAGGAGGGGCGCGCGGAACACCTCGCCGCCCGTGGTCTCGGCGCACCAGTCGCCGGCCTCGCGCCACACGCGGCCGGCGCGGCGGCGCAGCGCCAGCTCGCCGTTGCGGCGGGCGGCGCGCAGGAAGCCCTCGTGCAGGGCGGCCACGTCCATGTCGAAGGCGTCGCGCTCGATCAGCGCGGCCACGGCGTAGTCCTCGCGGATGGCGGGCACCAGGGCGCGCGCCTCGGCGACGCTGATCTCCGTCAGCCCCATGCCGACGCGGCGCATCATCGCCATCGCCTCCAGCTGCTCCGCGGGCGCGAGGGACAGGATGGCGCGCGGCTGCGCCAGCACCCCGAACCCCTCCGGCGGCGATTCGAAGAAGCCGCGCGAGGCGCCGGTGAGGATGCGGGTGTCGGTGTTGCCGTAGTTGAGGATCCAGATGGCCGCCGAGCGCCCGGTGGTGTGGTAGCCGGCGCTTTCCTCGGCCTCCAGGATGGCGGTGCGGTGGGTGGGGGCCAGGTGGGCGGCGGCGGTGGCGCCGGCCATGCCCGCGCCGATCACCAGCGCGTCGAAGCGGTGGGTGTCCATGCCGTCATCCTGCTGCGGCGCAGCGAGGGCGGCAAGGCGCTTGCGCCGCGCGCGCCGCGCTGCGTAGGCTTCGCGCAGCGGCGGCAGACCGCGATGCAGGAGGAGTTCCAGGATGGCAGACGCGACCCTGTCGCGCCGCGGCGTGCTCGCCGGCGGCGCGGCGATCACCGCCTTGCAGGCGCCCGCCGTGTTCGGCCAGGCCATGCCCACGCTGCGCTGCGCCTTCTGGGACCACTGGGTGCCCACCGGCAACGGCGCGCTGCGCGAGCTGTGCGGCCGCTGGGGCGAGCGCAACCGCGTCACCGTCTCGCTCGACTTCATCAACACCACCGGCAACCAGCTGCAGCTCACCGCCGCCGCGCAGGCGCAGAGCCGCTCGGGCCACGACATCATCTCGCTGGCGCCCTGGGATGTCGGCACCTACGCCGACCAGCTGGAGCCGGTGGACGACGTGATGGGCCGGCTGATCGCCAAGTACGGCGCCATCAACCCGGTGGCGGAGTTCCTGGGCAAGCAGCGGGGCTCCTGGCGCGCGGTCCCGGCCACCTCGGGCACGCAGAACAAGCCGGCGCTGTGCCGCTTCGACCTGCTGGAGCAGCACGCCGGGCTGGACGTGCGCGCGATGTGGCCAGCCGAGGACCGCCGCGGCCCCGGCGCCGACAACTGGACCTGGGACACCTTCCTGCGCGCCGCCGAGGCCTGCCACCGCGCGGGCGTGCCCTTCGGCCTGCCGATGGGCCAGTTCACCGACGCGGTGGACTGGGTGGGCGCGCTGTTCGCCTCCTACGGCGCGCGCGTGACCGACGAGCGCGGCAACCCCACCATCCGCGGCAACCAGGAGCTGCGGCAGGTGATGGACTACGCGGTGCGCCTGGCGCGCTTCCTGCCCAACGACGTCTGGGCCTGGGATGACGCGTCCAACAACCGCGCGCTGATCTCCGGCCGCTCGGCGCTGGTGTTCAACCCGCCTTCCGCCTGGGCGGTGGCCAAGCGCGACGCGCCGCAGGTGGCGGAGAAGTGCTGGACCATCCCGATGCCCGCCGGCCCGCGCGGCCGCTTCCTGGCCTACCTGCCCTGGAACAGCGCCATCTGGGCCTTCGGCCGGCAGAAGAACGCCGCCAAGCAGCTGCTGGAATTCCTGACGGAGCGCGAGAGCGCCGAGCTGACCACCCAGACCTCGCAGGGCTACGACATCCCGCCCTTCGCCAGCATGACCGACTTCCGCGTCTGGGCCAGCGAGGGGCCGCCGGTGGGCACCATCTACAACTACCCGCTGAAGCCGCACCACCAGGCGACGCCCTCCATCGCCTTCGCGCCCGCCCCGCCGGAACTGGCGACGCAGATGTACATCCAGGCGCTGAACACCAAGGTGATCGCCCGCGCCGCCCAGGGCGGCGAGACGGTCGAGCAGGCGCTGGCCTGGCTGGAGCGCGAGATCAACAACATGCGGCGCGGCTGAGGCGCGCATGGATGGCGGGGCGATGGCGGCGCCGCGCGCGGCGGCCGGCGCCGGCACGATGCGGCGGATGGCGCGGCGGAAATCCACCGTCGCCTTCCTGCTGACCCTGCCGCTGATCGCGGTGATCGGCGGGCTGGTCGCCTGGCCCGCCGCCTACGCCATCTACCTGTCCACGCTGAACCGTCGGATGACGGCCTTCATCGGGCTGGAGAACTTCGCCATCCTGCTGGAGAACGACACCTTCCGCGGCGTGATCTGGCAGTCCTGCTTCTTCGCCGTCACCGCCGTCATCCTCAAGGCGCTGATCGGCTTCTGGCTGGCGCACATGCTGCACCACATCCCCACCAAGGGGCAGCGCCTGTGGCGCGGCGTGCTGCTGGTGCCCTGGGTGATCCCGCCCGCGCTGTCCACCCTGGGGTGGTGGTGGATGTTCGAGCCCTCCTACTCCTCGCTCAACTGGCTGCTGGCCATCTTCGCGGTGCCGGCCGTGCCCTGGCTGGGCGAGCCGTGGTGGGCGCGCATCTCCGTCATCATGGTCAACGTGTGGTACGGCGCGCCCTTCTTCATGATCATGTACCTCGCCGCGCTGAAGTCGGTGCCCGAGCAGCTGTATGAGGCGGCCGACATCGACGGCGCCTCCTCCTGGCAGCGGCTGCGCTACGTCACCCTGCCGATGATGCGCAACATCATCTCCATCACCGTGCTGTTCAGCCTGATCGTCACCTTCGCCAACTACGACATCGTGCGCGTGCTCACCAATGGCGGGCCGCGCGACCTCACGCACGTCTTCGCCTCCTACGCCTTCCAGGTGGGCGTGCTGAGCGGCAACATCCCGCGCGGCGCGGCGGTGAGCCTGTTCATGTTCCCGCTGCTGGCCGTCATCGCTTTCTTCGTGCTGCGCGGCATCAACCAGCGCACGAAGGAGATCGGCGCGTGAGGATCGGCTCGCTGGCGGCGGAGCGGCGCTGGGCGCTGTGGAGCGCCTACGTCTCCCTCGTCATCGCCGCGGTGGTGATGCTGGCGCCGCCCTTCTACATGCTGGTCACCGCGCTCAAGACCAGCAGCGAGATCGCCGACCAGACGGGCAACCCCTGGATCGTGCTGAACCCGACGCTGGAGAACTTCGCCGCCATCATCGGCAACCCGATGTTCCGCGGCTTCTTCTGGAACTCCATCCAGGTGACGGTGCTGGTGGTGGCGCTTACCATGCTCATCTCGGTGCCCGCGGCCTTCGCGCTGTCGCGCATGCGCTTTTGGGGCTCGCAATGGCTGGCGACGGGGGTGTTCCTCACCTACCTGGTGCCGGACACGCTGCTGTTCATCCCGCTCTACCAGATCGTCGGCGGGCTGGGGCTGCTGAACTCCACCTGGGGGCTGGTGCTGGTCTATCCCACGCTGACCGTGCCCTTCTGCACCTGGATCATGATCGGCTACTTCGCCTCCATCCCCAAGGAGCTGGACGAGGCGGCGCTGATCGACGGCGCGGGCTGGCTGCAGATGCTGTGGCGCATCTTCATCCCGGTGGCGCTGCCGGGCATCATCGCCGCCACCATCTTCGCCTTCACCGTCTCATGGGCGGCCTTCGTCTATCCCACCGCCTTCATCACCCGGCCCGACGAGATGCCGCTGACCATCGGCGTCGTCTCCCAGCTCATCCGCGGCGACACCTTCGCCTGGGGGCAGCTGATGGCGGGCGCGCTGCTGGCGGCGCTGCCGCCGGTCGTCGTCTACGCCTTCCTGATGGACTACTACGTGGCCGGGCTGACCGCCGGCGCAACCAAGGGCTGAACACGCATGGCGCAGCTTTCCCTCCGCGGGCTGGTGAAGGAATACGAGGGCGGCGTGCAGGCGGTGAAGGGCATCGACCTCGACATCGCCGACCACGAGTTCGTGGTCCTCGTCGGGCCCTCGGGCTGCGGCAAGTCCACCACGCTGCGGATGATCGCGGGGCTGGAGGACATCTCGGGCGGCGAGGTGTCCATCGGCGGCGCCGTGGTGAACGACGTGCCGCCGCGCGACCGCGACATCGCCATGGTGTTCCAGAACTACGCGCTGTATCCGCACATGACCGTGTTCGACAACATGGCCTTCGGGCTGACGCTGCGGAAGTTCGCCAGGGCCGAGATCCAGAAGCGCGTGAGCGAGGCGGCGCGCATCCTCGACATCGCGCCCCTGCTGGAGCGCAAGCCCAAGGCGCTGTCGGGCGGGCAGCGGCAGCGCGTGGCGATGGGCCGCGCCATCGTGCGCAACCCCAAGGTCTTCCTGTTCGACGAGCCGCTGTCCAACCTCGACGCCAAGCTGCGGGTGCAGATGCGAACCGAGATCAAGAAGGTCCACCAGGCGGTGCGCACCACCACCGTCTACGTCACCCACGACCAGGTGGAGGCGATGACGCTGGCCGACCGCGTGGTGGTGATGAACAACGGCCGCATCGAGCAGGCCGGCCCGCCGCAGGAGCTGTACCACCACCCGGCCACCCGCTTCGTCGCCGGCTTCATCGGCAGCCCGGCGATGAACTTCATCCCGGCGATGCTGGAGCCCGCCTCGGGCGCGCTGAATCTGCGCCTGCCGGACGGCATCGTCCTGCCGGTGCCGGAGGCGCGGGGCGCGCGCTACGCCGGCCATGGTGGGCGCGAGGTGCTGCTGGGCCTGCGCCCCGAGCACCTGACCGAGCCGCGCCAGGGCCGCCCCGGCTACGCCGACCTGCAGGTGGTGCCGGAGGTGATCGAGCCCATGGGCATGGAGACGCTGGTGCACTTCCACCTGGGTGCCGCGCGCGACCTCTGCGCGCGGCTGGACCCCACGGTGCCGGCGGCGCCCGGCGCGCCGCTGCGCCTGACCGCCGACCTGTCCAACATGCACCTGTTGGACCCGGCCAGCGGCCGGGTCCTGTAGGCGGGCGACGCCTCAGTCGGCGAACTGGCCCGCGGCCTGGATGATGGGGCGCCAGCGCGCCACGTCCGCCTGCCAGAAGGCGCGGTGCGCGGCCGGGGTGGCCTTGTCCTGCGCCACCGGCTCGGTGCCCAGGTCGTTGAAGCGGCGCACCAGCGCCTCGTTGCGCAGCGCCACCTGCAGCGCGGCGGACAGGCGGTTCACGATCTCGGCCGGGGTGCCGCGCGGCGCGTAGAGGCCGTGCCAGACGCTCACCTCGAAGTTGGACAGCCCGGCCTCGCGCGCCGTGGGGATGTCGGGCAGGGAGGGCACGCGGGTGCTGGTGGTGGTGGCGAAGGCCTTGATGGTGCCGGCGCGGATCTGCTCCGTGGTGTTGGTGGTCTGGTCGCACATCAGGTCCACCGTGCCGCCCACCAGGTCGTTCATCGCCGGGCCGGTGCCGCGGTAGGGCACGGTGGTCAGCGGCAGGTTCAGCGCCGCCTGGAACAGGATGCCGCACAGGTGGCTGGCCGCGCCGACGCCGGCATTGGCCAGGTTGATGCGGTCGCCCTCGCGCCGCACCAGCGCCACCAGCTCCGCCATGGTGTTGGCCGGCAGGGCGCGCTTGCCCACCAGCGTCATCGGCACCTCGGTGATGAGGCCGACCGGCTCGAAGCCGTTCACCGGGTCATAGGCCAGCCGCCGGTAGAGGGTGGGGATGGTGGCCATGCCGATGTGGTGCACCAGCAGGGTGTAGCCGTCCGGCCGCGCCTGGGCCACGCGCTGCGCCCCCAGCGTGCCGCCGGCCCCGCCCACGTTCTCCACCACCGCGGTGCCGCCCAGGTCGCGGCCCATCGCCTCGGCCACCAGCCGGGCCACCGTGTCGGTCGGGCCGCCGGCGGCAAAGGGCACGATGATGGTGATGGGCCGGTCGGGGTAGCGGGGCTGGGCCAGGGCCGGGGCCGCGAGGGGCGCCAGGGCGAGCGCCGGAAGGGCGCGCCGGGACAGGGTCATGCGTTTCGCTCCATACAGATTCAACCGGGCGCCATGTCGGGCCGGAGGCGCGGAAACGCAAGGCTCTTGCCCCGACGGGCCGCGCGGCGTCAGGACGGGACCTCCATGCGGGACAGCACGGGGCGCCAGATGCGGTCCTGTTCGCGCAGGAAGGCCGCGAAGTCCTCCGGGCTGCCGCCGCGCAGGAACTGGGCCTCGTTGGTCAGGCGCTCGCGCACGCGGGGCTCGTTCAGCGCCTCGTTGGCGGCGGCGTTCAGCCGCGCCACCTGGGCGGGCGGGGTGCGGGCCGGCGCCAGCAGGCCGAACCAGGACAGCGCCTCGAAGCCGGGATACGACTCGGCGAAGGTGGGCACGCCGGGGGTGGAGGGCACGCGCTGGGCGCTGGTCCAGCCCAGGATGCGCCCCTGGTTGTTGCGGAACACCGGCACGGCGGTGGAGCCCGCGACCACCAGCAGGTCCAGGTTGCCGGCCAGGAAGTCCGACAGCGCCTGGGCGTCGCCGCGGTAGGTGACGTCCTGCATGGTCACGCCCAGGCGCTCCAGCACCATCAGCATGGCGATGTTGGTCAGCGTGGTGGGGCCGTTGGTGCCGTAGGTGATGCGCCCGGGCCGGGCGCGGGCGGCGGCGGCCAGGGCGGCGATGTCCGCCGGGCCGTCATGGCGTGCGATGACGGCGAAGGGGAAGGTGGAGGCCAGCACGACCGGCGCGAAATCCTCCACCCGGTAGGGCAGGTTGCGCTGGATCACCGGGTTCACCGTCAGGGTCGTGCCGGCGGCCATCAGCAGGGTCTGCCCGTCCGGCTGGGCGCGGGACACCGCCTCCGCCCCGATGGCGGTGTTGGCGCCGGGGCGGTTCTCCACCAGCACGTTGGCGCCCAGCACCTGGCCCATGCGCTCGGCCATCAGGCGGGAGACGGTGTCGGTGGAGCCGCCGGGCGCGAAGGGCACGACGATGGTCACGGGCCGGGCGGCCTGCGCGGCGGCGAGGCCGGGCATCAGCGCCGGCAGGGCCAGGGCGGCCCGGCGGGTGGTGGCGGTCATGGGGTTTCCTCCGGGGTTTCCCGTATCCTGGCAGGGCCTTGTGGCGCGGTTCAAGCCGATGGCGTATCTTCTTGATCATGGATCACGGGATGCCCGGCCCCCAGGGCCCCGCCGCCCTGGCCCGCCTGGTGGCGGAGACCGACTGGGCCGCGACGCCGCTCGGCCCGCAGCTGCACTGGCCGCTGGCGCTGCGCCTGGCGGTGGACCTCATCCTCGCCTCCCGCTTCCCCATGCTGGTGATGTGGGGCGAGGAGCGGGCGATGGTCTACAACGCCGGCTACGCCGCCATCCTCGGCGCCCGCCACCCGGCCGCCCTGGGCCGCCCCGTGGACGAGGTCTGGCCCGAGCTGCGCGGCCAGCTCGGCCCCCTCATCAGCCGCACCTATGCCGGCGAGGCGCTGTGGTTCGAGGACCTGGAGATGGAGGTGGCGCGCAACGGCCACCCCGAGCGCGCCTGGTTCACCTTCTCCTACTCGCCGCTGCGCGACGCGCTGGGGGTGGTGCGCGGCCTGCTGAACACCGTGGTCGAGACGACGGACCGCGTGCTGGCCCAGCGCGCCCTGGCCGAGCGCGAGGCGGAGCTGGAGCGCCGCGTGCAGGAGCGCACCGCGGAGCTGATGCGCGCCGAGCAGGCGCTGCGCCACTCGGAGAAGCTGCAGGCCATGGGCCAGCTCACCGGCTCGCTGGCGCATGATTTCGGCAACGTGCTGCAGGTGGTGGATTCGGGCATGCACCTGCTCTCGGCCGAGGGGCTGACGCCCGAGGAGCGCCAGCAGGTGACCGAGGGGGTGGGCGCCTCGCTCGACAACGCCCGGCGGATGATCCGCCAGCTGCTCGCCTTCGCGCGGCAGCAGCCGCTGGAGCCGGTGGCCTTCGACCTGTCGGCGCGCATCGGCGGGATGACGGAGCTGCTGCGCCATTCCCTGGGCCGCGGCATCAGGCTGGAAACCGCGCTGGCCGAGGGCCTGCCCGCGGTGACGCTGGACCCCGCCCAGCTGGAGACCGCCATCCTGAACCTGGTGATGAACGCGCGCGACGCCATGCCGCAGGGCGGCAGGCTGCGCCTGGCCACCGGGCTGGCGGGCGGCCGCCCCTGCCTGACCGTGGCCGATGACGGCGAGGGCATGCCGCCGGAGGTGATGGCGCGGCTGTTCGAGCCCTTCTTCACCACCAAGCCGGCCGGCAAGGGCACCGGGCTGGGGCTGGCGCAGGTGCATGGCTTCGTCACCCAGTCGGGCGGCGACGTCCGGGTGGACAGCGCCCCCGGCCAGGGCACCAGCTTCACCCTGGTGTTCTGAGCGGCCGGGCCGCGCCCGGCCAGTATCCTTGCCACCAAGTCGGGTTTACATTGCCCTCCATGCGAGACCTCGACCTGCTGCGGCTGGAGCGCCGCGTCGGCCTGATGCTGGCGCCGCTGGCCGGCGGCCCGGGCGCGGCGGTAGGGGTGGCGCGCGACGGCGCGCTGCTGCTGCGCCGCGGCGGCGGGCTGGCCAGCCTGGAGCACCAGGTGCCGATCGGGCCGGACACCGCCTTCCGCATCGCCTCCGTTTCCAAGCACGTCACCTGCGCCGCCCTGCTGCTGCTGGAGCGCGAGGGCAGGCTGCGCCTGGACGACCCCCTGGGCAAGCACCTGCCCGCCCTGCCCGCCGCCTTCCACCCGCTGCCGCTGCGCCTGCTGGCGCAGAACCGCGCCGGCCTGCGCGACATGTTCGAGCTGGCGCGGCTGGGCGGGCTGGACCTGTCCCACCCGGTGTCGGAGGCGGAGCTGGACGGGCTGATCGCCCCGGCCACCGGGCTGAACTTCGCGCCCGGCACCCGCTTCCTGTACAGCAACACCGGCTTCCGCTGGCTCGGCCAGGCGATCGAGGCCGTGGAGGGCGCCCCGCTGGCCGAGGTGCTGGACCGCCGCATCTTCGCCCCCCTGGGCATGACGCGCACCCGCCACGCGCCGGACCTGCTGGCCCCGGTGCCGGGCCTCGCCACCGGCCACCTGGCCGATGGGCGGCGCGCCCCGCACGGCTTCCCCCTGGGCGGCGAGGGCGGGCTGGTTTCCACCGTCGAGGACCTGGCGCTGTGGGCGCGGGCGCTGTCCCTGGAAACGCTGGGCCCGCTGGAGGCCGCCCTGGCCGAGGCCCCGCCCTTCCCCGGCGGCGCCCCCGGCCGCTACGGGCTGGGCCTGGAGGTGGGGGAGTGGCGCGGGCTGCGCCTGCACGCCCATGGCGGGTTGTGGCCGGGCTACCGCTCGGCCTTCCTGCGCGTGCCGTCGCGCCGGCTGACGGTGATGGTGCTGGCCAATTCCGCCGGGCTGGACCCGTTGGCGATGGCGCTGGAGGTGCTGGCCGCCGCCCTGGCCGGCGATGCCGGCCTGCGCCCCGCCCCGCCCGCCCCGCCGGCCGACGGGCTGGAAGGGCGCTGGGCCTGCCTGGAGGCCGGGCTTTCGCTCGACATCGGCCCCGGCCCGGTGGCGCGCATGCACGGCACCCCCTTCGCCCTGGTCCCGCACGAGGATGGCCGCTGGCACGAACGGCGCGCCGCCTTCCCCTTCGCGCTGCGGCAGGAGGACGGGGCGCTGGCGGTGGAGATGGACGCGGGCGTCACCCTGCGCTTCGACCGCGCCCCCGGCGGGAAGCTGCCGGCGCTGGACGGCACCTGGCGCTGCGCCGAGGCGCAGGCGGAATGGCGCATCGCCGGCGAGCATGTCGAGATCGGCGGCCCGCTGCGCCGCGGCGTTCCCGGCCGGCTGGAGGCGGTGGCGCCCGGCCTGGCCCGCGTCCATGCCCCCTCCATCCTCGGGGAGATGTGGTGGGACGTGCGGGTGGAGGGCGCGCGGCTGACGGTGAACGCCGGCCGCGCGCGGGGGATGGAGTTCAGCCCATCTGGGAGGACAGCTTCTGCTTCGCCTCGGCGCCGCTCATCTCCAGCATGACCTTGCCGCCCTGGGTGGACTGCACGGCCGAGACGGGAAGGTAGTGGTGGTGGCCCTGCCCATGCGGGTCGCTGTCCTTGGTCAGCTTGATGCGGTCGCCCTCGACCTTGTCCACCTTGCCGACCATGGTGCCGTCGCTGCCGACGATCTCCATGTGCTCACCGATGTCGTGCATCATCGCCGCGGTCTCCTTTCTGGCGTTGTCCTGCCAGGGCGAACGCCGCGCGGCGGCCCAGGGTTGGGCCCGGCCCGGGGGTGGCTCAGGCGGGCGGACGGGTCAGGCTGGCCATGGCCGCCTGCACGCCGCCGGGGCGGTGCGGCACCCCGGCCAGCTCCAGCGCCATCTCCACCGCGCCCAAGGTGCCCAGGATCATCGGCTCGTTCAAGTCGCCCAGGTGGCCGATGCGGAACACCTTGCCCGCCAGCACGTTCAGCCCCGCCCCGGTGGAGACGTTGAACCGCTCCAGCGCGATCTTCCGCACCGCCTCGGCGTCGTGGCCCTCGGGCATCAGCACGGTGGTCACGCTGTCCGACACGCGCTCGGGGTTCTGGCAGAACAGCTGCGGGCCGCTGTTGCCCTCGCCCCAATGGGCCACGCAGGCGCGCACGGCGCGGGCCAGCCGGGCGTGGCGGCGGAACACGTTCTCCAGCCCCTCCTCCTCCAGCATCAGGCGCAGCGCCTCGGCGAGGCCGTAGAACAGGGTGACCGGCACGGTGCCCACGAAGGATTTCTGCGGCCGCGCCAGCATCTGCGACCAGTCGAGGTAGAAGCGCGGCGTGGTGGCGGCCCGGTGGGCCTCCAGCGCCTTGGGGCTGGCGCCGGTGAAGGCGAAGCCGGTGGGCAGCATCAGCCCCTTCTGCGAGCCGCCGACGCAGACATCCACCCCCCACTCGTCCATGCGGAAATCGAAGCAGCCGAGCGAGGAGATCGTGTCGGCCATCAGCAGCGCCGGATGGCCGTGCTCGTCCAGGATGGCGCGCACCCGCTCGATGGGCAGGCGGGTGCCGGCGGCGGTCTCGTTGTGCACGCAGCACACGGCCTTGATGGCGTGCGCCGCATCCGCCGCCAGCGCCTCGCGCACCCGCGCCATCTCGATGCCCTGGCGCCAGTCGGCCGGGAGCCACTGCACATGGTAGCCCAGGCGCTGCGCCATCTTCGCCCAGGTGTCGGAGAAATGCCCGGTCTCGGGGATCAGCACGGTGTCGCCGGGGCTCAGCACGTTGACCAGCGACGCCTCCCAGGCGCCGTGGCCGGAGGTGGTCATGCAGAACACCGTGCCGGCCTCGGTCTTGAGCACCTTCTTCAGCCCGGCCATGCAGGATTCGTACACCGCCATGAAGGCCGGGTCGTTGAAGTCCACGCTGGCGCGCGCGGTGGCCAGCAGCACGGAATCCGGGATGTTGGTGGGCCCCGGATTGGCGAAGAACAGGCGCCCGCGCGCCATCGGGCGGGCGGGCGTCTTGGCGGTCAGTCCATCCATGTCGGGGCGTTCCTCAGCTTGGCGCGAGTGAAGCGCGGAACGCCCCGTGCATCAACAACGCCCCGTCAGCGCTCCAGCCGGATGCCGGTGCGGGCGACCACCTCCTGGTACTTGCGCACCTCCCCTTGCAGGAAGTCGCGCGCCACCTCCGGGGTGTTGGCGCCGCTCCAAGCGGAGACGCCGGCGCCCAGCAGGCGCTCGCGCACCGGCTCCTCGGCCACCGTGGCGGCCAGCGCGCGGTTGAGCGTGGCGAGGATGGCCGGGTTCATCCGCGGCGGGCCGATGATCATGTTCCAGGTGGTCATCTCGAAGCCCGGCAGGGCGGATTCGTGCAAGGTCGGCACGTCGGGGAAGGAGGGGAAGCGCTCGCGGCTCGTCACCGCCAGGCCGCGCACCATGCCGTCGCGCACCTGCGCCGCCGCGCTGGCCAGCACGGCGATGCCGAACTGCCCCTCGCCCTGGTGGATCGCCGTCAGCATCAGCCCGCCGGAGCGGTAGGGCACGTGGGTGAAGCGCGCGCCGATGGCCGCGCCCAGCATCTCCACCGCCAGATGCGGGATGGAGCCGACGCCGGAGGTGGCGTAGGCGAACTCCTCCGGGCGCGAGGCGCGCAGCCGGGCCACCGCCTCCGGCGCCGTGCGCGCCGGGAAGGAAGGCTGGGTGATCAGGATCAGCGGCGCGGTGCCCACCAGCCCGATCTGCGTGAAGTCGCCCACCGGGTCGAAGGGCGTGCCGCCCTGCAGCGCGGCGGGCGCGATGGCGTGCGACGACACCTCGATCAGCATGATGGTGTGGCCGTCCGGGGCCTGCCGCCGCAGCCAGTCCGCCGCCACCGTGCCGGAGGCGCCGGGCCGGTTCTCCACCACCATGCGCGCGCCGGGGCCGATGTTGGCGGCGAACCGCTCGGAGATCAGGCGCGAGGCGATGTCGGTGGACCCGCCGGGCGCGAAGCCGGTGACCAGGGTGATCGGCCGCTCGGGGAAGCCCTGGGCCAGGGCGGGCGCGGCGGGCAGCAGCGCGAGGCCGGGCAGCAGCCGGCGGGGGATGGACATGGGACGCCTCCAGGGTTCTCGTTGCCCGGAGGGTGGCGCCTCAGGCGCGCCGCATCAAGGCCGCTTGCCCAGCAGCCCGTGGTCCAGCGCGGCGCGGTAGGTGCGGGCGGCGAAGTCCTCCGCCAGGGCGGCGGCGCGCAGCACGGCCAGGTCCTCCGGCGCCGGGGGCGTCAGCGGGGGCAGCATGCGCGGGGCGGGCGGGCGGGCCACCGGGCGGCCCAGCAGCTCCTCCAGCACCTCGTCGGTCAGCGGGGCGACGGCGCCGCAGGTCCAGTCCAGCCCGTCCAGCCGCATCAGCCGGCCGGCGAAGGCCACGCCCTCGAACTCCGGCTGCTGCAGGCGGTCGTCGCGCAGGCGGATCTCCGTGCCGCGCAGCAGGTCCTCGGCGCGGGCGCCGCCCTCGGGGTGGGCGGCGCCGAGGCGGAACAGGGTGAAGCGCGCATCGGCCAGCGCGGCCAGCACCGCCGCCTCCTCGGCGTCGTGCGGCTGCCTCGCCTCCCTCGCCAGGGCGGGGGTGTGGCCGCCGGGCGGGGCGAAGACGCCCAGGTCCAGCACCAGCAGGAACTGCGCCTCGGTGGTGAACTTCACCTCCTCGTCGCGCCACAGCCCCAGGGCGCGGGCGCAGGAGGCCGCGGCCGCCTTGGGGATGCGCTTGGCCGCCGCCGAGAGCAGGCGGGCGCGCAGCGCTGAGACGGCGGCGTGGTCCATCAGGGGGCCTCCACGCCCAGGGCGGCGGCGGTGGCGCGGATGTTGGCCCAGGCCTCCTCCGGCAGCGGCACGCCGCTCACCAGCCGCTCGGCGCGGCGGCGGGACTCCATCTCGCCCGGGGCCAGCACCGGCTCGTCCGGGTGCACCGGGCGGCAGGTCTTCACCCAGTCCACGTAGGATTGCGCGGCGGCGTGGAAGGCGGCCTCGTCGCCGAAATGCTTCGGCGAGAGGTGGATGGACAGCATGCCGTTGACGACGCGCCCGCGCGCCTCCACCGGGCCGGAGGTGGGCGAGCCGGTGAGGCAGCCGGCCAGCAGCTCGCACATGAAGGCGAGGCCGGAGCCCTTGTGCTCGCCGAAGGCGCGGATGGCGCCCAGCCCGTTCTCCGGGTTGCGCGGGCCGACCGGGGCGTAGTCGCCGTACAGGGTGCGCGGGTCGGCCGAGAGCGTGCCGTCGGGGCTGACCAGCGCGCCCTCGGGCAGCGCCTTGCCGCCGTTGCTGGCCACCAGCACCTTGCCCTCCGCCACCAGGGAGGTGGCGAAGTCCAGCACCACCGGCCCGCCGGGCAGCGGCACGCCGACGCTGAACGGCGCGGTGGAGAAGCGCCGCTCCGCCCCGCCGAAGGGCGCCACCAGCACCGAGCCGCCGACGTTGACGAAATGGATGGAGATCAGGCCCTCGGCGGCCGCCATCTCGGCGTAGTCGCCCACCCGCCCCAGGTGGGCGGAGTTGCGCAGGCCCATGACGCAGGCGCCGAGCTGCCGCGCGCGGGCGATGGCCAGGCGCGTCGCCTGCTCCGCCACCACCTGCCCCCAGCCGTAGCCGCCGTCGAGCAGCAGGAAGCCGCCGCCATCCGTCACCACCTCGGCCTTGCGGCCGCCGACGATGTGCCCGGCGCGGTGCCATTCCACGTAGCGCGGCACCCGCACCACGCCGTGGCTGTCATGCCCGGCCAGGTTGGCGCCGACCAGGTGGTGGCTGATGCGCCCGGCCTCCGCTTCCGTGCAGCCGGCGGCCAGGAAGATGCGGGTGACGAAGCCCTGCAGCTCCAGGGCCGGGATGTGGACGTAGGATGCCATGCGCGCTTCCCCCTTCGGCGGCGGACCATGCGCGCATGTGGGCGGGGCGTCCAGACCGCCCCCTTGCGGCGGCGCGGCGCGGTGAATATGTCCCACCCATCCTTGTTTCCACCCCATCCGCGAGGGGCGGGACGCGGTGCCTCCTCAGGGCCGCCTCCCACGCCGCCGCACCAGGAGAAGACGGATGAGCAAAGTCATCGGCATCGACCTCGGCACCACCAATTCCTGCGTCGCCATCATGGAAGGCGGCGAGGTGAAGGTGTTGGAGAACGCGGAGGGCGCGCGCACCACCCCCTCCATGGTCGCCTTCAGCAAGACCGGCGAGCGTCTGGTGGGACAGAGCGCCAAGCGCCAGGCCGTCACCAACCCCACCAACACCCTGTACGCCGTCAAGCGCCTGATCGGCCGCAAGTTCGACGACGCCATGGTGCAGAAGGAGAAGGGCCTCGCCCCCTTCAACATCGTGCGCGCCGACAATGGCGACGCCTGGGTCGAGGTGGACGGCAAGAAGTACGCCCCCCAGCAGATCAGCGCCAACGTGCTGACCAAGATGAAGGACACCGCCGAGGCCTACCTGGGCGAGAAGGTGACGCAGGCTGTCATCACCGTCCCCGCCTACTTCAACGACGCCCAGCGCCAGGCCACCAAGGAGGCCGGCGCCATCGCGGGCCTGGAAGTCCTGCGCATCATCAACGAGCCGACGGCCGCCGCGCTGGCCTATGGCATGGACAAGAAGGCCACCGGCACCATCGCGGTCTATGACCTCGGCGGCGGCACCTTCGACGTCTCCATCCTGGAGATCGGCGACGGTGTCTTCGAGGTGAAGTCCACCAATGGCGACACCTTCCTGGGCGGCGAGGACTTCGACCAGCGCGTGATCGACTACCTGGCCGACGAGTTCAAGCGCGAGAACGGCATCGACCTGCGCGGCGACAAGCTGGCGCTGCAGCGCCTGAAGGAGGCCGGCGAGAAGGCGAAGATCGAGCTTTCGTCGTCCAAGCAGACCGAGATCAACCTGCCCTTCATCACCGCCGACGCCTCCGGGCCCAAGCACCTGGTGATGCAGCTGACGCGCGCCAAGCTGGAAGCCCTGGTGGACGACCTGGTGCAGCGCACGCTGGAGCCCTGCCGCCAGGCGCTGAAGGATGCCGGCCTCGCCGCGGGCGAGATCGACGAGGTGATCCTGGTCGGCGGCATGACGCGCATGCCTAAGGTGGTGGAGGCGGTGAAGGGCTTCTTCGGCAAGGAGCCGGCCCGCAACGTCAACCCCGACGAGGTCGTGGCCATCGGCGCCGCCATCCAGGGCGGCGTGCTGAAGGGCGACGTCAAGGACGTGCTGCTGCTGGACGTGACGCCGCTGAGCCTCGGCATCGAGACGCTGGGCGGGGTGTTCACGCGCCTGATCGACCGCAACACCACCATCCCCACCAAGAAGTCGCAGACCTTCAGCACCGCGGACGACAACCAGACGGCCGTGACCATCAAGGTGTTCCAGGGCGAGCGCGAGATGGCGGCGGACAACAAGCTGCTGGGCAACTTCGACCTGACCGGCATCCCCGGCGCGCCGCGCGGCGTGCCGCAGATCGAGGTCACCTTCGACATCGACGCCAACGGCATCGTGTCGGTCTCCGCCAAGGACAAGGCGACGGGCAAGGAGCAGCAGATCCGCATCCAGGCCAAGTCCGGCCTGAGCGACGCCGACATCGAGAAGATGGTGCGCGACGCCGAGGCGAACGCCGAGGCCGACAAGAAGCGGCGCGAGGCGGTGGAGGCGCGCAACGGCCTCGACGCCCTGGTGCACGCGACGGAGAAGACCATCCGCGACAACGCCGAGAAGGTGCCGGGCCCGGAGAAGGAGGCCGCCGAGGCCGCCATCGCCGAGGCGCGCGCGGCGATGGAGGGCGGCGAGGCCGACGCCATCAACGCGGCGGCGGAGAAGCTCTCCCAGGCGTCCATGAAGCTGGGCGAGGCCATGTACAAGGCCGAGCAGGCCAGCCAGCAGGCGAACCCGCAGGGCGACGCCGCGGGCACCGGCCCGAACGGCGACAAGGTGGTGGACGCCGACTTCGAGGAAGTGGACCCGAAGAAGCAGCAGAAGCCGTGAGGGCGGGCGACCGCATCACCCTTCGGGCGCCCGGTTCAGCGATGAACCGGGCGTCGCTTCGTTCAGGCTGAGGAATCCAGGCCCATGGCCAAGCGCGACTACTACGAGGTGCTGGGCGTCGCCCGCGACGCCGCGGAGGAGGACCTCAAGAAGGCCTACCGCAAGCTCGCCATGAAGTGGCACCCCGACCGCAACGCGGGGAACGCGGAGGCGGAAGCCAAGTTCAAGGAAGTGAACGAGGCCTACGACACGCTCAAGGACGCGGAGAAGCGCGCCGCCTACGACCGCTACGGCCACGCCGCCTTCGAGGGCGGCGGGCCGGGCGCGGGCGGCGGCGGCTTCGCGGGCGGCTTCGGCGGCGGCGGCTTCGAGGACATCTTCGAGGAGATGTTCGGCCGCTTCGGCGGCAGGCAGGGCGGCGGGGCAGGCCGCGCCTCGGCCGGCCGCGGCGCCGACCTGCGGACCGAGGTGCAGATCACGCTGGAGGAAGCCTTCGCCGGGCTGAAGAAGACCGTGCGCGTGCCCAGCAGCGTCTCCTGCGAGGCGTGCTCGGGCTCAGGCGCCGAGGGCGGCTCGGCCAATGTCCAGCAATGCGCCACCTGCCGGGGCGCGGGCAAGGTGCGCGCCCAGCAGGGCTTCTTCCTGATAGAGCGCACCTGCCCCACCTGCTCGGGCACCGGGCGCACCATCAAGAACCCCTGCAAGGTGTGCCAGGGCGCCGGCCGGGTGCAGCGCGACCGCACGCTGTCCGTCTCCATCCCCGCGGGGGTGGAGGACGGCACGCGCATCCGCCTGTCCGGCGAGGGGGAGGCCGGGCTGCGCGGCGCCCCGGCGGGCGACCTCTACGTGGACATCGGCATCGCCCCGCACGCCCTGTTCACCCGCGAGGGGCCGAACATCATGGTGCGCGTGCCCATCCGCATGGCCCAGGCCGCGCTGGGCGGCAGCGTGGAGGTGCCGGTGATCGAGGGCGGGCGCGCCGCGGTGAAGATCCCGCCCGGCACCCAGACCGGCGACAGCTTCCGCCTGCGCGGCAAGGGCTTCTCCGTGCTGCGCTCCGCCGCGCGGGGGGACATGTACGTGCAGATCGTGGTGGAGACGCCGCAGAACCTCACGCCCCGCCAGCGCGAGTTGCTGGAGGCCTTCGAGGCCGAGAGCGCCAAGGGCGACACCTCCTCGCCCGAGAGCGAGGGGTTCTTCGCCAAGGTGCGGGACTTCTGGAAGGGCTGATCGGCTTGCGGTGCGGGGCGGCGCATCCCACCTTCGGCCCGAAACCCGGAGGAGACGACCATGCCCGATGACGGCTTCACGCGCCGCAACCCCATCACCGGCGACGTCGCCACCACGGCGCGCGCCATGGGCGTGGCGGAGGCGGCGGCGGTGGCCGATGCCGCCGCCGCCGCCTTCCCCGCCTGGGCCGCGCTGGGCCCGAACGCCCGGCGCGCCCACCTGCTGAAGGCCGCCGACACCCTGGCCGCCAAGGCCCCCGAGTTCATCCGCCTGATGGCGGAGGAACTGGGCGCCACCGCCGGCTGGGCCGGCTTCAACGTCCACCTCGCCGCCGGCATGCTGCGCGAGGCGGCGGCGATGACCACCCAGGTGGTGGGCGAGACTATCCCCTCCGACAAGCCGGGCTGCCTGTCCATGACCATCCGCGCCCCGGTGGGGGTGGTGTTCGGCATGGCGCCGTGGAACGCGCCGGTGATCCTGGGCATCCGCGCCGTGGCGCTGCCACTGGCCTGCGGCAACACCGTGGTGCTCAAGGCCTCCGAGACCTGCCCGGGCGTGCACGCGCTGATCGCCCAGGTGTTCGAGGAGGCGGGGCTGCCGCCGGGCGTGGTCGGCGTCGTCACCCATGCGGCGGAGGACGCGCCGGCGGTGGTGAACGCGCTGATCGGCCACAAGGCGGTGCGGCGCATCAGCTTCACCGGCTCCACCCGCGTCGGCCGCATCATCGCCACCGAATGCGCCAGGCACCTGAAGCCGGTGCTGCTGGAACTGGGCGGCAAGGCGCCGCTGGTGGTGCTGGAGGATGCCGATTTGGACGAGGCGGTGAAGGCCGCGGCCTTCGGCGCCTTCATGAACCAGGGCCAGATCTGCATGTCCACCGAGCGCATCGTGGTGGTGGACGCCGTGGCCGACGAGTTCGTGCGCCGCTTCGCCAGGTTCACCGCCACCCTGCCGGTGGGCGACCCGCGCGGCGGGCCGGTCTTCCTCGGCTCCGTGGTGGATGAGGGCGCGGCCGCCATGGTGGATGGGCTGGTGGAGGACGCCCGCGCCAAGGGGGCTGAAATCCATGGCGCCGGCACCCGGCAGGGCACGGTGATGCCGGCGCGGATCGTGGACAAGGTGACGCCGGAGATGCGCCTCTACGCCGAGGAATCCTTCGGCCCCGTCGTCGCGGTCATCCGCGTGCGCGACGAGGAGGAGGCGGTGCGGGTGGCCAACGACACCGAATACGGGCTGTCGGCCGCCGTGTTCACCCGCGATGTCAGCCGCGGCCTGTCGGTGGCGCAGCGCATCGAGAGCGGCATCTGCCACGTCAACGGCCCCACCGTGCATGACGAGGCGCAGATGCCCTTCGGCGGCGTGAAGGCCAGCGGCTATGGCCGCTTCGGCGGCCGCGCCGGCGTGGCGGAGTTCACCGAGCTGCGCTGGATCACCGTGGAGACGCGCCCGGGGCAGTATCCCTTCCCGCCCGGCGTCGGCGCTCACTAGGGCGCGGTCCGCGGCGGCGGGTCGCCATCGCGGCGGATCGCCTTCTCACGCGCGCCAAGGCGTGATCCCGGCAGGCGGGATCACGCCCTAGGTAGGGAACCAATACAACCCATTGAATCGTTTGTGCGTTTCGCCACTGATTGAGGTTCAGCGGTGGAGATTGGCCATGGCGCGGTTGTTCTGGTTGTCCGAGCAGGCGTGGACGGTGCTGGA
>NZ_JBJJBR010000026.1:0-44339 GCF_045449635.1 Sabulicella flocculans | reverse complement strand
GGCCATCACCGCCGGCGCGCGGCTGTTCTGGGACAATGCGAACCGGCGCCTCACCACCACCGCCACCGGCAATTTCCAGGTCGGCATCGCCACCGCCGCGGCGCTCGCCGCCGACACCACGGTGCGCGCCATGCTGGCCCGCGTGCCGGCCTCGGGGGCGTGATGGCGAGCCTTCTGCCGCGCGATCGCGAGCGCCTACAGGGCGTGCATCGTGACCTGGTGCGCGTCGTCGAGCGCGCGCGCCAGGCCGTGCCCTTCATCGTGACGGAGGGGCTGCGCACGCGCGAGCGCCAGGCGCAGCTCGTCGCCATCGGCGCCTCGCGCACCAAGAACAGCCGGCATCTCACCGGGCACGCTGTGGATCTCGCCTATTGGCTGGACGACGGTGATGGGGGTGTCGAGCAGGGCGAGGTCCGCTGGGACTGGCCGCTCTACGAGCAGATCGGCGCGGCGATGAAGGCCGCGGCGAAGGAACTCGGCGTGCCGATCACTTGGGGTGGCGACTGGACGTCGTTCCGCGATGGGCCGCATTTCGAGCTTGATCGTCGGAGCCACCCGGCGTGAGCGCCTTTGCCGCGGCCATGGCCGCGCTGGTGGCCGACCCGAACCTCGGCGTGGAGGCTGTCTACCGGCAGGCCGGCACGGGCGTGCCCATCGCCCTGCGCGTGCTGCGTTCCTCGCCCGACCGTGTGGCCGACGCCTTCGCGACCGAGATCATCGCCGTGACCGACATCCTCTCGGTGGCCATAGCGGCACTGCCCAACCTCACGGCCGGCGACACCCTCACCGTCGGTCCCGACCTCCTCACCGTCACCTCCGCCACCCGCGACGCCACCGGCACCGCCTGGCGCGTCCTCTGCCAGCGATAGGAGCCACCCATGGACCTCCCTCAGATCCTCCAGATCGCCGAGAACGGCGCTGGCCTCGTCGCCATTTTGCTGCTGGTCTGGCGCGTGGACAGCCGCCTCGAGCAGGTGCGCGTGCTGCTGGAGCGGCTCTCCACCCTCATGGAGACCGAGATCGGCCATCGCCGCCGCGACGATCGCGACGGCTGATGCGCCTCGCCGCCACCATTGTTGGCGACCTGCGCCAGGTGCTCGCGGCGGAGGTGCGGGCCGGCGAGCGCGCCGCCATGCAGGCGATCCGTGGCGAGACCGAGCAGGTCAAGGCCGAGCTGCGCCGGCAGGTGACGGATGCGCTGGGCGGCAATGCGCGCGGCATCGCCAATGCCTGGCGCTCGCAGGTGTTCCCCCGCTCGGGTCAGTCGCTGCGGCCGGCGGGACTGGTCTGGACCAAGGTGCCCAACGTCATCGACGCCTTCGAGCGTGGGGCTGTGATCCGCGCCAGGGGCGGGCGGAAGTTCCTCGCCATCCCGACCAGCCTCAACCGGCAGGGTGGGCGCCGCGGTGCCAAGCCGCGCGTCACGCCGGCGCAGATGGTGGCGTCGGGTCAGGCCTTCCTGCGGCCCTTCAAGTCCGGGCTGGGCTTCGTGTGGTGCCTGCCGCTGCGCCAAGGCGAGCAGACCGGCCGACGCCGACGCACGCGCCTCAATGCCGGCGGCCTGACCGAGATCGGCACCGGCAACCGCAAGGGCCGTGAGGCCTGGGCGCGCGGCATGCTGGAGCGCGGCATGGTGCCGATGTTCCTGCTGCTGCCGCAGGTCGCGCTGCGCAAGCGGCTGGATGTGAAGGGTGCGGCCGAGCGCGGGCTGCGCCGGCTGCCGGGGCGCTTTGTGCAGGCCTGGGAGCGTGAGGCTGGGAGGCGCGCTGCATGAGCATGAGCATGCGCGAGAACGCGCTGGCCGCGCTGCACAGCCGCCTCACCACTTCGATGGCAAGCAGAAGCCCACCGCCGATCGTGCTGCGCGGCGAGACCACGCCGCAGCGCATCCCGCAAGGTGGTCTCGTTGTCCTGCGCGATGGCGAGACGGTGGAGGAGACCGCCATCCTCTCCCCGCTCACCTATGCCATCGAGCATCGCGCAGAGATCGAGGTGACCGTTGCGGGTGCGACACCCGCCGCGCGCAACGCCCTCCTCGACGCACTGCTCGTGGACATCGCCGCCGGTATCGCCAGCAACCGGACCCTCGGCGGTGCGGTGGAATGGGCCGCCCCCGGGGCGCCCACTTTCGACGACGTCGAGTTCGAGGGCGCCGCGCCGGCCCGCGCCGCCTCCATCCCTGTCACGCTCTTCTACACCGTCGCCGGCTCGCCGCTGGCCTGATCCCGGAGACATCCCATGCCCCGTGCCATCGGCGCCAACTGCCGCCTGCTGACGCTGCCCGAAACCACCTACGGCACCGCGCCCACCGGCAACTGGCGCCGCATGCCGTTCCTGTCCTGCGACCTCGGCGCCGAGCAGCCGCTGCTCGATGCCGACGTGATCGGCGTGGGCAGCAACCGCGATCCCGCCGCGCCCTTCCTCGACACAGTGACAGTGCAGGGCCAGGTCGTGGTGCCCGTCGATCTCGTGAACATCGGTCACTGGCTGCGGCTGCTGCTCGGCGCGCCGACCACCACCGGCACCAACCCGAACTTCATCCACACCTTCGGCTCGGGCGCCGCGGCGCTGCCCTCCAACAGCGTCGAGATCGGCTATCCCGACGTGCCGAGCTTCGATGTCTGTACCGGCGTGCGTGCGGACACGCTGGAGATCGACTTCTCGCCGTCGGGTCCAGCGACCGCGACCTTCGGGTTGATGGGCCAGGGTTCGCTGCGCGGTGGCTCCAGCAGCGGCGGCACGCCCACCAGCGCGGCCTACACCGCCTTCAACAAGGCGCAGGGCTCTATCACCCGCGCGGGCTCGGCGCTGGCGCAGGTCACTGGCGCGCGCATGACCTACAGCAACGGGATGGAGATGGTCCGCACCATCCGCGCCGATCGCCGCATCGAGGGTGTGGACCCGGGCGTCGCCCGCTGCACGGGGCAGGTCACGGTGCGCTTCGAGAACACCACGCTGCTCGCCCAGGCGCAGAACGGCACCGCCGCCGAGTTCGCCTTCGCCTACACGATCGACGCCAACCGCAGCCTCACCGTGGCGCTGCACGAGGTCTACCTCGCGCTGGCCAAGACCCCGATCGAGGGACCGGCCGGCGTCGAGGCGAGCTTCGACTTCAGGGCAGCCTTCAACGCGACTGCCACGCGCATGATGACCGTGGCGCTGCGGAACCAGCAGGCGGGGACCGAGTACGCGTAAAGGCTATCCGCCCCCGAACATGTCGCGCAGTGCGCCCTGCAAGTCGCGGGCGCCATGCAGGACCCGCAGGATACGCGGCGGCGTCGCGGTGGCACGGTAGACGAGTACGAACTGGAACTCCGCGAGGACCAGAAAGCGCACCTCCTCCGGCGCGAGAGCGGGCCGCGCAACGCCGATCTGCGGATAGGTTCCGATCCGCATGGCGGCAGCCACGACCTGCTCACGAAGCCTGCGCGCCGCACCCGGATTGTCGTCGGCGATGAACGCCGCCGCCTCGGCGAGATCTCGACGTGCCAGCGCAGAGAGGATGGCGGGGCGTTGGGCTCCAGGTGTCAGCGGGCCCGCTCCCGCTCGCGCTTCGCTTCTGCCTCGGCGATGATGGCGTCCATCTCTTCTGCGACTTGCTCAACATCGAACCAGCCAGTCTCATCGGACTCGCGCTCCGCCGCCTCAAGCATGCGCGTGAAAGCCGCGCGCTTCTCTTCCTGGTGCTGCAGCAGCCGCAGCGCGGCGCGCATGACCTCGCTCACATTGCCGTAGCGGCCCGAGGCCACGCAGGTCTCCGCGAAGCCCTCCAACTCGGGCGTCAGGCTGACATTCGGCATCGCACCCTCCTCGCCATCGGTCATGTCAGAGTTTGACATACCCGCCCCTCATTTCAAGTCCGGAGGCCCCATGCTCACCCTCGACCTTCCCACCGAAGCCGTCTGGCTGGACCTCCCCCGTGGTGTGCGCGTGGAGGTGCTGCCGGTCACCACCGCCCTGATGGCCGCAGCCCAGGCCGCCGCGTCCCGGCGCCTCGGCGCCGTGCGCGCTGCCTCGCCCGACCTCGACCCCGACCTCGCCCGAGGCCTGGCCTTCGCCTTCCTGGTCAAGGCGCTCGCCCGCCACGCCGTCACCGGCTGGGAGGGCGTCGGCGATGCCGCCGGCAAGCCGCTGCCCCTTTGCCCCGAGGCGGTGGAGCGCCTGATGGACCTCGACGACATTGCTGCCGCCTTCTGGGACCGCGCCACCGCCCCCGTCACCGCCGTGGCGCTGGAGGGAAACGGCTGAGGGCCCGCGCCGCCTGGCACTTCGGCCAGGGCCCCGACTACTGCCGCGGCTGTGCCGCGCTCGACCGCGACTGCGGCATGGCCTGCCCCTACGTCCTCCACGCGCCCACGAGCGCCCAGGGCGCCGCCCTGTGGGCCGCGAGCACCGCCTGCGTCTCGGCCGGCATGGCGGGCCTCGAACTCGACACCGCCGGCGCGCTGGCGCTAGCGCGGGAGATGGGCGTCTCCGGCTGGGCGGTCGCGGAACTGCTGACCGCGCTGCGCATGGGCCTCGCCGCGGGAACGGCAGCCAGGCGCACCCCCACACCCGATCCCGGAGGCGCGCCCCATGGCGGATAGCACCCGCCGCGTCTCCGTCCGCCTCTCGCTGGACGACGCCGCGCGCGTGAAGTCCGAGCTGCGCGAGGTCGGCGAGACCGGGAGCCGCAGCCTGGACCGCATCCAGGACGGTGCTGACCGCGCCTCCCGCGCTCTGTCCCTCATGGACGTCGCCGTCCGCGGCATCCAGTTCGCGGGCGTGGCCGCGGGCCTGCGCGCGCTTGTCATGGCGGGCGACGCGCTGTCGCAATCTATGGGCCGGCTCACCACCGCTGTCGGCAATGTCGAACGCGCCGGGGAGGTCTATGAGGCCCTCTATCGCGACGCGCTGCAGACAGGCGTGGCCGTCCGCGAGAGCGTCGATGCCTTCCAGCGCTTCTCGATCGCCGCGCGCGAGATCGGCGCCACCTCCGACCAGGTGCTGCGCCTGGTGGCCGGCTTGCAGCGCGTCGCCATCTCGTCCGGCGCCAGCACCGCCGAGATCCAGGGCAGCACCCAGCAGCTGGCGCAGGCGCTGGCGTCGGGCGTCCTGCAAGGCGATGAGCTGCGCTCCATCCTGGAGGGCCTGCCGACGCTCGCGCAGGCCCTGGCCGGTGAGCTGGGCGTCTCCATCGGTGAGCTGCGCAAGCTGGGCTCCGAGGGCAAGCTGACCGCGGACGTGGTCTTCCCGGCCCTGCTGCGCGCCGTGGAGCGGGTCAACGGCGAGTTCGAGCGCGCGCCGCTGTCCGTCGGCCGCGCCTTCGGGCAGCTCACCGCCGCGGCCGACCAGTTCCTCGCACGCCTCGACCAAGCGATCGGCCTCTCCAACGGCCTTGCCCGCGCGCTCTCCGGCGCAGCGCGCGTGCTGGACGGCGTGCGCCGTGGCGCCGGCCTCCTCACCGGCGAGGAGCGCCTCGCCGACCAGCGCCGCACCGCCGAGGCACTGCGCGCGGAGATCGCACGGCTCGAGGCGGAGGCCGAGGGCGCCGCCGCCCGCACGCCGCGCCGCGGCTCGATCCGCCCAGGCCTCGTCGGCACTGCTGAGCAGCAGGCCGGCGTGGACCGCACCGCCCGCCTGGCCGAACTTCGCCAAGCCTATACTGAGATCACCGAGGAGGTCGCGCGCGGCGAACGCGAGGCCGCCGAGCGCGGTGAGGCCGAGCGCCGCGACGCCGATGCCCGCGCCGCCGAGGCCCGCCGTCGCCGTGGCGCCGAACAGGCCGAGGAGCTTCGCCGCCAGCTCGACGACCGCTTTCGCATCAACGCTGAGCACGAGGACCGCGTCCGTCGCCTCCGCGAGGCCGAGGGTTCCGGCGCCATCGATGCCGCCGAGCGCCAGCGTCTGGAAACGCTGGCCACCCGCGAACGCGACGAGGCGCTCCGCCGCCTTGAAGGTTCCGTCCGCCGTGTCACCGCTGCCCAGCGCGACAACCGCGATGCCGAGCGTGAGGCCAATGAGGTGCTGCGCGAGCGCGAGCGCCTCATCCAGCAGAACGAGAACGCCTATGAACGCTACGCCCGCCGCCTTTCCAGCCTGGGCACGCTGGTCGAGCGGGCGGAGCGCATCGGCCAGCCAATCCCCGACGAAACCATTTCGCGGGAGGCCCAGGCGGCGCTGGAGGAGTTGGAGCGCGGCAGCGAGCGCGTGCAGCGCGCCACCGAGCGCGCATCCGAGACCGCCCGGGAACTTGGCCTGACCTTCTCGTCGGCCTTCGAGGACGCGGTGATCCGCGGCGAGAGCCTGTCCAAGGTGCTCCAGGGCATCGGCCAGGACATCGCCCGCATCATCGCGCGGCGCACCATCACCGAGCCGCTGGGCAATGCGCTCACCGGCGCGCTGTCGGGCTTCTCGTTCGGGGGCATCTTCGACGGGATCGGATCGTGGCTCGGCGGGCTGTTCCGCGCCGAGGGTGGGCCGGTGACGGCAGGCCAGCCCTACATCGTGGGCGAGCGCGGGCCGGAATGGTTCGTGCCGCAGCAGTCCGGCACAGTGCTGCCCAACGGCACCACGCCGGCCGGCGGCCGCACCATCCACACGACGTTGAACATCGACGCGCGTGGGGCGGACGCCGGCGTGGAGGCGCGGCTGCGGCTGATGGGCCAGCAGATCGCGCGCCAAGCCACCGCCATGACGCTGGACGCCATCCGACGCGGCGGGACCGCCTACGACACGGTCAGGAGGTAGGGCCCATGACAGAATACGCCTGGCCGCCGGAGCTGCGCCCCTCCCGGCAGGTCTTCTATCTTCAGCCCAACACGCTGCGCTTTGTCTCCCCGCTCACCCGCCAGACCCAGGTGCTGCGGCGCGAGGGCGCGCGCTGGATGGCGGAGCTGACCTTCGACCCGCTGAACTCGCGCCTGGCCGGTGTGCTGGAAGGCCTGGTGGCCGCACTCGCCGGCTCCGTGAACACGGTCCGTCTGCGCGACTTCCGGCGCGAGTTCCGCTCCGGCGATCCACGCAGCCAGGGGGACGTGCCGAGCGGGCCATACAGCTTCAACGACGCGACCATCTTCACGGACGGGACGGGGCTGGTGGTGGGGTCGGGCAATCCGGCGCTCGCGGCCGGGGCGCCGCGTGGCGCGCTGTCGCTCGCCACGCAAGGTTGGTGGCCGAACGCGCTGGCCGTCGGCGCGGGCGACCATATCGGCCTCGGCGGGCGGCTCTACATGGCCACCGCGCGCGTCATGGCCTCAGGCACCGGCACGGCCTCCATCCCCATCGCACCCCCGCTGCGCGCCGCCGCCCCGGTCGGCGAGGCGCTGTTTTTCTCGAACGTGAGCACGCCCATGCGCCTGGTCTCCGACGACGAGGGCATCAACCCCACCCGGCCGGGGCGCTTCACCAGCATCACCTGCCGATTTGAGGAGGCCCTGTAGGCAACGCCATGACCGAACCTGCCATCCGCGCCACGCCACGCCTCTCCGTCCAGGCCGCCGCCGCCGCCACCGCGCCCGTCGTCGCCCCCGTCATCCTCTGCGAGCTCGACTTCGCCACCGGCGCGTTTCGGGTGTGGTCGGGCCTCGGCACGCTGAACTGGGCCGGGCGCAGCTTCGAGGGCATCGGCGACATCGGCGCCATGGGCGAGGTGGAAGAAACGGTCGAGCTGCGCGCCGTGCGCTTGACCCTCGCCCTCTCGCCCGTGCCGCAGGAGGTCATCGACATCGCGCTGTCGGAGCGATCCTATCGGCTGCGCCCGGCGCGGGTGTGGCTCGCGCTGTTGGACGAGGACGGCGCCTTCGTGGCGGACCCGTTCCCGCTCTGGGCGGGCATCATGGACACGATGGAGGTGGTGGACGGCGCCGAGCCGCGCGTGACGCTCGCCTGCGAGAGCCGCCTCGTGGACCTCGAGCGCGCTGAGGTGCGGCGCTACACCGACGCCGACCAGCAGGCCGAGTTCCCGGGCGACCGATTCTTCGAGTTCGTGCCCGCGCTGCAGGACGCCGAGATTCGGCTGCCAGCGCGGTAATGCGCCATCCCGATTGGGTTGCCCGGCTCGCAGCCCTGCTGCGGGAGGCGGAGACGCGCACCTTCGATGCGCGGCATTGGAACTGCGCGATCTTCGCCATCGCGGCGGTGGAGGCTGTGACGGGGCAGTACCCGCACGTGCGCGTGCTGCCCGATCTCGCCGCCTCGGCCGACAGCGCGGGCTTTCCGCGCGTCGCGCCCGCCTTCGCACGCTGCGGCGACGTTGTGCTCGCACCCGATCCCGCCCGCCTCGGTGTCGTCCTCGACACCGGCCGCGTCGCCTTCGTCGGGCCGCGCGGCCTGCTCAGCGCGGCGCTCACAGAATGCGCCATCGCCTGGAGGATTGGCTGACAGATGCCGGCTGCCATCCCCATCATCGCCGTGGTCGCGGGCGCCGTCGGCTCCGCGGCCGTCGGCGGCGGCGTCATCGGCGCGCTCGTCGGCGCGGGGGCTGCCATCGCCGTCTCCTTCATCGGCAGCCAGGTCTTCCCGCAGAACACCGCTGCCGCCCGCGGCAGCAGCGCCAGCTTCAACGACAGCGGCTCCGGCGGCACCACCACCACCGCCGTCGAGGCCCAGGCCCGCACCCAATCCTTCCGTCAGGCCATCACCGAGCACGCCCTGGTCTTCGGCCGCTGCAAGGTCTCGGGCCCCATCGTCTTCGTGCACAGCAGCACCGACGACGAGGGACGCGCCGATGGCTACTTCCATGCTGTCGTGGTGCTCGCCGCCCATCGTGTCCGCGCCATCGGCGAGGTCTGGCTTGGCGATGCGCTCGCGACCGATCCGAAGTTCGCGGGCCTGGTCCGGATTGACCGTCATCTCGGCGGCCCCGGCCAGGCCGCCAACACCAACCTCATCGCCGAGACCGGCGGCAAATGGACCGCGGCGCATCGCGGTGCCGGCCGCGCCTATATGGCGCTGCGCCTCAAGATCACGCCCGAGGCCTTCCCCTCCGGCCCGCCCAACATGGCCGCGCTCGTCGAGGGCGCCGACACCGTCCGCGACCCACGCAGCGGCACCGTTGGCTGGTCCGACAATCCGGCGCTCTGCCTCGCCTGGTACCTCACCGCGCCCTTTGGCTGGCGGGCTAGCTGGGACGAGATCGACATGCCCGCCCTCATCGCCGCGGCCAATATCTGCGACGAGATCATGGGCCGGCGCGACGGCACCGCCGAGCGCCGCTACACCGTCAATGGCCGCGTCTCCCTCGGCGAGGGCAAGATCGCGATCACCAGAAAACTGCTCGCCGCCATGGCGGGCACGATGGTGGTCTCGGGCGGGCGCTTCGTGATCCATGCTGGCGCGCCCGCGCTGCCGGCGGCCACCATCACCGCCGCCGATCTGCGCGGCGACGTCTCCGTCATGGGATCGCGGCCCCGGCGAGACCTCTTCAACGGGGTGCGGGCTGTCTACGTGGATCCCGGCAAGAACTGGCAGCCCACCGACGCGCCGCCGCTGCTGGCCGCAAACTACGTCACCGAGGATGGCGGCGAGGCGATTTACCGCGATCTCGACTTCCCGCTGACCACCTCCGCCGCCACCGTCCAGCGCCTCATGAAGGTCGAGCTGGAGCGCAACCGCCGCCAGCGTGCCGTGGTGGTGCAGGCCAACCTCTCGGCGCTGCGGCTGCGGCCCTGGGATGGGGTGATGGTCGCCATCGACCGCATCGAGCCCTTCCCGGCGCGCATCACCGGCTGGCGCTTTGCGCCCGAGGGTGGGATCGACCTGACGCTCTCCGAGGAGGACGCGGCGGTCTGGGACTGGAACCCGGCCGTGGACGAGCGCGCCACGGGGGACAGCCCCTCCGTGATCCTGCCGCGACCGGGCAGCATCGCCACGCCCGCCTCCATCCGCGTGGGCACGCCTACCACAGCCGCCTTCGCGGCGCTGGGTGCGGATTGGGCCGCCGTGCCCTCGGCCTACCTCGCCGGCTACGAGGTCGAGGCGCGGCCCGCCTCGGTGGCGAACTGGTTGGCCGTGGCGGCCGGCACCGGGGCGCTGTTCGCGGTGTTCCCCACCGCGGAGCCCACCGCCTTTCGCGTCCGCGCCCGAGCCCGGAGCGGGGCGGTGTCGGGCTGGCAGGAGGCCGCCGTCCCAGCCGCGCCCTCGGGCCTGGCCGCCGTCGGCGTGGTGGGCGGCATCCAGGTGACCGGCGCCTATCCCACCGGCGCCACGGCGTTGCAGGTGTTCGAGGCTACCTCCAACAGCCTCGCCGCCACGGTGCTGCACGCGCAGATCACGACGCTGCCATGGACGCGCTCCGGCCTCGCCACCGGACAGGCGCGCTGGCTCTGGCTGCGCAGCGTCTCGCCCGAGGGCAACGTCTCGGCGCTCGCCGGCCCCGTCACCGCCACCGCGCTATAGGGAGGCTCGAGGAGAAAATGCCTGCCCGCATCGACGACCTCCTGGTGCTGAACACCGCCGTCAGCAAGACCGACCTCGCGAAGTACCTGCGCGACCGCGAGGCCGTGCTGCCCTCCGACTTCGGCGGGCTCGGCGATGGCGTGGCCGATGATCGCGCGGCCATTCAGGCAGCATTTGATCGGGCCGCGACAGATCAGAAAATGGCGATCATCCCGCCGGGCACCTGGAACGTCTCCGGCACCGTCACCCTGCCGGGTGCCGCGCGCGGCCTGATCATGCAGGGCACCATCCGCTACACCGGCACCGCACCCACCAGCGTGCTGGTGCTCGGCGATGGCGGCACGATTCGGAATGGCGAGAAGCTGTACTCGGGCCTGAACGTGATCCGGCAGACCATCTCCGATTGGTCCTCAGAGGCCGATATCGGCATCACCGTGCGCAATGTCGACGCGAGCCAGATCGAACTGCGCCGGGTCGAGGGGTTCACCATCGGCATGCGCACGCTGGGCGATGGCCGCGGCGTGGAGGACAGCACCTTCACGCTGGGGCGCATCGTCAATTGCCGCATCGGGCTGGATGTCTGGTGTGCGACCGCCACGGCCTGGAACACCTCCATCCGCTACTACGGCGGCCACTTCGCTTGCGCCACCGGCATCAATGCGGCGCAGGACCGCTTCGGCGTGCGTTTTGGTAATGAGCCCGGCGCCTACACCAATCACAACCGCCATGTCTTTGACGCGCCGAACTTCGAGCTGCGCCAGGCCGGCGGCAATACCGCCATCCCTTTCCTGAACCAGACCTCGGGCTCTGCCATCATCGCGCGGAACATGCGCATGGAGGCGTGCTCGCCGCTGGCGGCGCGGCACACCGCCGGGGCGCAGGATTGCGAATACGATGTCGCATGGACCAACACCTACCTCGTTGGTATCGACTACACCGCCACCGCCTCCCGCTGCGGCAATGCGGTGATCAACCGGCACCGCGCGCCGGCGTCGCGGTTCACGCGATTCCTGGCCGGGGTCCCGAACACCCGAGCCGCGGCGTTCCGGCAGTCGGCGACGGAGGTAGGCGTGGAGGGGCTGATCACCATCGCCACCTCGACCACCACCGCGACCTTCATGGCGGATTTCTGCTTCAACGGGCTGAGCGACGTCACGCTAACCGATCGCGCGGTCACGCTGGCGGCGAGCCGCGGGCTGGGATGGATGCTGGACACCTTCCAGGCCAAGGAGTTCGCCGTCGCCCATTGGCTCACCATCGGCGCCGCGGGCGGCCGGCTGTTCGTGCGCGTGTTCGACATCAATGGCAACGTCCGTCTGAACCAGCCCGGCGACGTGCTGGCCTCCATCACCACCATGCAGTGGGACAGCAACTCCCGCGGCTGGAATGCTGGGGCGCCGATGGACGACGCCAACCTCAACCGCCGCCAGACCATCAGAGTGGGGCCGGCGGTGGGATATGCGCAGGTGGGCGTGACCGGGTTCGACGGGTCGATCGACCTGCAATCGCTGCGGCTCTACGGGCTGTCGGAGGCCGCACCCGCGGTGCTCAACGGCACGCCGCTGTTGCCGCAGTCGGGGCAGCGGGAGTTCGCCGCGGAGGTGTCGTGGGACCTGCCCAGCCTGGCGCCAGGGGCGACTTCGCTGATCGACGTGACGGTAAGCGGGGCGCGGCAGGGAGACCTGGCATCGGCGTCGCTGGTGTCGTCGACGCGGTTCATCGAGCTCGATGCGGCCGTGTGGTCCAACAACACGGTGCGGGTGATGGCGCGCAACATCTCGGGTGCGACGTTTGACTTAGCGGCGGCGACGCTGTCGGTGGGGGTGGTGAAACGGCGGGTGGCGTGAGGGCGGTCAAAGCACACGATCGGTGAAAATGCGCGGCGTGCCGGCCGAAACAAGTCCCTGGTCGCGCCAGCTGCCGTGAGCCGAACAGGATCATCTTGCGGCCGTCGTCATCGAAACGGTCCCAATGCGGCGAACTGCCTTCCGCTCATCAAGACCTGGCTTTCGGCCAGGGATCCGCTTCGGCGCGGCAGACCTGTGCTTGGCATGCACCAACGGCTCTCCTTTCCAGCAACGCACGAATCCTAATGCAAGTCCGCGCGCGGAAGGCAACCCAGACGGCATCGGCATAGGTATGGGTGGTGTCGTCGACGCGATTGGATGGCCATAATTGCCGCCGTCTTGCCTTCGCGAATCTGGATCGGCGATCCGCAGCATTGCCTCTAAGGCGAAGCCCATTCACCCCACTGCATCGCTACGGCCAGATCCACCAGACATACAGCACATATCCGGCCAGCAACGCAGCGCCCTCGCGCCGGCCGACACGCCAGCCGCTGCGACCGACCAGCAGCAGCAGGGCCGAGGCCGCCACCATGACCCAGACATCCAGCCGCACGATCTCGGCCGGAATGGTGGTCGGCGCGATCAGCGCGGTCATGCCCCCGATGCCCAGGATGTTATAGATGTTCGAGCCAAGCACATTTCCCAGCGCCACATCAGCATGGCGGCGATAGGCGGCGACCAGCGAGGTGACCAGTTCCGGCAGCGACGTGCCCACCGCGACGATTGTCAGGCCGATCACCGCCTCGCTGACGCCCATGCCGCGCGCCAGAGCCACCGCTGATTCGACCAGAAGACCGCCGCCGATGACCACCAGCACGAGGCCCGTGGCGGCGAGACCGGAAGCCATGGCCCATGCGCGCGCGCCGCCGGGCTTCGGCGACGGCTGGCGACGCGGATGCGTCTCCTCGTAGGCCTGTGCCTTCTCGAAAGCCGCCGTGTGGTCGCCGGACCCGGCACGGCGCTCCTGTCGCCAGGCATAGACGATGTAAGCTACCAACCCGAGCAGGAAGGCGCTGCCAACGGCACGATCCAAGGTTCCGAAGACGGCGACTGCGGCCAGCGCCAGTGCAACGCCGAGCACGATCGTGCCGTCCCGCAACAGCGCGCCCCGCCCGACGGTGATCGGCACCAGCAACGCCGATAAGCCAAGAATGACCAGTGTATTCGCGATGTTCGAGCCCACGATGTTGCCCACGGCGATCCCCGGCGAGCCGGCGAGCGAGGCCTGCACGCTGGTCACGAGCTCGGGCGTCGAGGTGCCGAAGCCGACCAGTGTCAGCCCGATCAGCAGCGGCGACACGCCGAGCCGCTCCGCAATCTGCACGGCGCCGCGCACGAACAGCTCCCCGCCGAGCGCCAGCAGCAAAAGCCCGCCAATCAGGGGTAGTGCGACGTCCATGCGTGTTCTCCCTCAGCTTTCCTCGGCACCGGTCAGATCCAGGCGCCGCATGCGTTCCCACAGCGTCGTGCGCGACACGTCGAGCATGCGCGCGGCGTCGCCCACGCGCCCGCCGCAGCGCGCCAGCACGCGGCGGATATGGGCCCGCTCGGCAGCGTCGCGCGCCTCGGCGAGCGTCACTGCCGGTGACGGCGCCGCCTTCTCCGCGAACAGGTCATGCGGGGCGATCGCCGGGCCTTCCGCCAGCAGGGCCGCGCGTTCGATGCGGTTGCGCAGCTCCCGCACATTGCCTGGCCATGCATGCGCTTCGAGCGCCGCCGCCGCCTCAGGCGCCAGGCCTAGCCCAGACCGACCTGCCTCGCGCGCGGCCGCTCCCAGAAATGCGTCGGCCAATGGCAGGATGTCCTCGGTGCGCTCGCGCAGCGGCGGCACTGGTAGTTCGACCACGGCGAGGCGCCAGTACAGGTCACCGCGAAAGCGGCCATCCGCCACCCGCGCGGCCAAGTCCGCGTTCGTCGCTGCCACCACGCGGGCGCGCAGCGGCAACTCCTGCGCGCCGCCCACGCGCGTAAAGCGACGATCCTCCAGCAGGCGCAGCAGCTTGGCCTGCAGGGCCAGGTCCAGCTCGGCCACCTCGTCGAGCAGCAGCGTGCCTCCGCCGGCGCGCTCCGCCGCGCCGATCCGGCGTTCATGCGCGCCGGTGAAGGCGCCGCGCTCGTGGCCGAACACCTCGCTCTCCAGCAGGTCGCGCGGGATGGCGGCGCAGTTCAACGCGACAAAGGGCGCCGCGGCGCGCGGCCCCATCGCATGCAGCCGGCGCGCCGCGACCTCCTTGCCGGCGCCGCTCTCCCCCAGCAGCAGCACCGTGGCGGAGGCGGCCGCGAGGCGCCGCAACGCGGCCTCGAGCGCCTGCATGGGTGCCGAGCCCCACCCCGCCTCCGACGCGAGCGCGGCGGTCTCGGCCGGTGGCGCGAGAGCGCGCAGCTTGGCGATCACCGCTTCCACCGCGAAGGGCTTGAGCAGGTAGTCATCGGCTCCCGCGCGGATCAGCCGTACCGCCTGGTCCACGCCGCCGAAGGCGGTCATCGCGATCACCGGCGTGCGGCCAAGCTGCGGCAGCAGGCGCAACAACAACTCCTCGCCCGAGCCGTCGGGCAGGCGCATGTCGCATAGGACGCAAAGCGGTGCGGTGGCGCGGCGCAGCAATGCCTCGCCCTCGGCCAGGGTGCGCGCCCATTGTGGCGCGAAGCCCTCCAGCCGCAGCCGTTGCTGCAAGGCGCCGCCGAGCACGACGTCATCCTCGATGAGCACGACCAAGCCGCTCACGGCGCAAGATCCCGCCGCGGCGGCAGACGGATGGTGATGCGGGTCGCGCGGCCAGGCTGCGTGTCGACGCCGATCTCGCCATCAAGCCGCGCCAGTTCGCGCATGACGACCGAGAGGCCGAGCCCCGATCCGCTGGCCTCCGCGCCCTCGAGGTGGCGGCGCTGCGCCTCGGGCATTCCGGCGCCTTGGTCCTCGACCTCGATCAGCAGGCGCCCATCCGCCTCGCCACCGATGCGCAGCCGCACGGCGCCGCCGCGTGGCGTCGCCTGGATCGCGTTCAGCAGCAGGTTGAGCAGCGCCTGCCGGACCGGAATGGCATCCGTGGCAAAGGGCTCCGGCAACGAGCCTTCGTGATGGAGCAGGACGCGCCGGATGGCCGCCTCGGGTGCGAGCAGCCGCAACACGTCGTCGATGTCGGCCTGCTCGAGCCGGCGCAATTCCACCGTACCGCGATAGGCCAGGAGCGTCTCGTCCACCACGTGCTGGATCTGGCGCAGGCCGCGCTCCAGCAGGTCGAGGGATTCGACGCGCACTTGTGCGTCGTCGCCAAAGCGGCGGGCCGAGTCGATGGTCGTCAGCATGCCCGCGAGCGGGTTGCGCACCTCATGCGCCACGGTGGCCGCCAGTTCGCCGAGTTCGGCGGCGCGGTCCCGCTCCGCGAGGCGCCGCGCGAGCTGCTCGCGCTCGTCAAGGCGCGCCATCATGAGGTCGAGAGCGGACATCAGCCGCGCCACTTCCGTGCCGGCCGGCACGGCTGCCGTCGCGGCCAGTGTGAAGTCGCCGCCGCCGGCGCGGCCGATCACGCCCACCACCGCCAATAGCGGTGCGAGCGCCCGCCGGGCGAGCAGCGCGGCCACCAGCCCGGCCATGGCGGCCAGCGCGACATCCAGCCCCAGCAGCCAGCGGGCGAGCCGCTCGCGCCGTTCGACCGCCTCGCTGAAATCGAGCTCGGCGGCGAGGATCGCGGTCCGGCCGTCGGGCAGGGCGAAGGCGCGTTGCACCCAGGCGCTGCGGCCATCGGGCGATGCCTCCCACGCGATGTCCGGCCGGCCGAGGCTGCGCGGCGAGGGATGCATCGCGTGCGGCTCGGTGCCAATCACGACGAGCCCGCCGGCATCAGGCAGCGCGACCTCCAGGCGCCGTTCCCGGATGCCCTCCTGGAAGGTCATCGCCGCCTGCATGGCGGCACGCAGCGCGGCCGCGTCACCGCGCCGCAACGGCTCGGCCAGCGCGGATGACAGGCCGTCTAGGTAGACAGCGCCGAGGCGCGCGGCGTCCCGCAGCGCTTCCCGTCCCAGAGTGACGGTTGCCAGCTGCGTGGTGGCGACCGCGGCGAGGAATACCGAGACTCCGGCCAGGAGCGGCATCTGCAAGGCGATCGGTGTCGAGTTCCAGAGCCGCAGGATCATGCCGCATCTAGCACCGGCATCGGCGTCAGGTCAGCAGGACGCTTTGTGATCCTTCCCGCAGGCTGCGCCAGGCGCCGGAGCCGCTGGCCGACCGTGCCGGGATGACCGCGAGCGTCGCGCCACCGAACGCCGCCTGCGGCACCGGATGATCGGGGTGGAGCAGGGCATGGCCTGCCCGCGCCCGCCGCCCGTGCGATGCGGCCAGGGCCACCGCATCCGCCAGCGTCGCCGCTGCGCCTGGAACGTCAAGCGCCGTGATGGTCAGCGGGCATTCGGTGAAGGTGCCGGCGGCCAGCAGGCGCTTCAGCGCCTCGCCGGACGCGGCGTCGCCCTCGTGGAGCAGATGCAGCTCGCGGGGCGCCTTGAAGTCTGCCCCGATGATCAGCAGGCCCGACACGGCGATGCCGCGCGCGCGCGCCTCCGCCATGCCGGCTGGCAGCACCAGCGCCTGGTCGAACCAGGCGGCGCGGGGCAGCAATGTGAGATCGTGATGGGCGGCGGCGCGTTCGAGCAGTTGCAGGGCGTCACCCTCCTCGTGCCGCACCGAGAAGGCCAGCGCCCGCGCCTCACAGGCCGCCTGGAGCCGGCCGGCCAGCGCGGCCGTGCCTTCCCGCGCCGTCGCCATGCGTTTCTCGACCAGTCGCCTGGCATAGTGCGCACCGCCAAGCGGCACCGGCCCGGTGCGCGACAGGCTTGGCGCGCAGAGCAGGCTGAGGAGCGTGATTTCGGACGATTGTTCAGCGGCGGCGTCGATGGCGGCCAGCAGCGCGGCTTCGCTCGCATCGCCCTGGGCGAGCGCCACGAGAATGCGGCGGGCGCGCGCTGTCGCAACGGCGGATGCTAGCATGGCGGGGCCCTCCTCGGCCGGGTTCACGCGGGCGGATGGGTGGTCGATGGCGTGGCGCGGCAGCACGTCGGCCAGCGCGTCCTCGCCGCTGCCAGGCCAAAGCGGCGCGCCGCCGATATAGGCGGCACGGCCGAGCGCGTGGGAGGATATCGGCACCGTCACCAGCAGGAACAGCACGATTAGCCCGACGCGCAGCCAGGCCTCCCCGCTGTTGAAGGCGAGGCCCGCGCCGAGCAGCATGAGCCCCGCGCCGACCACGCCCGCCTTGGTCGCGGCGTGCATCCGAAGGAAGGCGTCGGGCAGGCGCGCGACGCCAATTGCGGCGACCAGCGCAATGGCCGCACCCAGCACGAGCAGCAGCGCGGCGAGGGCTTCAGTCATCGCGCGTCTCGGGTGGGCGGGCGGCGCGCGCGATGAAGGCGGCCACGCCGACGGCGCCGACGAAGCCCACCAGGCCGAGGCCGAGCGCAATGTCCAGCAGCGCGAGATGCCCGCCGGCGAGTGCCACGAGCGTGGTGGCGCCCACCGCCAGCAGCCCGAGCAGGTCCATCGCCACCGCGCGGTCGGCAATGCCCGGGCCGCGCAGCATGCGCCAGCCGGTCAGCGCCACGGCCGCGGCCAGAAGCAGCGCCGAGACCGCGAGCGCGATGTGCAGAAGCGTCATGGCAGCACCCGCATGGTCGGCGCCTCCAGCCGTTCGGCGATGGAGCGGCGCACCGCATCGGGGTCGGCCGCATCCATGGCGTGGACGTAGAGCGTGCGGCGGTCGTCGGACACGTGCAGCGCGGTGGTGCCCGGGGTCAGAGTGACCATGTCGGCCAGCAGCGTGATGCCGGCGGCCGAGCGCAGGCGCAGCGGCACCGCGACGATGCCCGGGCGCACCTCGAGCCGCGGCGAGAGAGTGGCGCGAATGACGGTCCAGGCCGAGAGCAGCAGCTCACGCAGGAACAGCAGCGCGAGCCACAGCCAGGCGAACAGGTTCCAGGGGCGCGGCGTGCTCATGGCCGGGCTCCCAGCACGGCGGCGATGTAGGCTTCGCGTCCCGCGAGCTGCTCGCCAGCGGCCAGCGCATAGGCCGCGAAGGGCTCGGCCCAGAGGCCGATGGTGAGCGTCACGATCCCAAGGACGGCAACGGGCCCGAGCAGCAGTGCGCGCTCGCGCCCCTCCAGCGGCAGGACCGGCGCACCCTCCGGCGGCTCCTTCCAGAAGGCCTCCAGCCAGATCTTCAGCATCGAGTAGAGGGTGAGAACGCCGGTCGCCAGGGCAATGCTGGCGAGCACGTAGAAGCCCGCATCGAAGCCCGACTGCACCACGAACAACTTCGCCCAGAAGCCCGAGAGCGGCGGCAGTCCGGCCAAGGACAAGGCCGGTATCGCGAACATGATGCCGAGCCACGGGTCGCGCCGCCAAAGCCCGCCGAGCGCCGCCAGCGAGAAGCTGCCGCCCGCGCGCCGGATCGCGCCCGCCACCAGGAACAGGTTCGCCTTCACGATGATGTGGTGCAGCACGTAGAGCACCGCGCCCGCAATCGCGAAGGGTGTGGCGATTGCGATGCCCACGATCATGTAGCCGATCTGGCTGATGATGTGGAACGACAGGATGCGCCTGATGTCCCAATGCGCCGCTGCACCCAGCACGCCCACCACCATGGTCCCCGCCGCCACCACCCACAGCAGTGGCGCGAGCCACTCCTGCCCCGCCGGGTAGATCAGCGTGACGATGCGCAGGATGGCATAGACGCCGACCTTGGTGAGCAGCCCCGCGAAGATCGCGGCGACAGGCGCGATGGCGGTGTGGTAGGAGGCCGGCAGCCAGAAGAACAACGGAAACACGGCGGCCTTGGCGGCGAAAGCCGCGAGCAGCAGGAAGCCCACCGCGGCGGCCGCACCCTGGTTCGGCACCTCGGGCATGCGGCGCGCCATGTCGGCTAGGTTCAGCGTGCCGGTCAGGCCGTAGCCGAGGCCGACGGCGATCAGGAACACCGTGGTCGCGACCAGGTTCAGCACGGCGTATTTTACCGCGGCATCCAGCTGCTCCCGCCCGCCGCCGAGCACCAGCAGGCCGAAGGAGGCGATCAGCATCACCTCGAACCAGACATAGAGGTTGAACAGGTCGCCGGCCAGGAAGGCGCCAGCCACACCCAGCACCAGCGCGGCCAGCAGCGGGTGCCACAGCCCTTCCTCGGCGCGTACACCGTCATCGGCATGGGCGTAGACGGCGATCGCGGCGTACATCAGGGCGGTGATCGCGACCATCGCGGCGGCCAGCAGGTCGGCCACCATCGTGATGCCGAAAGGCGCGGGCCAGTCGCCCATCTGCGAGGCGATCACGCCCCGCTGCACCACCTCCGCCACCAGCAGCGCGGCGGCCAGCAGCAGGGCCAAGGCGGCGACGGCGGTGATGGCGCGCTGCGCCTGCGGACGACCACGCAGCACGGCCGTCAGCGCGCAGGCCGCGAGCGGAATCAGCACCGGCAGCGCGAGCAGCCAGTCGGCGCGGGAGGCGATCATGGCCGGGCCTCCGCCGCGGCCGCGACCTTGCTGTCGGTGCTGGGCAGCGCCGGCGGCTCGGCGCGGCGCAGCGCCTCGGCGTCGAGCGTCGCCTCGCTGCGCCAGGTGGCCCAGGCCAGCACCATGACGAAGGCGGTCAGGCCGAAGGAGATGACGATGGCCGTCAGCACCAGCGCCTGCGGCAGCGGGTTGGAGGCGCCGGCGGCCAATGCCACGGCGCCGCTGTCGATCAGCGGCGGCGCGGTGCCCAGCACGCGGCCGGCGGCGATGATGGCGAGGTTGGCCGCGTTGCCCAGCAGCAGCAGGCCGATGATCATCCGCGGCAGCGAGCGCGACAGCAGCAGGTAGCAGGCGGACGCCAGCAGCACGCCGAACAGCAGGGCGAGGAGCATTTCCATCTCAGAGCCTCCCGACCAGCCAGCGCACGAGCAGGAAGACAAGCGCCATGCCACCGGCCAACAGCACCGGCATGCCCATGGCGAGCAGCAGGAATTCGCCGGTGCTCATGTCGCCTCGTCGCCCACGAAGGGCAGCACGAAGGCCAGCGCGAAGCCGACCACGACCAGATAGACGCCGATATCAAAGGGGATGGCTGTCCCGATCGGCAGGCCCTCCAGCCACTGATGCGTCAACAGCGGCTCGGCATGCACCAACAAGGCCGGCAGGCCGGACGCGGCAGCCAGCAGCAGCCCGATACCCGCCCAGGCCAGCGGGTCGAGGCGCAGCACACGGCGGGTGGCCGCGGGGCCGAGCGCGATGGCGTGGAACACGAAGCCCAGCGCGCCGATCAGCCCACCGATGAAGCCGCCGCCCGGTTCATTGTGGCCGCGCAGCAGGACGAACACCGAAAGCGCGAGGCACGCCCATAGCACGTAGCGGGCCGAGGCGCGCAGGATCAGGCTGTCCTGCATCAGCCTGCCCTCCGTGCACGGCGCAGCAGCACGGTGGCGGCCAGGGCCGCGATCAGCAGCACGGCGATCTCGCCCAGCGTGTCGAGCGCGCGAAAATCTACGATGACGACGTTGACCACGTTACGGCCCTTCGCCTCCGGCCAGGAGGCCTGGCCCATCCAATCCGGGATCACGGTGTCGAACGGGACCGACAGCACGGCCATCAGCACCGCCGTGCCGGCGGCGCCGATGCCGATCGCCAGCGCGGCGTCCCGCCTGCGTTCGCCGCCGCGCCGCGCATCGAGCGCGTGGAAGGGCAGCCGCGCCAGGATCGCGACCAGCAGCACGATGGCCAGGATCTCGACGGTGAACTGCGTGAAGGCCAGATCTGCCGCGCCAAGCGTCAGGTAGAGGATACCGACGCCGAAGCCGACCAACCCCGCCGCCATCACCTGGCCGAAGAGCGCGCGCAGCCGGCACGCCGCGATGGCGCCGGTCGCGATCACCGCCGCCAGGGCGAGCTGCGCCGGGGTGGCCCAGGCGCCCGGCATCGGCCAGGCCAGACCGCCGCGCAACGCCAGCACCAGTCCCGCGCCGCCGAAGACGATCGCCAGGCTCGCCGTCAGGTAGCCGCGCAGGCTGCCGCCCTGCACCCACTGTGTAGTGGCCACCGAGATGGATGCGATGCCGCGCATCGCGCGCCCATAGGCGGCATTGGGTCCGTAGGCGTCCAGCCAGGCCTGGCCGGCCAGCGTGGGCTGGATCCGGCGCCAGGCCAGGAACATCAGCAGGCCGAGACCGAGTGCGGCGAGCGACATGGCGAAGACCCAGTCATCGCCCTGCTTGCTGCCGAGTACGATGCCGGTCGGCCGGCCCAGGATGGCGGCCGCGGCGGGCTCGATGAGCGCGGCCGATACCAGCTGCGGGGCGATGCCGAAGGTCAGGCCCAGCGCGCCCAGAACCGCGGGGGCGGCGAGAAGCCCGAAGGAGGGGTCCTTCGCCGTCTGCTGGGTTTCCATCGGCACGCCGAGGAAGGGGCGGGTGGCGACGATTCCGGCCACCACCACCATCGCCGCATTCACCACCAGCGCGATGGAGGGCAGCAGCCCCGGCACGCCAAGCTGCACCGTGAACAGGAGATCTTTTGCCAAAGCGCCGATGAAGCCTGGCGCACCCGCCATGGAAAGCCCGGCGAGCAAAGCCGCCAGCGCCGTCAGCGGCATGCGCCGACCGAGGCCGCGCAGCTGCATGGCATCCCGCGTGCCGGCCTTCTTGTCGACGATGCCGGCGATGAGGAACAGGCTCGCCTTGTAGAGCGCATGAACCAGCAGGAACACCACGGCGGCGGTGGCGGCCAGCGGGTCGCGGATGCCGATCAGCGTCACCAGTGTGCCGAGTGCCACGACGGTCGACCAGGCCAGCTTGCGCTTGAGGTCCCGCTCGCGCAGCGCGAGCAGCCCGCCGGCCAGCATGGTGGCGGCACCTGCCCCCGTCAGCAGGCCCTGCCACAGCGCCATGTCCTGGAAGGCGGGATTGAGACGCGCCAGGAGATAGACGCCGAGCTTCACCATGGTGGCCGAATGGAGATAGGCCGAGACGGGCGTGGGCGCCGCCATCGCGTTGGGCAGCCAGAAATGCAGCGGCCATTGCGCGCTCTTGGCGAAGCAGCCGATCGCGATCAGCACCACGATCCAGGGGGCCAGCGGATGCGCGGCCAGCGTCTCGCCCTGGGCCAGGATCGCGGAGATGGAGAAGGTGCCCGCCGCGCGGCCCAACAGCAGGATGCCGGCCAACATGGCGAGCCCGCCGGCCACGGTGACCATGAGCCCCTGTTGCGCGGCGCGGCGCGCCTCGGCGCGATACGCATCGAAACCGATCAGCAGGAAGGAGGCGAGGCTGGTCAGCTCCCAGAACACGAACAGCAGCAGCAGGTCATCGGCCAGCACCGCGCCGAGCATAGCCGCCATGAACAGCGTTAGCACCGCAAGGAAGCGATGCAGCAACGGGTGCCCGGCCAGGTAGGTGGCGGCGTAGAGAAACACGCCGGCGCCGATGCCTGTGATCAGCAACGCCATCAGGCGCGACAGCCCATCCAGGCGGAAGGCAAGCTCGACGCCAAGGCTGGGCAGCCAGGCCCAGCGGAAGGCGGCGCCGTCGGGCATCATCAGCAACATGACAAACAGCAAGGCGGGCAGCATGGCCAGCGCCGGCGCCGCGCCGGGCGCACGACGCAGCGCGATCGCGGTCAAAGGAACCGAAACCAAAGCGAGCAGGATCAGTCCGGGCAAGAGCGCCATGCCGGAGGCTGTGCATATGGCGTGCCAGAACGGAAGGCCCGGATTAGCGGTGTGCGACGTAAACCGTGTCGCATGCGGCGTTCAGATTGCGGGACATGCATCCGAGAGGCCGTTCGCATTTGCGAACGCGGGGTTCACGTGGGAAACGCTGCGTGCGGCGGCGGGATGTCAGCCGCCTACAAACGGCGAAAAATGCCAGAGAAGGTTGGAATCCGGTTCCCACCGCCGCTCCAGTCGGTCTTCCAACCTTGCAATTGGTGTGCGCCGACGGCGCCGTGAACCGCAGGTTTCCTGCGGTTTCGCTTCGCTGGCTTGGGGGTCGGGAGAGCGGAGAGACCGAAAAATCTCTCTCCGAGCGGCCGAATGTCTCCGAAGCTCGGGGGTAGGCCGATTTACCCTACAAGGTTCAAGGCGCTGAATTTGCACACTTTTCGTGATGCTTGCCTTGTGGGTTTTCAGCGTCGGCAATGGCGGGAGAAAGCAACTGGCCGACGAATTTCTCTGGCTCTGTTGCCCGTACCTCACAGATTCCAGACGTGGGCGACCTTCGCGATGAGCGCGTCCTGACGCCTCTGTAGGACGTCGAGCGTCCAAACAGGCTCCGCAAGCACCTGATTGGTGAGAGCGAAGTTGCTCGTCCCGCCTTTCGCGCTGAAATACTTCGCTTTCTTCACCGCAAAATCCGCGTTGTTCGCCTGCGCGTTCTTTCGCCGGGTCAGCAGAAGCAGGTTGGCCAGCTTGTGGACCCAGGCCTCGCGCTGCGCGGGATCGGGGAAGTCCGCCGCCCACTGCCCGCCCGCCTGCACCGTCTGCGGCAGCACATGCTCCACGCTGATGGTCGCGTGGTCGTAGATGGCGCCCCCTGCCGCGAGCATCGAATCGAGGCGTAGCAGCAGCGGGAGGCGGATGCGGGTCTCGGTGTAGATGTCGCCTGCCAGCGCCTGGCGCACCCCTGCCTTATCGGCGGGCGTCAATTGCAGTGGTGAATTCGCCGCGAGCAGGTCCGCGCCCTGCTGAAACGCCTCCAGCGCCGCCCCATACCGTCGCAGCCGCGCATTGGTATCCGCGCGCGTCAGAAACAGCCCATAGGCGAAGCGCTCCAGCGCGTTCACGAAGTGCAGCAGATGGGCCGGATCAGCGCCGTGCCGGGCGAAGACTTGGATGGCGAGAGGTTGCCAGTCGAAATTGTCGATCCGAGCGAGATGGCGGAGTGCCGCGTTGATCGCGTCCGCGTGCTGGAAGGTCTCGAAACTCGCATCGCTGATGGCGTGGAAGGCCTCGCCGTAGGGGATGAGTTCCTGGTCCACGAACACTGCGGGCTGCTTGGCCGTGGGTACGTGCTTGCGGAACTCCGCGATCAGCGTCTCGCTCATCTTCTGCTTGCGGTGGATGGTGCGGATGTGGCCGAACAGTTCGGCGAAGCGCACCCGGCCGAGTTCCGCCTCCAGCTCCTCCCACTTCTCGGTGTAGTCATCCTGCTGCGCCTGCGGGATGGCGCCGATGATTTCGGCCTTCAGGATGTCGGCGGGCGAGAGGTCGAGGCCCCGCGAATTCATCACTGAGAAAATGCGGAACGCCGATTCCTGATCAGACGCGGCCACCACGACCAAGAAGCATCGCTGGACCAGATAGATCGCTAATGCGGCACGCTCTGCGTCTGGAAGTCCGGAAAGCCTCTCGCGGAACAGGCTGGCGTTCTCCACCATGCGAGCGCGAGCGTCATCGAGGCTGCGCGGGTCCGGCAAAGTGTTGGTCGCGCCCCTTTCCTGTATCGTGCTCCGAAAGAACGCTGCGTCGCGGTCGCGCAACGCAAGGCGGAAGCGGTCCTGCGTGCCCTGCAAGGCATTACCCACCTCGCAGATGAATCCGTGTGCAGCATCGGCGATGGCGGGCGACAGGTCCCGCAGCACACACAGGAGGATGGTCAAGGTGGTCAGGCGTTGCTGCCCATCCACCACATCCGCCTCACGCTTCTGCGGCGCCTTGATGAGCACGACGCTGCCCAAGAAGTAGGGGTCCGCCTGGCCGGGCTGCGGGTCGCGCCCCCAAGCGGCCTCGATGTCACCGAACAGCTCCCCCGCCTGCTCGGTCGTCCAGGCGTAGGGGCGTTGGTAGGAGGGGATGCGGAACAGGTAGTCGTCGCACAGGATCTTCTGCAGCGGGCGTTCCGCGGCCTCGATGGTGTGTCGCGTCATGCCGTGGCTGCCAGCATGCAGTCCGCGCCAGGAACTTTTCCCGATCGGCCAGAGTGATGGTCCAGGTCGGCGCGATGCGCAGACGTCCACGCCAGCGCCGTATGGCGAGTCCACCTCATTCAGCAGCCTCCTTCAGCTCTGCCTCCATCAGGGCACTGAGCCGAGCTAGCGCGTCTGCGACGATCCGCCCCTGTGCCTCGATGCTGGCGATGATCTGCTGCGGCGTGCGCTCGTCGGTTACGGTAACCGCGTTAGGGTTCACGGCCTTCAGGTCGAACACCGCCGCATCGATGGCTGCCGCTTGAGCCTCGAGTTCGCGGGCCTCCTTCTCCTTCTCGCGGATCTTGGTGCCGACGGCGGTAATCTCGCCATCGTCAGCCCTGCTTCTGCGTAGATCCTTCAGCTGCTCCTTCAGGTCGACGACATCGGCCTTCAGCGCGGCTACTTGGTCGACCAGCGGCTGCATCTCCTCGCGCGCCTTGGCGCGCCGCGCCGCAAAGTCCACGGTCCATGAGTAGCGGCTCTCGGCGGCGGCCGTACCCCGCGCCGCAAGCTGTACCGCATAGCTCGGGAAGGGCTGGCCTTCGTTGGCCTCGTCCGCGCGCCACTCGACCACCAGGTTCGCAGGCAGCTTCGCGTCCGGCAGCGCGGAGCCGTCGGGCGCGAAGCCGAAATGCGCCAGTGTCAGCGGCGCCTTCTTGCCGACCTTCACGTGCGAGAGATCATAGTACCAGATGCGCTCGGTCTTGCCGCCCTTGGTGAAGAACAGCAGGTTCGTCTTCACGCCGGCACCAGCCGTGGAGAAAACGCCACCAGGCAGGCTGATAATCGCCCAGAGATCGCATTCGTCCACAAGCTTCCGCTTCGTCTCCACGAAGGCGCTTTCATTGGTGCGGAAGAGCAGGCCCTCATCAAGCACGATGGCGCAGGTGCCGCCAGGCGCGAGCTCGCCCAGGATGTCCTGCACGAACAGCACCTGGGTGGAACTCGTTTCAAAGGGGAAGTTCTTCTGCGCGTCCTTTCCCTCTTTTCCGCCGAAGGGCGGATTGGTCAGGATCACGTCGAACTGCCTCGGCGCCTTGTCGAACAGGGCAGGATAGGTCGCACGGCGCGTGAGCGCGTTGCCGTGCCAGAGGTTTGGCTGGTCAATGCCGTGCAGGACGAGGTTCGCGAGCGCAATCGGGAAGACGAGGTTCTCCTTCTCGCGGCCGAAGAAGGTCTCCTGCTTGAGCTTGTCGATGTCGGTGCTGCGGGCTGCGGAGCCAAGCTTGCGCGCGATATGCTCGTAGGCGATCGCCAGGAAGCCGCCGGTGCCGCAGCACGGATCGTAGACCGTCTTGCCGAGGGATGGGTCAACAGTGTGCACCATCGCGCGGATCACCTCGCGCGGGGTGAAGAATTGGCCGCCGTCAGAATTCTTCTCACCCATCTTCAGGAGCAGGTCTTCGTACACCTGAGACAGGGTGAAGAAGTGCCGGTCATCGATGTGGTCGATGCTGATCTCGTGCACCTTGTCGAGGATGTCGCGCAGATTAGCTTCCGAATCGACGCGGACGCGCTCCACGGCCGTCATGATGCGGCCGATGATGCGCTGCTTCGGCGTGGCGCCCGGAAGCGGGAGGTTGGTGCGCGGGTCCACATCCAGGCTGTGCAAATGCGGCAGCAGGTCCTTGTTGATGAAGTCGAACAGCTTGCCGTCGCCGGCGGCGAAGAGTTCCTGACGCTTCCAGCCTAGTGGCTTGCCTTCTGGCGTCTTGGGGTGGCCGGGTTTGTCTGAATGTGGGGCGGCCCAATCCTGCCAGCGATAGGGGCTGCGGAGCGCGGGGGTGAAGGTCGCTCCGACCGCCTCCGCCTTCTCCTGGTCGCGCGTCTCCTGTGCGTCGAGGATACGGAGGAACAGGATCCAGGTCAGCTCCGGCACATACTGCAGCGCGCTCGCGCAGTTGGAGCGACGCATCACGTCGCAAATGCTTTTCACGAAGGCTGAGAGCGACTGCGTCGAAGCGATCGTCTTGGCGGCCTTGGAGGCTTTCGTCGGGCGGGCCATGCTTAGTTCTCGAAAGCTTGGGAAAGAATTTTTGGCGGGAGCAGTTCGATCTCGCTTAGGCGACCTTCTAGGACGCGCTTAAGGGGCTTCAACTCCTTCAGCGCCGCGGAGGCGCGTTGTTGCTCAGCCAAAGCGGGCAGCTCGATTTCGCCTTCCGCCAGCCGGTTGAACAGCATGCGTTCGCGGACCGCACCACGCGCCAAGGAGTTGATGCAGGCGGCGCCGAGTGGTGATCGCAGCCAGTAGTAGAACCATCGAGAGTCGACCGTCTCCGCTTTACCCTGCAATGCCACATAGTCGGGGCTTGTGATTCCGGCCGTGTCGTCGTCATCCACAAAAGCGATCGAGCCGATGAGTATGCGCATCGGATTATAGAAAACCGTGCCTGGGAAGATAGGTTTGTACTTCGGAGCGTGTTTTCCGGGGGACTCTTTGGCGGGAGCTAAACCATCCCGCGTAGCGCCTAGGACCGGATAGTCCACCCATCTCTCGCCAATGCCTGATTTGACCTCCTGCAAGACTTCGCCAAGCGAACGGCGTTCGCTTCTGCCTGTCCGAATACTTTCATAAATAAGGGCATTTGCGAGGCGCGAAACTTCCGTCGCCTGCGTTTCCGCTGCGTGCCGTGCCGCTTCGAACTCATTCATTTGCGACTTCAGATGCTCAGCGATCCGTCGTTGTTCGTCTAGCGGCGGCGAGATCAGGGGAAAGGCACCGAGCACTTGCTGATTGATAGTCGCGATGCCTGTGGTCTTTTTCGCACGCGCGAGGAAGTATTCTTTGCCGTACGGTGAAGCCATTTGGAGTGCTACATAGTCGGGATCGTATTGGTCCTTTGCAAAGCGAACTCGGAAAATATGGTTCTGATGGATGCAAACGGGCAGCTGTTTTCGCCAGCATGTCCCCCGTCCCAGTTTATCCAAATCACCGCCTTCCGTTAGGAGTAGATCGCCGTCCTGTAGAGCCCACTTCTTGATTTCATTTCGTGTGGCTCGCACAGTCTTGACATCGGACAGCGAAAGGAACCCGTCCTGAACATTTGCGACGCGCAGGTAAGGTACCTCGATGAGGTCTGTCTCAGATGTCTTTCTACCAAGCGTGATGCCCGCCGCGATTTCGGCGACGTCTTCGAGCGGGTGAATGCTCCAACTTGTCATGCGCGGAACAAACGCCCCTTCGCCTCATGCACGACGGACGTCGGCTTGCCGAGAACGCGTAGTGCGTCGAACCCACCGGCCAGCTTGATCTCCGGCACTTCCCACAGCGCAGGGGTTTCGAGCGCGTCGGTGCCGCCCTTTTCAAACTGAGTTCCGAGTCCCTTCAGCACGATGGCAGCCTTCGGATCCATGGCATTGAACCAGGGCTGATTCGTCGAGACGTATAGCGCGTTGCGCTCAGGGCGACGTAGCGCCTTCGCGTGGTATCCATGGTGACCGAAGAAGTCGTAGAGGTCGAAGTCAGCCATTTGGTCGATCTCACGGATGACCTCCGGGCTGAAGTTGTCGCCGAGTAGATGGTCGATCAGCCCACGCCGCTTCTGCGTCTCGATCCAGAGGGCACGAAACTCGTCGAGCGTATGCGCCTCGCGGATCACCCGCTGAATGACTTCGCGCCGATACTCGTCCACAGGAATGGGCGTGTCGCGCCCATCCCGGCGGCTCAGGATGAAGCGGCCTTGCGGGTTGATCAGCACGGACTTACCGGCGACCTCGGCGACGGCCGGGCCATCCCCGCCGCCGCCGTCGCCGCCGGGATCACCTCCTCCGCCACCGTCACCGCCGCCGCCGGAGCGCGGCGGCTTGCTGATGAAGTCAGTACCGAATAGCAGGGTCACGTCGGTGTAGTCGTAAAGCCAGAATTTGTACTTCTGCGTCTCCTCGTGGATGCGCGTGCCGCGACCGACCATCTGGTAGAATTTGATGGACGATTGCAGGTAGCGGAAGAACACAACCGCGTTGAGGCGCTCGATGTCCACACCGGCTTCGAGCAGGTCGACTGTGCACGCGATGAAGGCTCGCTCACCCGAGCCTCGCAATGGCTCGATCATGTCGGCGCCGTTGTTCGCTCCGCCCATGCACTTGAAGGCGTAGTGGTCCTTGGGCGTCTGCCCGCGTTCCCTGCACCAGCGCACGTAGAGATTGTTCATCTGCTGCGCCACGCGGTCGGCGTGGATCTCGCGGTTGCAGAAGATGATGACTTTCTGCTCGGGCCCGCCATTCTCGCAGAGCAGCTGAAAGAGGTCGGCGCACATCTTCGGCGTGCGAAGCTCGATGAACACCTCGTCGTCGAAATCCTTGCCGGTGTACTCGTCCTTGGTGAGGTCGTCGGCCGTCAGCAGTTTGCCTGTCTTGATGTCGCGTGCGCCCGCCGCCAGAAGCTCGGCCTTGGTGAAGACGGCGCTGTCGATGCTGGCCTTTCGCCGCACGATCTCGCAGGCGGCGAGATACCCATCCTCCTGCGCCTGGATGAGCGAGTACTCGTAGACCGGCTCGCCGAAGTACTGCCGGTTGTTGGCGGTGATCTCCTGGTCCTCATGGGACGCCTTCGGCGACTCGCGCAGCTTGCGCGGGGTGGCTGTGAGGCCGATGTGGATGGCGCTGGGATTGCGTTTCAACACCTCCGACCAACGACCCCAAGCCGAGCGGTGGCACTCATCGATGATGATGACGCTGAAGGCGTCCTCGGCGTAGTGCTCGGTTAGGAAGCTGGCGAAGCCATCATCGTCGTCCAGACCAAGGGTCTGATAGGTCGCGATGTGGATGCGGGCATTGGCTGCGGCGTTGCCGCCGCTTTCCGTCCTGACGATGCGCGCATTGTCCCCGAAGGCAGCCTTCAGCTTGGTGTAAGCTTGGCCGCGAAGCTCGTCCCGGTCACAGAGGAATAGCGCGGGCTTGGGCAGGAGGCCCGCCTGTGACAGGCGCCACAGCAGGTTGGTGGCGATGATGGTCTTGCCGGCGCCGGTGGCCAGAGACAGCAGCACACGCGGTGACGCACCAGCTTGGCGGTCAAGCAGGATATTCTCCAAGGCCGCGCGAATGGCGGCGTCCTGATAGTAGCGGCTTTGCGACCAGGCAGGGCTGTCGGCCTGGAACAGAACCTCAGCTTCGGGCTTCGTGAGGTCGATGCCGCTGTCCTTCGCGTAACGGGCCTTGAGGTCCGGGTGCGTCGGAAAATCGGTGAACTGGAATGGCCCACCGATCAGTGAGGTGAACCGATCGTACTCGCCGTAGCGATGGCCGTTGGTGGAGAAGACGTACTTCACATCGAAGCGGAGGGTGTCCGCATAACCGCGTGCCTGCTGCATGCCCTTCAGCGGATCTTCGGCTTCCTTCTTCGCCTCGAGCACCGCGACCGGCAGTGGCTTCGGCGCGTCGCCCAGCGTCACGCACAGGAGGTAGTCGGTGCGGCCAGGCCCCTTTCGGCGACGCCCCTTCGGACCAGTGGGTTCAACCGGCGGCGGGGTGAGGACGGTTTCGAGCGTGATGTGCTCGCGGCTCACGTAGCCCTTATCCCTGAGGACGGGATCAATGAGATGATAGCGGGTGTCCGCCTCGTTCATGCTCATTGGGCGGCTCCTGCCGCCGTCCAGGCCGCTTCCAGTTGCTGATCGGAAGGCACGCGAATCACGTCCATCTTTGAGCATATGGCCACGCGGGCACCGTCGTCCCTCAAAAAGCCACACTCGTCCCAATGGCGGCTGGGTTCCGAAGAGGGGGAGTTCAGAATCGGGTTGTCGATGACGGGGCCGCTCACAAACGAAAGGTGCCACGGAACAGGCCCGCGCTAAATAGTGAAGAAGGAGAAAGCGTTATTCGTGGGCATCGGTACGGGCGAAATGATCGCGCTGTCCGACCCAGTCGGCGGGAGTTGGTTCGAGCAGAGACGGCGAGGTCATGCCGGATGGCGCCCGGCCATCCAGGGCAGCCTCGACGAGGTCCGGCGCCAGCAGGGTCGCCCGGAGCAGGCTTCCGAGGTAGCCGCGATCGAGGCTTTCGGCCGCGGCAAGCTCGGTGATGGAGGCGTAACGCCCCTCGTCCAGCATCCGCTGATACCGGAAAGCCCTGGCGAGAGCCTTCACCAGCGCCGGGTCCGCCCTTGTGGTAACTGCCGCAGGTCCCACCGCCACCGGCGTGACGATCGTCTTCCGACCCGGGCGGCGTCGGATCGCCAGCGGCACCCGGACCGTAATGCTGGTAGCAGCGGTCATGCCACAGCCCTCAGTGTATCGGGCCGAATGGCGGTCAGATCGCGGACGAGGCTGCCGAGCCCGTCCAGCCGCAGCCGAATATCCGCGCCCCCCGGGCCGACGACGACCCGCTCTACCAGTAACCGCACAATCCGCGCCTGCTCCGCCGGGAATAGCTGCTCCCAAAGCGGGTCGAGCCGGCCCAGCGCCTCGCGGACCTCGCCCTCCTTTAGGTCCGGCATTTCCGCCCGCGCCTCGAGCCAGGTGCCGACCACGATCTCGGGCTGGCGCAGCAGGGCGCGCACCTGGGCGATAACGGCTCCCTCGATCTCGGCCGCCGAGACGCGCCGCACGAGGCTGTCGTCGCCGTTCGTGCTGCCTTTCAGTACGCGCTGCGCGACGTAGTAGCGGTAGAGCCGACCGTTCTTCCTGGCGTGGGTCGGCGACAGCGCACGTCCGTCCATCCCGAAGATCAGCCCCTTCAGCAGCGCCGGCGCCTGCACCCGGTTCTGGTTGGCGCGGATTCGCGGGCTGACCTGCAGGATTGCGTGTGCCCGGTCCCACAGATCCCGCGGCACGATGCCCTGGTGCTCGCCGGGATAGACCTGCCCCTTGTGCGAGGCCTCCCCGACGTAGGTCCGATTGTTCAGCAGCTTGTAGACATCACCCTTGTCGAGCGGTCGCCCGGACTTGCTGGTGGCGCCCTCGGCCCGAAGGCGGGCCGCCGTCTCGATGCCCGACCCGGTCTCGGCGAAGATCTCGAACACGCGGCGGACGCATGGGGCCTCCTCCTCGTTGACCACCAGCTTGCGGGCTACGACGTCGTAGCCGAGCGGTACCTTGCCTCCCATCCACATCCCTCGCGCCCGCGACGCTGCGAACTTGTCGCGGATGCGCTCGCCAATGACCTCGCGCTCGAACTGCGCGAAGCTGAGCAGGATGTTGAGCGTCAGCCGGCCCATGCTAGTGGTCGTGTTGAAGGACTGCGTGACCGAAATGAAGGTGACGCCATGCGCGTCCATCACCTCGACCAGCTTGGCGAAATCCATCAGCGAGCGGCTGAGGCGATCAATCTTGTAGACCACGATCACGTCGACGAGCCCGGCTTCGATGTCAGCGAGCAGCCGCTTCAACGCAGGACGCTCCAGCGTGCCGCCGGAGAACCCGCCGTCGTCGTAGCGGTCGCGGACCAGCACCCAGCCCTCGGCGCGCTGGCTGGCCACGTAGGCCTCGCAGGCGTCGCGCTGCGCGTCGAGGGTGTTGAACTCCTTGTCCAAGCCCTCGTCGGTGCTCTTCCGCGTGTAGACCGCGCAGCGCAGCTTCTTCGTGCTGGCGGGCATCGCCGTGGTGGTGGCTCGCGTCTTCATGCGCCACCGCCTGGCTGGCGCAGGCCGAAGAAGGTCCAGCCGTTCCAGCGCGTCCCAGTGATGTGCCGCGCGATGGCGGACAGAGACCGATACGGCCGGCCCTCGTATTCGAAGTCATCGGCACGGACAGTGACCACGTGCTGCACGCCCTGCCATTCCCGAATGAGGCGGGTGCCGGCCAGCGGGCGGCTGTCGGCGCGGATACGGCGCAGCACCACGTTGCCGCCGTCCAGTTGCTCGCCTAGCGCTACCAGCCGATCGACCGTCTCGGGCTTCAGCCCGCCATAGGCGAGCTCCTGGATTCGATACGCCAGCCGGCTCTGGATGTAGGCTCGGTTCCAGGGCGGCGGCTCCTTGCCGAAGAGCTCTCGCCACTGCTGTTTCAGGTCCGCGGTGGGCGCGGTCTGCAGCGCGGCGAGGCGCGGCAGCACCTGCGTCGGCGGGATCTTCGGGATGGTGGGCGCCGGCGCGGGCGCGGTCGTGGATCGTCTGGTCATGCGAGTCCCTTCCTGTTGGGGTTCGCATGCAGGCGCTGGTGGGCGGTGGAGTGTAGGCGAAGGTCTCCCGCCCCCCGAGCTATCTCGGCATCCCGCGCATCGTCTTCGGCAGCGCGGCTGCGCAGCCGCACCAGGCCGCGCGCCAGGATGGAGCAGACCTCACGCAGGTGCGGCGGGATGTGCTGGTTTGTGGGGAGGCGGGGCGGCGCTGGCACAACCAGCCATTACCCATCGGCGCCGCCATCCGTATCATTTGGCAGGGCATTTTTGATTCGACACGGCCGCGTGAGCTTGGCTAGAACGTCCGGCGAACATTACATGGAGTTTAGATGGCCAGCGACCTCAAGAAGTTCGTCAATCCCAAGTTCCTCCGCACCGTCCCCCTTGCACTCCTCCGCGAGCTCTTCGCCCGCCAGCCGGAAGGGCTTCGCGGCTTCGACCTCGCCGTGTTCGACCGTCCTGCCGCTGAAGCCCGCGACACCCTTGCCGCTTTGTTCGCCGGGCCGGAAGACGCCATGCCGCAGGGCGTCGTGGCTGACCCCCACCGAATTGCCGAGCTTGGCACCGAGCAAGGCATGAACCAGATCCAGGCCCGCGCCGAAGCGCGAGGGCTCCGGATCGATCCTCTGCTCGACGCGGACGGACGGCCCATCCCGCTCGACCCCAAGCAGTTCGCGATCCTCGCCTTCCTACAGCAGCCGACCGTCTTCGATGCCGTGTCGGACATGATGGCGCGCGAGGCGCGGTCGTCCCTCGCGGAATACGTCGGCGAGGACGAGGGCGTGGCGCCCGACCTGACCGACGAAACCCGCCGCGCCTTCGAAGAGGCCGCACAGGCCATGTTCGAGCGCGACCACCGCGGCGCCTATTGCCGGATCGGCTGGTATGACGACGGGCCCCTGCACATCCTCGTGGTCACCCACGGCGCGCCGGTCAGCGTAGTCCCGGTCATCGACGGCGGGCAGGAGCGCGTGATCAGCTACCGCAGCGTCGATCAGGCGGTGCTTTCCTATCATCCCGGCACCGGGCGTCTCGGCGTCGCCGGCGTGGTGAAAGCGCGGCGCGCGGAACTGGCAGAAATGTTCGCGGCGCACCTTCTCGACCGCCCGGGCTTCTTCGCCGGTGAGGACTGCCAGGACCTCTATTCACTCGAGGCGGTGGAGCGCGCAGGCATCCACTTCGAAGTGAACCACGCCCACGATCCGGGCATCCGCCGGGTCGAGATCGTCGAGGTGCAACTCGACCGCCTTGGTGCGGCGGAACGCGATGGCGAGCCGCCCCCGGTGGAAGCGTGCTTCGTGATTCGCTGCTTCCGGGGAAATGCGCTGGCAAGGGTCGCCGAGTTCAGCGGCGAGCGCCCCGCTTTCGCGCCCGGCCGGTATCGCCTCGGTCACATGACCCTGCGGGTGCATTTCGACACAGGCGGCAGGCGCGCCGCCAAGGTCACGGTGAAGGTCAAGCCTCCCTCGCACGCTATTTTCAAGCGCCATCGCTTTGAAGACCGGGTGATGGAACTGCTGCGCCGCAACGGGTTCTGCCGTGTCCGCCAACCTGCCGCATTGCCTGCTGCAGCGGAGTGAGGCTGGTCCCGCGCCGGTGATATGGGGCGGGGACATCCTGCCCCAGCACGAGCGCGCCATCGCCTATTTGCTCGCGAGCGGACTTCTGGTGGAGCGCGCGCCGGCCACGTCCTGGCCGGTGTGCGATCGGTGCGACGGCGCCTGCGGCGAGCGCGAGGTGCTGGAGGTGGACGGCGCGCTGGTCGCCGAGTGCCCGAACTTCCCCGACCGGACGCGGCGACTGCTGCCCCACGAGGTGCGCAGTTTTGCCATTGCGATCCGCGTTCTTGTCGAGGAGCTCGCGAGGGCTTCGGGTCTGACGGGCGGGACGGAGGAGATCGCGCGCGGGACGTGGAACCTCGGCGCCACGGCGGGCGGGCGGGCCGTCATGCTCGTGCTCGACGACACGATTCTCGCGTCTCCCGACGCCATCGCGCTCCTCGGGCGCTTCGCGACGCTGGCTTCCGCCACGGTTCTCGTGCCTGACGCGACGGCACCCGCGGCCAGCCGCCGGCTGAGGGATGCAGGGTGCCACGTGGTGAGGACAGCAGTGGCGCTGGAGGCCGCCGTCCTCAAGCTCGATGCCGATCGCCTGATCCCCTCCGTCGCGGTCGAGGCCCGCCTGGTCATCCAGGTACAGGCGAAAACCGCCATGCTGGATGGCAGGCGGCTGAACCTGACCGACCAGCCCTTCGCGCTCCTTCTGGCACTGGCGAGGGCGGCTGGCCAACACGCCGGTTTCGTGCCGCTGCGCGACCTTGAGGCCGCGGTTTACGGCAACGCCCTCCAACCGGAATCTCGGCCTGTCCGGGACGTCGTGCGCGTGTTGAAGGACCGCATGGCGCAGAGCCAACCTGCGGAGACGGCCGCAGCGGTGCGCGACCTGATCGCGAACCGACCTCCGGCAAGCTACCGCCTTGTCCTCACCGCGTCCGAGATTGCGATCTCGCCCTGACCGGCGGCCCACTCCCCGCCCACACCGCACCCACACCACACCCACCCTGCCGGACGGTCCAGCCGTCAGGGTCTCTCCATCACCTCGATGGAGCGACCGCCGATGGCCCAGCGCCCTTGCTTCCCTGACCTCACCCCCGCCTACCGCCTGGTCGATGCCGCCGCGGGCGCGATGTGCCGCAGCCTTGGCCTGCCGCCCGATGAGCGCGACGACCTGCGCCAGGACCTCCTTGTCGACCTGCTGACCCGCCTGCCGTCCTACGATGCGGCGCGCGGTGAGTTCGGCGCCTTCGCCCGCGTCTGCATCCGGCACGCCGCGACGCGCCTCGCGCGAAAGGCCAAGCGCGACCGCGCAGCCCGCCACCCCAGCGGCCTCGACGACCCGTTGCCGGGCCAGGAGGGCGTGACGGTGGGCGCCGGCATTTCCGAGGGCGAGGGCTACAGCGCCTGGTGCGGCCAGCCCACCGACGCCGTCGCCGCGCTGGAGCGCCGCCTGGATCTGGAGCGGGCCGGCGCCGCCATGGACGCCGGCGATCTGCCACTGTGCGGCGCGCTGTCCCGGCAGACGCCCCACGAGTTGGGCAAGGGCGGCACGATCCCGCGGGCGCGCATTTACCGCCGCATCACCGAGATGCGGCTGCGGCTACTCGCCGCCGGCGTCACCTCCGCCGCCTGATACGGATCAGACGGGAGCTGGGTAATGATGGACATGCAGCCAACCATCCCCACCGGCACCGCGCCCGCGGTGCCTCTCACCGAGGCGGCTCTCTGCCGCTGGCTCGGCGCCGCCGCCCCCGGCGACGCCATCACCTACTTCCGCGGCACTCTGGCCCGCAGCATCTGCCCGCAGCTCGGCCTGCTGGATCCGGCTGAGCGTGTGGCCCTGGCCCGCCTCGCCGGCCGCGCCTGGATGCTCTGCGAGCAGGGCCTCGCGCATCTGGTGCAGCGCCGCCGCGGCGAGGAGGACTTCGAGTACCTCATCATCGCCCGCCGTCGCCCTCGCCGCGCCGCCTCCGCCATCCTGCCGATGCTGCTCGCGGAGGCCGCGTGATGGACGCGCTCCGCACCAACCGCCCCACCCTCGACGCGCTGCGCCACATGCCGGTGAGCGACGTCATCGCGCTCCCCGCCGAGCATCTGGCGCTGCTGCAGACCGATGCGCGCGAGGCGGTCGAGGCCGCCAAGCGCATGCAGGACTGGATCGAGGCCGCGATCGCGCTCCGCTACGAGCAGCGCGCCATCGGCGCCCGTGCCGCTGCCGGCAAGGACACCGGCACGGTCCGCTTCCAGGACGGCGCCGTGGAGATCGCGGTCGATCTGCCGAAGAAGGTGGATTGGGATCAGGCGCGGCTTGCCGCGCTGTTCGAGCAGATCCGCGCTGGCGGTGAGGATCCCGGCCAGTACGTCGAGGTCAGCTTCAAGGTCTCCGAGCGGGCCTATAGCGCCTGGCCCGATCGCATCCGCCAGGCCTTCGAGCCGGCCCGCACCGTGCGCGCGGGTCGCGCCACCTATCGCCTCGCCATCCTGTCCGAGACGGCGCTGCGCGACAGCCCGCATGGGGCCGGCGTCATCCCGCTGCGGGGAGGCCGCTGATGGCGCTGCGCATCATCACCGCCGACGAGCGGCAGGCTGAGGCGCGCGGCATCAAGGCCGTGATCTTCGGCAAGAGCGGCATCGGCAAGACCTACCTCCTGCTGACGCTCGATGAGGGCAGCACGCTGTTCATCGACCTGGAGGCAGGCGATCTCGCCGTGCAGCACTGGCGTGGCGCATCCATCCGGCCGCGCACCTGGGAGGAATGCCGCGACCTCGCGCTGTTCCTGGCCGGTCCCAACCCCGCGCTGCGCGACGACCAGCCCTATTCCGCCGCGCAGTATGCGCGCGTCCTGCAGGCCTATGGCGATCCGGCGCGCATGGACGGCTTCGCCACGATCTTCGTGGACAGCATCACGGTCGCCGGTCGGCTCTGCTTCCAGTGGTGCCGCGGTCAGCCCGAGGCGCATTCCGAAAAGACCGGCAAGCCCGACATCCGCGGCGCCTACGGGCTGCATGGCCGCGAGATGATCGCCTGGCTCACGCACCTGCAGCATGCACGCGGGCGCAACGTGATCTTCGTCGGAATCCTTGACGAGAAGCTCGACGACTTCAATCGCCGCGTCTTCGTGCCGCAGATCGACGGCAGCAAGACCGGCCTCGAGCTGCCCGGCATCGTCGATCAGGTCATGACGCTGGCCGAGATCAAGCCGGACGCCGCTCCCGGCCAGCCTGCGGTCGCGTCCTTCCGCGGCCTGGTCTGCCAGACGCTGAATCCCTGGGGCTATCCCGCGAAGGATCGCAGCGGCCGGCTCGACATGCTGGAGCCGCCGCATCTCGGGCAGCTCTTCCAGAAAATCCGCAGCCCATCGCCGCCGATCGACGCGCACGGAGCGCCGTCGATCGCGCCGCCCGCCGCCAACCCCAACACCTGATCGGAGCAGAAGCACCATGGCTGCCTGGAACGACTACAACGACGCCCAGTCCAACCCGAACCTGATCCCCAAGGGGACGCTGGCGAAGGTCCGCCTCACCATCCGCCCCGGCGGCTTCGACGATCCGAGCCAGGGCTGGACCGGTGGCTACGCCACGCGCGGCAGCACCGGCGCCGTCTATCTCAACGGCGAGTTCACCGTGCTGGAGGGACCCTACGCCAAGCGGAAGATCTTCACGCTGATAGGCCTCCACAGCCCGAAGGGGCCGGAGTGGGCGGGGATGGGCCGCAGCTTCCTGCGCGGGATGCTGAACTCCGCGCGCGGCATCTCCGACAAGGATGTCTCGCCCCAGGCGCAGGCAGCGCGCCGCATCGGCGGCTTCGCCGACCTCGATGGCCTCGAGTTCGTAGCGAAGATCGAGCACGGCACCGACGCCGGCGGCGAGACCAAGAACGAGATCCGCATGGCGGTGACGCCGGACCATCGGGACTACGCCCAGCTAATGGGGCGACAGTCGGCGCCGGCGGGTTATGCACCGCCCGCCCAGACCTATGCGCCGCCCGCCGCTCCGGCCATCCACCAGGGCGCCTTCCCTGCCGCCCAGCCCGCCGCCGCCGGCGCCGACCCGCGTCCCGCCTGGGCGCGCTGAGGGAGTGCCGCACCAGCATGATGCTCCGCCCCCGCCAGAAGCTCTTCGTCGAGCGCAGCCTCCGTGCGCTCGGCGAGCACGGCAACACCCTCGGCGTCGCCCCGACCGGCGCCGGCAAGACGATCATGCTGTCGGCGGCGGTGGGCGAGCACGTTGGCGGCAGTGGCGCGAAGGCTGCGGTCCTCGCGCATCGGGATGAGCTCACGGCGCAGAACCTGGCGAAACTCCGCCGCGTGAATCCTGACGTCACTACCTCGGTGGTGGATGCCGGCCAAAAGTCCTGGGGCGGCCAGGTCACCTTCGCCATGGTGCCGACGCTGACCCGCCAAGCGAACCTCGAGGCGATGCCGGCGCTGGACCTGCTCGTGATCGACGAGGCGCATCACGCCGTCGCGGACAGCTATCGCCGCATCATCGATCGCGCCCTCGACCGCAACCCCGACTGCCGGATCTACGGCGTCACCGCAACGCCGAACCGCGGCGACAAGATCGGGCTGCGCCGGGTCTTCTCGAACGTCGCCGACCAAATCCGGCTCGGCGAGCTGATCGCCTCCGGCCACCTGGTGCCGCCCCGCACCTTCATCATCGATGTCGGCGTCCAGGATGAGCTGCGCGCGGTGCGGCGCAGCGGCGACGATTTCGACATGGGCGAGGTCGCCCGCGTCATGGACACGGTGCCGGTCACCGACGCCGTGGTGAAGCACTGGCAGGAGAAGGCCGGCGGCCGCCAGACGGTGGCCTTCTGCTCCACCATCGCCCATGCCGAGCACGTCGCCGCCGCCTTCAACGCGGCCGGCGTCCCCACCGTCATGGTGACCGGCGACATGCCGGAGGGGGAGCGGCGCTCGGTCCTGGCCGCCTATGCCCGGGGTGAGGCGCGCATCGTCGTGAATGTCGCGGTGCTGACGGAGGGCTGGGACCACCCGCCCACCTCCTGCGTCGTGCTGCTGCGGCCGAGCTCCTTCAAGTGCACGATGATCCAGATGGTCGGCCGCGGGCTGCGCACCGTGGATCCCACCGAGCATCCCGGCTTCGTCAAGCGCGACTGCATCGTGCTTGACTTCGGCACCTCCTCGCAGATCCACGGCTGCCTTGAGCAGGACGTCGATCTCGACAGCCAGCCCGGGGAGGGCGAGCCGCCCACCAAGACCTGCCCCTCCTGCGAGGCAGAGGTGCCCATCGCGGTGATGGAGTGCCCGATCTGCGGCCACGCCTTCGAGCCCCGCGGGCGAGAGACGACGCCGCTCACCGACTTCATCATGACGGAGATAGACCTCCTCCGGCGCTCGGCCTTCCAGTGGTGCGATCTGTTCGGCGATGACGCCGCGCTGCTGGCCAACGGCTTCAACGGCTGGGCAGGCATCTTCTTCCTGAACGGGGCCTGGCACGCCGTCGGCGGCGCCAAGGAGGAGCGGCCGCGCCTGCTGTCCATCGGGGAGCGGCTGGTGGCGCTGGCCGCGGCGGATGACTGGCTGAACACCTACGAGACGGACGAGAGCGCCCACAAGAGCCGGCGCTGGCTGCGCGAGCCGCCGACCGAACGCCAGCTGATCCATCTGCCCCCGGCGGCACGGGCCGATCTCGGCATGACCCGGTACCAGGCCTCGGCGCTGCTGACCTTCAAGTTCAACCGCCAGGCCATCCAGCATCTCGTGCGCAGCGCCCAGCCCGCGGCGCTGGGGCAGGCGGCATGATCAGTGGCCCGCTCTCCGGAACCGCCCTGCGCCGTCTGCTCCCGCCCGGCGCGTGGCTTTGGCTGGTTCGACCCGGCACCGCGGAAGAAGCCGCGGCCCTCGGTCTCCTTCTGCTGCATCGCCTGCCAGGGCTTCTGGTCGCGCTTGGCGGGGAGATCGTCCGCCATGGTTGACCTCACCGAGCAGGAAAAGGCCGCGATGCGCGCGGCCATGCGCCGCGTCGCGGAGACCATGGCCGAGATCGGCTGGGGCACCCGCTTCCAGGAGCTGAGCGAGGCGCAGGTGCTCACCCTGATCGAGGTCGCCGTCGGCGGCTTCCAGGAGGCAATGCAGGCGATCGCGCGTCAGGACATGGCGGCGGAGGTGCCCTTCTGATGCTCGACTTCAACAGCCGCAGCCAGACCTCCGCGCATGTGAATGCCGCCATCGACGCGGCGCTGGTCGCCTCCAATCAGGCAGCGCCGCCGCGCAGCTACCTGGGCGGCTCCCGCCTCGGCCATGCCTGCGAGCGGGCACTGCAGTTCGAGTTCGTGAAGGCCCCGAAGGACGAGGGCGCCGACTTCGACCGGCGCCTCCTACGCATCTTTGGCATCGGGCACGCCCTGGAAGATGTCGCCGTCGCCTGGCTGCGCGCCGCCGGCTTCGATCTCTACACGCGCAAGGGCAATCGACCGGACGGCGAGCAGTTCGGCTTCTCGGTCGCGGGTGGTCGCATCCGCGGCCATGTCGATGGCGTCTTCGCCGGAGGCCCGACCATCCCCGGCATGGCGTTCCCCGCGCTGTGGGAATGCAAGACCATGAACGCCAAGGCTTGGCGCGAGACGTCCAGCAAGGGGGTGGCAGCCAGCAAGCCGATCTACGCGGCGCAGATCGCGGTCTACCAAGCCTACATGGACGCCAACGTCCCCGGCGTGGCGGACAACCCGGCGCTATTCACCGCCATCAACAAGGATACGGCGGAGCTGCACCACGAGCTGGTGCCGTTCAACGCGGAACTGGCACAGCGCATGTCAGACCGGGCGGTGCGCATCCTGGCCGCGACCGATGCTGGCGAGTTGCTGCCCCGTGTTGCCGCCCAGGCCGATCACTTCGAGTGCCGCTCCTGCCCCTGGGCCAAGCGCTGTTGGACGCAGCCTGCATGACGGCTTGGGGCGACTTCAACGATGCCGAGCCACTGCCGGAGGATAGCGCGAGCGAGCTTCCCGGCGCTGGGCAGATCGCCCTCGATCAACTTCCCGGCGCTCAGCAGTCGACGCCTGAAGCCGATGGCCCCATCGCGCCGGACATCGAGCAGATCGCCGCCTTCCTCGACGTGGTGTTCGGCTATTGCGACGGGCTGATCCCGGTCCGCGGCTTCGTCGACCAAGGCCAGGGGCTCGACACCAAGCCGCACAACATCTGGGTGCCGGCCGATCGGCACGCCGCCGCATCTCTCAGCGCGTATGCCACCTGGGCCGCGCGCGAAGGCAGCGCCGTCTATGTCATCCCCGGCACCGTCGCCGAGCAGGGCCAGGCCCGCGCCGAGCATGTGCTGCAGATGCAGACCGTGGTGGTCGATCTCGATGCCGGCGACATCACCGCCAAGCTGGCGCACCTAGTCCACCACCTCGGGGGGCCGACCATGCTGGTCGAGAGCGGCGGCCGCACTGCCGAGGGCGCCGCCAAGCTGCACGCCTGGTGGCGGCTCACCGAGCCGGCCGAGGGCGACGACCTGGCGCGGCTCTGCGCGCTGCGTGGCAAGATCGCGGAGAAGGTCGGTGGCGACCTGCACTTCCGATCCGCTCACCAGCCGATCCGCGTGCCTGGCACCGTTCACCAGAAGCATGGCGTGCAGCGGCGGGTCATCATCCGGGAGCACCGGCCCAGGGTCGAGGTCGAGCTGCCCGACTTCGCCGCGGCCGTTGCCGCCATGCCCACCATGCCGGGCCTGGAGGCGCCGGCCGCCCATGGCGCCAACCGTCCCGGTCTCGACGCCGTCCTGACCACGCCAGTGCGGGAGGGCGCCCAGGACGGTTGGACGCGCTTCCAGGGGGCGAGCGCCGCGATCGGCCACTTCGTCCGCCAGGTGCATGAAGGCCGCCTCACGCCCGACCAGGGCTGGGAGGCCATCTGCGGCTACAACGCCGCCTGCCTGCGTCCGCCCTGGCCGCTCGATCGCCTCAAGGCCGAGGCGGACGCCATCTGGGCGCTGCATGTGGACCGCAACGGCCCGCCGCTGCTGCGCAGCGATGCCGCGCCCCCGTCCGCTGTTCCGACCCACACGCTCGGCGCGCTGCTCGACGACACCTCGCCGATGCCCGACGATCTGATCGGCCCTCGCCTGCTTACCCCGGGTGGGATGCTGGTGCTTGGTGGCGCGCCGAAGGTCGGTAAATCCGACTTCCTGATCAGCCTGCTCGTGCACGCCGCCGCCGGCGCGCCGTTCCTGCGCTTCACCGCGCCGCGCCCGCTGCGCGTGTTCTATCTCCAGGCCGAGATCCAGTACCACTATCTCCGCGAGCGCCTGCAGCAGCTGCGCCTCGACCGCGCCGTCGTTGCCCGCGCGCGGGACACCCTCGTCGTCACCCCCAAGCTGCGCATGCTGCTCGACGAGCACGGCGTGCCGCTGGTGGCTGCCGCCATCCGCCAGGCCTTTCCCGACGCGCCGCCGGACGTGATCTGCATCGACCCGATCCGCAACCTCTTCGATGGCGGCCCGGGCGGCGAGGGCGAGAACGACAACGCGGCGATGCTGTTCTTCCTGCAGAGCCGCGTCGAGGCGCTGCGCGACCAGGTCGCCCCCGAGGCGGGCATCATCCTGGCGCACCACACGAAAAAGCTCAGCAAGCAGCATGTGAAGGACGATCCCTTCCTGTCGCTCTCCGGCGCCTCCGCGCTGCGCGGCTTCTACACCTCCGGCATGATCCTCTTCCGCCCTGATGAGGAGGAGACGCCGCGCGAGCTGCATGTCGAGCTGCGCAACGGGCCCGGCCTCAATCCGCTCCTCATCGACAAGCGCGGCGGGGCCTGGGTCGAGCTCGACCGCAAGGGCGAGCGCATCGTGCGGCGTGACCTCGGCGCCCGACTCGATGCCGAGCGCAGCCGTCGCCACGACGTCATCCTGCAGATCATCGCGCAGGAGGCCCGCGAAGGGCGCGTGTTCACGGGCGGCGCCTTCGCGGCGCAGTTCGAGAACACCCACGGTCTCGGTGGCAACGACACCATCGCGCGCCGCATCAACGTCCTCGCCAACAAAGGCTACATCAAGTTCCTGCGCGCCGCCCCGGAGCACGGCATTCCTGCCAGCAAATCCTCCAAGGGCTATCTGCTGGTGCAGGACATGCTCTTCGCGACGGGCGAAGAGACAGTGGATCCCGAGACCGGCGAAATCACGCCCACGCTGGTCCGGCTGCTGCCCAGCCACTTCCAGTCCGACACCAACAGCGCCGTTCTGCCGGTCGAGAACCCCGAGGTCTGGGTGCTGAACGACCCGGAGGTCGAGGCATGATCGGCCCGATCGGAACGCTCCCGCACCGTGCGGAACTTGGTGCGGAACTTGGCAGTTCCGCAAGTTCCGCAGCGCTGCGGAACTTCCCTGCGGAACTTGATTTACCTAAGCAAATCAACGGGTTCGCCAAGTTCCGCAAGTTCCGCAAACCCGCTTTGCGGAACTGTCTTGCGGAACTTCAAAACATCCAACCCGATCAATCGGTTAGGTTGGGGACTCATTTGCTCCATTCGGTGACGGCAGTGACGAGGGCGAGTGCGGCGAGGAAGTTTCGGGCGAGGCGGTCGTAGCGCGTGGCGATGCGTCGCCAGTTCTTGAGCCTGCAAATGAGGCG
>NZ_JBJJBR010000025.1:0-45764 GCF_045449635.1 Sabulicella flocculans | reverse complement strand
CGGCCGTGCTGGGCGGGGCGGCGGCGCTGGCCCTGCCGGGGCCCGCCGCGGCCGGCGGCGCCGCGCTGGGCCTGGGCGGGATGCTGGCGGCCGGCTGGGCGGCGCTGCGCGCCCAGCGCCGCGCCCTGGCCGCGCTGCTGGCGCAGTTCGACCTCATCGCCGCGGGGGATTTCCAGGCGCCGATGCCCAGCCCCGCCGCGGCCGAGTTCCACGCCCTGTCCAGCCGCACCCGCGCCCTGCGCGCCCGCCTGGGCTACGCCCTGCAGGAGCGGCGGGAGAACGAGCGCCGCGCCGCCGAGGACCGCCGCGCCGCCATCGCCGAGATGGCCGGCCGGGTGGAAGCGGAAGCGCGCCGCGCCGTGGCCGCGGTGAGCGAGCGCACCGGCGCGATGAGCAGCCGCGCCGCCGCCATGGCCGAGTCCTCCGGCGCCTTGCGCGCCCGCGCCGCCCAGGCTGACGCCGCCGCCGACCAGGCGCGCGGCAACGTCCAGGCCGTCGCCGCCGCGACGGAGGAGCTGGCCGCCTCCATCCGCGAGATCACCAGCCAGACCGCCCGCGCCGGTCAGGTGGCCCGCGCCGCGGTGGAGGGCAGCGACGCCACCCAGGGCACCATCCGCGCCCTGGCCGGCACCGTCTCGCGCATCGGCGAGGTGGTGACCCTGATCCGCGAGATCGCCGCGCGCACCAACCTGCTGGCGCTGAACGCCACCATCGAGGCCGCCCGCGCCGGCGAGGCCGGCAAGGGCTTCGCCGTGGTCGCCAGCGAGGTGAAGGAGCTGGCCACCCAGACCGCCCGCGGCACGGAGGAGATCGGCCGCCAGATCGCCGGCATCGAGGGCGAGACCCGCGCCGCCGTCTCCGCGGTGGACGGCATCGGCCGCACCATCGCCGAGATCAACGAGGTCACCACCGCCATCGCCGCGGCGATGGAGCAGCAGGCCGCCGCCACCCAGGAGATCGCCCGCAACGTCGGCGAGAGCAGCCTCGCGGTGGACGAGGTGACCGCCGGCATGGCCGCGGTGAGCGCCGAGGCCGGGCGCGGCGGCGCGGAAGCCGGCGGGGTGCGCGCCGCCGCCCAGGCCGCCTTCGAGGACGTGGCCGCCATGCAGGGCACGCTGGTGCGGATGATCCGCACCTCCATGGCCGAGGCCGAGCGCCGCGCGGAGCCGCGGGCGGCGCTGCGCCTGCCCTGCCGCCTGCTGCTGCCGGCCGGCGAGACGCGGGGCGAGCTGCTGGACGCCTCGCCCTCCGGCGCGCGGGTGCGCGCCCCCGGGCTGGCGGAGGGCCAGGAGGGCCGGATGCTGCTGGACGGCGCGGGCGTGGACATCCCCTTCGCCGTGGCGCACGCCGAGGCCGGCGAGGCCGGGCTGCGCCTGGACCGCGCGGCCGGCGGCGCCGCCTGGGCGCGCACCCTGGCCGGCGCCCGCGCCGCCGCCGCGGCGTGAGGGCTCACACCCCCAGGGTCTGGGCCACTTCCTCGCGCACGCGACGGCCCATCACCTTCATCGCCAGGATGAAGGCCGACAGCGCCAGGCAGATGCCGTTGGCCAGGATCAGCGGCCAGGCGCCCAGCAGCACGCCGTAGGTCAGCCACAGGCTGAACCCCACCACGGTGAGGATGTACATGCGGGTGGAGATGCCCGAGGCGTCGCGCGTGCGGATCACCTTCCAGGCCTGCGGCACGAAGGACAGCACGGAGCACGCGCTGGCGACGAAGCCGATGATCTGCGTCAGGTCCATGCCCGCCCGAATGCGCGGGCGGCCTCAGGCGTTGCGCAGCTCCTCGATCAGCGGCGCCACCAGGGGGGAGCGCCCCTCGGCGTCGCCGAACAGGCACATCTCCGCCGTGCCCAGCGCGGGCAGGCCGGGGCATTCCACCAGCCCCTCCGGCAGCCCGGCGCGGCCCATCACCGTCAGCGCGAAGCCGGCCTGCGCCGCCGCCGCCACCCCGAGCAGCGAGGGCGAGGTGTAGACCACCTCGAAGCCCACCCCGGCGCGGGCCAGCGCGGCCAGGGCGCGGTCGCGGAACATGCAGCCCTGCGGCAGCATGGCCAGCGGCAGCGGCCGCCCCTCCGGCGGCGCCCAGCCGGGCGCGGCCACCCAGACCACGGCTTCCGTCCACAGCACGCGGCCTTCCGTCTCGCCGTCGCGGCGCTTGCCCAGCACCAGGTCCAGCTCCTCCCGCGCCAGCCGGGCGCGCAATTCGTGCGAGCGGCCGACCTCCACCTCCACCCGCAGCTCGGGCCAGGTGCGGGCGAAGCGCGCCAGGGCGGGGGTCAGGTGGCGGGGCACGAAGTGGTCGGCCACGCCCAGGCGCAGCCGCCCTTCCACCGGGGGCGCGACGAAGCGGCGCACCGCCTCCTCGTTCAGCGCCAGCATGCGGCGGGCATAGGCCAGCAGCGTCTCGCCCTCGCGCGTCAGGGCCACGCCGCGCGGCTGGCGCAGCAGCACCGGCTTGCCCAGCACCTCCTCCAGCCGCTTCACCTTCAGGGACACGGCGGATTGCGTCAGCCCCAGCGCCTGCCCGGCCGCGGTGAAGCCGCCGCGCTCCGCCACCGTGACGAAGCCGCGCAGGAGGTCGAGGTCGAGGTCGGGCAGGCGCATGGGCGGGCTATCGCGCCGCGCCGCGCCGCAGGCAAGCGCGCCGCCGGGCGGGCCGGCGGCGCGGGGGCGTCAGTAGTCCTCGTCGAAGCCGCCGCCGGCGTCGTCGTAGCCGCCGCCCGCGGCGTCGTCATAGCCGCCCTGGCCGCCATCATAGCCGGCCTGGCCGTTGTCGTAGCCGGCGCCGGTGGCGTCGCTGCCGCCCCAGCCGGCGTCCTGCGCCGCCGCCCCGGGGTCGGTCCAGGCGGAGGAGGTGGGCACCGCCTCCGTGCCGAAGGCGCCGCCGGCGGCGCTGGCCGCCTGCGCGGCGCCGCCGCCGAAGGCGCCCATCAGCATGTTGCCCAGCACCATGCCGCCGGCCACGCCGGCCGCCGTCATCATCGCGGTGCCCAGGAAGCCCGGGCCCTGGCGGCCGCCCATCATCGGCGTGGGGGGCTGCATCGGCTGCGGGCGCGGCGGCATCGGCGCCGGCCGGCTGCCGCCGAAGCCGAAGAAGCCGCGGTTCTGCGCCGCCTGCGCCTGCCGGGACTGGTTCTCCAGCTCCCACTCCAGCTGCTGGATGCGGTTCTGCGCCTGCACCAGCGCGTGCTCCTGCACGAAGGCGGTCTGCGTCAGGCGGTAGCGCGCCTCCGGGTGGCGGGCGAAGATCTCGCCGATCAGGCGGTCGGCCTCGGGGTCCACCGGCGGCAGGCTGGGCGCGGGCTGCGCCGCCCCGGCGCTGGGCATGCGCCCGGCATTCCACGGGCTGGGCGCGGCGGCCTGCTGCACGCCGGCCACGCGCGTGAGGTATTCGGTGATGATCCGGCGCTCTTCTTCGGTCATGGGGTCCTTCCCTCCTCCGCGCGGCGGTCGGCCCGGCGCGGGACGACGCCGAACGTGGTCCGGCCGCCGTCTGGTTTCAAGCAGCTTGGCAAAAGGTTACAGCGCGTCCACGCGGTCGGGCAAGCCGTGGCGGCGCCACGCGATGGCCGGGCAGTCATCCGCCACCACCGCCAGCCCGGCCTCCCGCGCCCGCGCCTCGGCCGCCGGGTCGCGCACGCCCAACTGCAGCCACACCGAACGCGCGCCCAGGCGCACCGCCTCGTCCACCACCGCGCCGGCCTCGGCGCTGCGGCGGAACACGTCCACCATGTCCAGCGGCCCGGCCTCGGCCAGGCTGGCCACCACCGGGCGGCCCAGCAGCACCTGCCCGGCCAGGCCGGGATTGACCGGGGTGACGTCATAGCCGCGCGCCAGCAGGAAGCGCATGACGCCGAAGGAGGGGCGGTCCGGCCTGGCGGAGGCGCCCACCAGCGCGATGCGCCGGGTGGACAGCAGCAGGGCGGCGGCGTCCGTCATGCCCGCGCGCGCCTCAGGCGCGCTCGACCGCCGGCAGGGGCTGCACGTTGGACGGCGCCTTGCGGAAGCGCCGCTGGAGCGACCAGTTGGACTGCATCCGCACCTCCGGGTTGGGCACGGTCCAGCATTGCCCGTTCTCGTCCAGGAAGCACACCCACATCAGGTGGGTCTCGGGTCCATAGTCGATCAGGAAGTGCGCCAGGGCCGGGCCCTTGGGGGTTTCCATCGGCAGGGGCGGGTTCAGCTGCGTGATCATGGAGGGGCCTTGCATTGCCCTGGTGGAACGCCGGCCCCCGGGGGGGCGGTTGCGGGATGTTCCGCCGGGCGCATCTTCCTTCGCATGTGGATTCCCTTTCTGCGCCCCCGCCCGCCCACGGTCGCCGTGGTGCGGCTGGAAGGCGCCATCTCGGCCCGCGCCACCCCCTGGGGCGGCGGGCTGAACCTCGCCGCCGCCGCGCCGCTGCTGCACCGCGCCTTCGCGCTGAAGGGGCTGGCGGCGGTGTTCCTGGCAATCAACTCGCCCGGCGGCTCGCCCGTGCAGTCGGCGCTGGTGGCCCGGCGCATCCGCTGGCACGCCGAAAAGGCCAAGGTGCCGGTGGTGGCGGTGTGCGAGGACGCCGCGGCCTCGGGCGGCTACTGGATCGCCTGCGCGGCGGACGAGATCGTGGCCGACCCGGCCTCCATCCTCGGCTCCATAGGCGTCGTCTCCTCCGGCTTCGGCGCGCCCGAGGCGCTGGCGCGCTGGGGCATCGAGCGCCGCCTGCGCACCGCCGGCCACGAGAAGGCGCTGGCCGACCCCTTCCTGCCCGAAACCGCGCAGGACCGCGCCCGCCTGGCCGAGCTGCTGGACACCCTGCACGCCGAGTTCAAGGACTGGGTGCGCCAGCGCCGCGGCCCCCGCCTGCGCGCGCCGGAGGAGGAGCTGTTCACCGGCCGCTTCTGGACCGGCCGGCAGGCGCTGGCGCTGGGCCTGTGCGACGGGCTGGGCGACCTGAAGGGCGAGGCGGAGCGCCGCTTCGGCCCGCGGGCGCGGCTGGTGCCGCTGGGGGCGCGGCGGCGCCGCTTCCCCTTCTCCCTGCTGCCCTCGGCCGCCGACGCGGTGGCGGCGCTGGAGGAGCGCGCGGCCTGGGCGCGGCTAGGGCTGTAGCGCGGCTTCGGCCAGGCGCATCCAGCCCGGCGCCTCCGGCCGCAGCACCGCCCCGCCGCAGGCCAGCGCCGCGGCGCCGATGGCGCCCAGCCGCAGCAGCGCCATGCCCCGCCCGGCATGGGAGGAGCGCATCTCCCCCACCTCGGCGCCGTCCAGCAGCACCGGGGTGCCGCGCGGCGGCGGCGCGCCCTCGATGCGCACCGGCACCAGCCGGCGCTTCACCAGCCCGCGGTAGCGCGTGCGCGCCGTCAGCTCCTGGCCCATCCAGCAGCCCTTGGTCCAGGACACGCCGTTCAGCTCGTCGAAGCCGGCCTCCAGCAGCACGGACTGCTCGGCGGCCATGTCCCGGCTGCCGCCGGGCAGGCCGAGCGCGAGGCGGTGCGCCTCGTAGTCGCCCTCCCCGCCGGCGGGGGCGGCGGTGAAGCGGCGCCAGCCGGCGGCGGGCAGGCGCGGGTCGGCCCAGGCGTCGGCGGGGGCGGGCGCGCCGCCCCAGCCGGCCTCCACCGCCACCCCGGGCAGCGGGCGCATCGCCACCCGCGCGCGCAGGCGGAAGCGCAGCAGCCGCGCCTGCAGCATTTCCGCCTGCGCCGCCTCCACGTCCAGCCGCAGCGCCTCGCCCTGCGGCACCACGAAGAAGTCGGCCAGCCACTTGCCCTGCGGCGTCAGCAGCGCCGCCCAGGCCGCGCCCGGCCCGGTGACGTCGTTGGAGACGAGGCCCTGCAGGAAGCCCACCCGGTCCTCGCCCGAGAGTTCCAGCACGGCGCGGTCATCGAGGGTGGCGGTCGGCATGGGGCGGGATGTGGGCAAAGCGCCCCGCCGTGGTAAGGGGGGCGGGTCGTGCGCATCCTCTTCGTCACCTCCACCCGCATCGGCGACGCGGTGCTGTCCACCGGTCTGCTGGACCACCTGGCGCGCGCCCATCCCGGCGCCCGCTTCACCGTGGCCTGCGGCCGGGTGGCGGAGGGGGTGTTCCTGCGCATGCCGGGCCTGGAGCGCCTGATCGCGCTGGAGAAGCGGCCCTGGTCGCTCCATTGGCTGGACCTGTGGCGCCAGGTGGCCGCCACGCGGTGGGACCTGGTGGTGGACCTGCGCGGCTCCGCCCTGGCCTGGACGCTGCTGGCGCGGCGGCGGGCGGTGATGCGCGGCGGCCGCCGCCCGGGCCACCGCCTGCTGCACCTGGCCGCCACCCTGGGGGTGGAGCCCGCCCCGCGCCCGGTGGCGTGGTGGAACGAGGCGGACGCCGCCCGCGCCGCCGCCCTGCTGCCCGGCGGGCCCTGGCTGCTGCTGGGCCCCACCGCCAACTGGCGCACCAAGATGTGGCCGGCCGAGCGCTTCATCGCCAGCGCCCAGGCGCTGACGGAAGGCGGCGGCGCCGTGGCCGGGGCGCGCATCGCCATCCTGGGCGGCCCCGGCGCGGGGGAGCGCGAGATGGCCCTGCCGGTGCTGGCCGCCCTGCCCGAGGCGGTGGACCTGGTGGGCCGGCTGTCGCTGCCCGAGGCCGCGGCCGCGCTGTCGCGCGCCGCGCTGTTCCTGGGCAATGACAGCGGGCTGATGCACCTGGCCGCCGCCGCCGGCACGCCGACGCTGGGCCTGTTCGGCCCCACCCCGGCCAGCGAATACGCCCCTGTCGGGCCCCGCGCCCAGGCGGTGCTGGCCAAGGGCCCGCCCGGCGCCACGCCGATGGTGCGGCTGGGGGTGGACCAGGTGCTGCGCGCCGCCCGCGCCCTGCTGTCGCGCGAGGTGGCGTGATGCGCGTCTCCGCCCTGGTGGTCGCCCGCGACGAGGAAGCGCGGCTGCCCGCCTGCCTCGCCTCGCTGGGCTGGGCGGACGAGGTGGTGGTGGTGCTGGACCGCTCCTCCGACGGCTCCGCCGCGCTGGCGCGCGCGGCGGGCGCGGTGGTGCTGGAAGGGGCGTGGCCGCTGGAAGGCGCGCGCCGCAACGCCGGCATCGCCGCCTGCGCCGGCCCCTGGGTGCTGGAGGTGGACGCCGACGAGCGCGTGCCGCCGGAACTGGCCGCGGACATCCGCCGCACCATCGCCACCAGCCCGCACGCCTTCCACCGCGTGCGGGTGGACAACCACGTGGGCGGCCGGCTGATCCTGCACGGCTGGGGCGGCTCCTTCGGCACCACGCTCAAGCCCATCCTGTTCCGCAAGGGCGCCAAGCACTGGCGCGCCCAGCGCGTGCATCCCGGCCTGGACTGGACCGGCACCGAGGGCGAGCGCCTGACCGCGCACGGCCTGCACCACGAGCTGGACCGCGACGTGTCGGACATGCTGCGCCGGCTGGACCGCTACAGCAGCGCCAAGGCGGCGGACCTGCTGGCGGCAGGCGACATCGGCACGCTGCCTTCCAACCTGCGGCGGCTGGTCAGCCGCTTCTTCAAGTGCCTGATCGGCCGCAAGGGCTGGAAGGAAGGCGGCTGGGGCGTGCTGATCGCCCTGTGCGCCGGCCTGTTCCCGCTGCTGTCCCACCTCAAGGCCCGGCTGGAGCCGGAACGGCACCGCGATTGAGGGTGGTCCTGGCCAACGAGGGGCCGCGCATCACCGCCGATGCCATCGGCGCGCGGCCGCTGGGCGGGGTGGAGACCGCCTTCGCCCTGCTGGCCCAGGCCTTCGCCGCGCGCGGCCACGAGCTGGCGCTGCACTTCGAGGGCGAGCGCACCGCCCTGCCGCCGCGCGCCGACCTGGTCATCGCCGCGCGGGTGCCGCGCCTGTTCGCCGCGCTGCCGCCGGGGCGGCGGGTGCTGTGGCTGCACAACCCCGCCGGCTACCTGCGCAAGCCGCGCCACCTGTGGCCGCTGCTGCGCGCCCGACCGGCGCTGGTGACGCTGGGCCCCTCCCACGCCGCCACCCTGCCGCGCTGGCTGCCGGGGCGGCGCGTCCGGCTGCCGCTGGCGGTGGCCCCGCCCTTCGACGCGCCGGCGCCGGAGCGCGCCCCGCCGCCGCCGGTGGCCGCCTTCACCTCCTCGCCGCTGCGCGGGCTGGCGGAGCTGGCGGCGCTGTGGCCGCAGGTCGGCCTGGGCGAGCTGCGGGCCTATTCCGGCGCCGCCACCTACGGCGACGACCCGCGGCTGGCCGCGCGTGCCCTGCCGGCGCTGGCGGCGGCGCGGGCGGCCGGCATCGCGCTGCACGCGCCGCTGCCGCGCCCGGCCCTGCGCGCCGCGCTGCTGGAGGCGCGGGTGATGCTGTATCCGGGCGACGCGGGGGAAACCTTCTGCCTGGCCCTGGCCGAGGCGCAGGCGCTGGGCCTGCCCTGCGTGGTGATGGACCGCGGCGCGGTGGCCGAGCGCGTGCAGGACGGCGTCACCGGCGTGGTGGCGCGCGACGCCCAGGGCTTCGTGCGCGCCGCCCGCCGCCTGCTGGAGGACGACGCCGCCTGGACGGCCATGCACCGCGCCGCCCTGGCCCGCGGCCCCGGCCCCGGCTGGGACGCGGTGGCCGCCGGCTTCGAGGCGCTGGCGTGAGGCTCGCCAACATCATGGCCGGCGCCGCCATCGGCGGGGCGGAGGCCTTCTTCGAGCGCCTGACCCTCGCGCTGCCCGGCGCGGGGTTCGAGGTGCTGCCGGTGATCCGCGCCGACCCGGCGCGCGCCGCGCGGCTGGCCGCGCTGCACCCGCTGCAGCTGCGCTTCGGCGGCCCGCTGGACCTGCTGACGCGCCCGCGGCTGCGCGCGGCGCTGCACCGCTTCCGCCCCGCCATCGCCCTGGCCTGGATGAACCGCGCCGCCCGCCACGCGCCGGCCGGGCCGTGGTCGCTGGTCGGCCGCCTGGGCGGCTACTACGACCTGAAGTACTACCGCCACTGCGACCACCTGGTGGCCAACACGCACGACCTGGTGCGCTGGATCGGGGCGCAGGGCTGGCCGGCCGCGCGCGTCCACCACCTGCCCAACTTCGCCGACGACCTGCTGGGCGCCCCGCCCGCCGCGCTGCCCGGCGCGGCGCCGCGCATCCTGGCGCTGGGCCGGCTGCACCGGAACAAGGGCTTCGACCTGCTGGTGCGCGCGATGCGCGACCTGCCGGCCGCCACCCTGGTCATCGCCGGCGAGGGGCCGGAGCGCGCGGCGCTGGAGGCGCTGGCGCGCGAATGCGGCGTGGCCGGGCGCGTCCACCTGCTGGGCTGGCGCGACGACCCCGGCGCGCTGCTGGCCGCCTGCGACGTGTTCTGCGCCTCCTCCCGCCACGAGCCGCTGGGCAACATGGTGCTGGAGGCCTGGAGCGCCGCCCGCCCCGTGGTCGCCGCCGCCGCCCAGGGCCCGCGCGAGCTGCTGTCGGACGGCGAGACCGGGCTGCTGGCCCCGCTGGAGTCCGCCCCCGGCCTGGCCGCGCGCCTCGCCGAGGTGCTGGCCAGCCCCGGGCGCGCCGCCGCCCTGGCCGCCGCCGGCCGGGCGGAATACCTGCGCGCCCACGCCCCCGCCCCGGTGCTTGCGCGCTGGCGCGATGTGCTGCACGCCATCGCCGCGAGCAAGGAGATGCCCTGAGATGTGCGGCCTGGCCGGGCTGGCGCTGCGCGCCGGCGCCACCCCCGACGCCGCGGTGCTGGAGCGCCTGGCCCGCGCGCTGGCGCATCGCGGCCCCGACGGCGCCGGGCACCACGTCGCCGGCGCGGGCGCGCTGGCGCACACCCGCCTGTCCATCATCGACCTCGCCACCGGGGACCAGCCGCTGTTCGCCGGCGGCGCCGCGCTGGTGGCGAACGGCGAGGTGTACAACTACCGCGAGCTGCGGGCCGAGCACGCCCTGGCCTGCGCCACCGGCAGCGACTGCGAGCCGCCGCTGCACCTGTACCGCCGCGACGGCCTGCCCTTCGTGGACGCCCTGCGCGGCATGTACGCCATCGCCATCCAGGACCGCGCGCAGCGCCGCACCGTGCTGGCGCGCGACCCCTTCGGCATCAAGCCGCTCTACCTGTGCGAGGTGGAGGGCGGCCTCGCCTTCGCGTCGGAGGCGCAGGCGCTGGTGGCCGCCGGGCTGGTGGCGCCGCGCATCCGCCCCGAGGCGCGGGACGAGCTGCTGCAGATGCAGTTCACCACCGGCGCCGAGACCATCTTCCAAGGCATCCGCCGCCTGCTGCCGGGCGAGAGCCTGGTCATCGCCGACGGCAAGGTGACGGAGCGCCGCCGCCGCCCCGCCCTGCCCGCGGGCGGGCCCGAGCCGGTGGGCGAGGAGGAGGCGATCCGCCGCCTGGACGCCGCGCTGGAGGAAAGCGTGGGCCTGCACCAGCGGGCCGACGTGCCCTACGGCCTGTTCCTCAGCGGCGGCACCGACAGCGCCGCCGTGCTGGCGATGATGGCGCGGCTGAACGAGGCGCCCGTCACCGCCTTCACCGCGCATTTCGACGTCAAGGCCGCGGCGGACGAGCGCGAGGCCGCCCGCCGCGTCGCCCGCGCCGCCGGCGCCCGCCACCTGGAGGTGGAGGTGACGGAGCGCATGGTGCTGGACCACCTGCCCGCCATCGTTTCCTGCATGGACGACCCGGCGGCGGACTACGCCATCATCCCCACCTGGTTCCTGGCCCGCCGCGCGCGCGAGGAGGTGAAGGTGGTGCTCTCGGGCGAGGGCGGGGACGAGCTGCTGGGCGGCTACGGCCGCTACCGCGCCGCCATGCGCCCCTGGTGGCTGTGGGGCCGCGCCATGCGCGCCCGCGGCGCCTTCGACCGCCTGGACGTGCTGCGCGAGGAGCCGCGCTCCTGGCGCGACGGCATCGCGGCGGCCGAGACGGAGGTGGCGCAGGGCGGCCGCACCCGCCTGCAGGCCGCCCAGGCGCTGGACGTGGCGGACTGGCTGCCCAACGACCTGCTGCTGAAGCTGGACCGCTGCCTGATGGCGCACGGCGTCGAGGGCCGCACCCCCTTCCTGGACCCCGGCATGGCCGCCGCCTGCTTCCGCCTGCCCGACGCGCTGAAGGTGCGGCGCGGCGCCGGCAAGTGGGTGCTGCGCGAATGGCTGCGCCGCACCCTGCCGGCCAGCGACCCGTTCCGCCCCAAGCAGGGCTTCACCGTGCCGGTCGGCGCCTGGATCGCCGCCCATGCCGAGCGCCTGGGGCCGCTGGTGGCGCGCCAGGAATCGGTCCGCGCCCTGTGCCGCCCCGGCAAGGTGGAGGCGCTGTTCAAGGCCGCCGCCGGCAAGCGCGAGGGCGCGGCCGCCTGGCACCTGCTGTTCTGGGCGCTGTGGCACCGCCGCCACGTGGAGGGCGCGCGGGCGGAGGGCGACGTGTTCAGCTACCTGGGATAGCGGCGCCTCAGCCCAGCAGCGGCAGCAGCGACAGCACCAGCAGCAGCGCCATGGCGCGGTTGAACCAGCGCAGCCCCGAAGGCCCCAGCAGCCGCGCCGAGGCCACGCCCAGCAGCGCCCAGCCCGCCAGCAGCGGCAGCGTCACCAGCGCGAACAGCAGCGCCAGCACCGCCGCCTGCGCCACCGCCGCGCCGGGCGTGGTGTAGGCGGCGAAGGCGGCCAGGGCGATCACCCAGGCCTTGGGGTTCACCCACTGGAAGGCCGCCGCCGCCAGGAAGGACATGGGCGCGCCCCGCGGCGCCGCCCCCGGCGCCTCCGGCGCGGCGGTGGCGATGCGCCAGGCCATCACCAGCAGCCAGGCCGCGCCCGCCCAGCGCAGCGCCGCGTGCAGCCCAGGGGCGGCGCGCAGCGCCTCGCCGGCGCCCAGCGCCACCGCCAGCAGCATGGCCGGGAAGCCCAGCGTCACGCCCAGCATGTGCGGCAGGCTGCGCCGCAGCCCGAAATTGGCGCCCGAGGCGGCGACCATGGCGTTGTTCGGCCCCGGCGTGCCCGACATCGCCACCGCGAAGCCCAGCGCCGCCAGCAGCCAGGACGCGCCGACCTCCATCGCCTCCCCCCCCATCAAGGACAGCGAAGCTGGCACCTCAAGGCGCCGCGCGCCAGGCGCCCTCCGGCCCGGGCGGGCGTCCCTGGGGGCGTTCCTCTGGGCGTTCCTGGCCGCGCAGCGCCGCCCGCACCTCGGCCGGGGCGGCCAGCCGCCGCGCGTGGCGGGCGGCGGCGCGCACCAGCGCGGCGTTGTCCAGCTCCGTGCCCAGCGGCGCGTCCTCCAGCCCCGCCCGCAGGCCGCCGCCGCGCGCCGCCGCCTGCGCCAGCAGGGGCGAGAGGTCCACGTCCAGCCCCGCCACCATCCAGGGCGCGCCGGGGTCGCATTCCGCCAGCAGCGCCAGGTGGGCGTCCAGGAAGGCCGGGCGCGGCGGGAAGCCCCAGCCCAGCCGGTCGGTGAACATGAAGCGGTAGATGGGCCGCGGCATCCCCGCCGCGCGCGCCAGCGCCGCCCCGGCGCGGGTGAAGCCGGGCTCGTAGATGGCGAAGCCGGGATGGAGGCGGCGGGCGGCGCAGAAGCCGGCCATGGCGCCCAGCTCCTCCGGCGGGTTGGCGTAGACGCTGCCCCGCGCCGGGCTGGACAGCGCGGCCATGTTGACGCTCCCGGGGTCCAGCACGGTCCATTCCAGCAGGCCGCGCGCCGCCAGCTCGCGGATGTGCGCGAAGCGGTCCGCCCCTTCCGTCGCCCGCCCCGGCACGGTGGGGTAGAGCACGGCGTCGGTGCGCGCGCGCAGCCCCTCGATGATGCGGGCGTAGATGCGCCAGTCGTCGCGCTGGCGGCCGGTGTCCTCGTCATAGGCGTGGAAGTGCAGGATGGCGGCGCCCTCGGCGGCGCAGGCGGCGCCGGCCTCCACCACCTCCGCCACCGTGACGGGGATGCGCGGCTGGCGCGCCCGCGTCCAGGCGCCGTTCAGCGCCGCTTCCAGCCAGGTGGGGGGCATCGCGTCCATGGGCGGCAGCATGGCGCGCCGCGCCCATCCGCGCCATGCTCGCGCGCATGACACGCCCCTTCCGCATCGGCGCCGGCGCCGGCTACGCCGGCGACCGCATCGAGCCCGCGGCCGAGCTGGCGGAGCACGGCCGCCTCGACGTGCTGGCCTTCGAATGCCTGGCCGAGCGCACCATCGCCCTGGCCCAGGCCGAGCGCCTGCGCGACCCCGCCCGCGGCTTCGACCCGCTGCTGGAGGCGCGGCTGGAGGCGGTGCTGCCGGCCTGCCGCCGCCAGGGCACGCGCATCGTCTCCAACATGGGCGCGGCCAACCCGCGCGGCGCGGCGCGCGCGGCCGCGGCGGTGGCGCGCAGCCTGGGCTTCGCCGGGCTGCGCGTGGCGGCGGTGGAGGGCGACGACGTGCTGCCGCAGCTGCGCGCCCATCCCGGCCTGCAGCTGCTGGAGCGCCCGGCCGACGTCGCCTCCCTGGGGGATTCGGTCGTCTCGGCCAATGCCTATGCCGGGGTGGCGGGCATCCTCGCGGCGCTGGGGAAGGGGGCGGACATCGTGCTCACCGGCCGCGTCGGCGACCCGGCGCTGTTCCTGGCGCCGCTGATGCACCATTTCGGCTGGGCGCCGGAGGACTGGGACCGGCTGGGCCAGGGCACCGCCATCGGCCACCTGCTGGAATGCGCCGGGCAGGTGACCGGCGGCTACTTCGCCGACCCCGGCGCCAAGTCGGTGGCGGAACTGGCCCGGCTGGGCTTCCCGCTGGCCGAGGTGCAGGCCGACGGCACCGCCCTGCTGACCAAGGTTCCCGGCTCCGGCGGCCGCGTCACCCCCGCCACCTGCAAGGAGCAGCTGCTCTACGAGCTGCTGGACCCCGCCGCCTACCTGCAGCCCGACGTGGTGGCCGACTTCACCGCCGTGCGGCTGGACGCGGCGGGGCCGGACGCCGTGCGCGTCTCCGGCGGGCGCGGGCGGCCGCGGCCGGACACGCTGAAGGTCTCCATCGGCCACCGCGACGGCTTCATCGGCGAGGGGCAGATGAGCTACGCCGGCCCCGGCTGCCTGGCGCGCGGCCGGCTGGCGCTGGAGGTGGTGCGCGAGCGCCTGCGCCTGACCGGCGTGCGGATGGCCGAGGCGCGCTTCGAGCTGATCGGCGTGGACAGCGTGCTGCCCGGCGCCGCGCCCGCCGCCGAGCCCAACGAGGTCCGCCTGCGCGTCGCCGCCCGCACCGATAGCCTCGCCGAGGCGGTGCGCGTCGGCAACGAGGTGGAGACGCTCTACACCAACGGCCCGGCCGGCGGCGGCGGCGCCTTCAAGGCGGCGCGGGAGGTGCTGGCGGTGGCCTCCACCCTGGTGCCGCGCGCCTGGGTGACGCCCAGCGTCCACCTGGAGGTGGCATGATGCCCCTGCTGCGCGACCTCGCCCACGCCCGCACCGGCGACAAGGGCGACACCTCCCAGGTCTCGGTCATCGCGCATGACCCGGCGGATTTCCCCTTCCTGGCCGCCCAGGTCACCGAGGCGCGGGTGCGCGCCCACCTGGCCGCGGTGCTGGCGCCCGGCGCGCGGGTGACGCGCTACGCCCTGCCGGCGCTGGGGGCGCTGAACTTCGTGCTGGAGGGCGCGTTGGGCGGCGGCGTCACCCGCTCGCTGGCGCTGGACGCGCATGGCAAGTGCCTGGGCGCCGTGCTGCTGGGCATGGCGCTGCCCGGCCAGGGGGAGGGCGAGGGCGAGGGGGGAGGGGGCTGAACCGCCGCCCCGCGATGCGCTAAGCCTGCGCCGCTTCACGACGGGGGTGCCGGAGCTTGTTCGACCTGATCCTGCGCGGCGGCAAGGCCGTGCTGCCCTGGGGCATCGAGGCCCTGGACATCGGCATCCGCCACGGCCGCATCGCCGCCATGGGCGACCTGCGCACCGCCGAGGCCCAGGCGGTGTGGGACTGCAAGGGCCTGCACCTGCTGCCCGGGTTGGTGGACGCCCATGTCCACCTGCGCGAGCCGGGCAACGACGCGGTGGAGACCATCGCCACCGGCACCCGCGGCGCCGTGCTGGGCGGGCTGACCGCCGTCTACGACATGCCCAACACCTCCCCCGCCATCACCGACGCGGCGCGCCTCGCCTGGAAGCGCGGCCGCGTGGCGGAGACGGCGTGGTGCGACATGGGCCTCTATGTCGGCGCCACCCGGACCAACACGCCCGACCTCGGCGCGCTGGAGGCGGAGGACGGCGTCTGCGCCATCAAGGTCTTCGCCGGCTCCTCCACCGGGGACCTGATGATCGAGGACGACGCCGGGCTGGAGGCGGTGATGCGCCACGGCCGCCGCCGCGTCGCCTACCACTCGGAGGACGAGTACCGCCTGCGCGAGCGCAAGCCGCTGTTCCACGCCGGCATGCCGCACCGCAACCACATGGAATGGCGCGACGTGGAGGCCGCCTTCCTGGGCACCCGCCGCCTGATGGCCCTGGCCCGCAGGACCGGCCGCCCGGCGCACATCCTGCACGTGAGCACGGCGGAGGAACTCGACTACCTGGCCGGCTACCGCGACGTCTGCACCGTCGAGGTGCTGCTGAACCACCTGACCCAGACCGACGAGGCCTATGACCGGCTGGGCGGCTACGCGGTGATGAACCCGCCCATCCGCGACAAGCGCCACCTGGAGGCCGCCTGGGCCGCGGTGCGCGACGGCCGGGTGGACGTGGTGGGCAGCGACCACGCCCCCCACCCCCGCGCGGCGAAGGAGCGCCCCTGGCCCGACTGCGCCGCGGGGCTGACCGGGGTGCAGACCCTGGTGCCGCTGATGCTGAACCACGTCAGCGAGGGCCGCCTGTCCCTGATGCGCCTGGCCGACCTGATGAGCGCCGGCCCGGCCCGCGTCTACGGCGCCGTCAACAAGGGAAGGCTGGCGGTGGGCTTCGACGCCGACGTGACGCTGGTGGACATGGCGGCGTCGCGCAGCATCGAGGAAAGCTGGATCGCCTCGCCCTGCGGCTGGACGCCCTTCGCCGGCACGCTGTGCCAGGGCTGGCCGGTGGGCACGGTGGTGCGCGGCCAGGTGGTGATGCGCGAGGACGAGGTGCTGGGCGCGCCGTCCGGGCGGCCCATCGCCTTCCGCTAGGGCCGCGCCGCGGCCACGGGGGCGGTTCACCGCGCCTGGAACGGCCCCGGCCAGCGCGCCGCCCGCGCTTCCTCCTGCGCCGGGGTGGGCGGCGGGCCGTCGGCCACGCCGCGCTGGGCCGGCACGGCGGGCGGGCGCGTCACCCAGCAATCGGCGCTGCCCAGGGAGCGCGTGCAGAAGGGCGGCGGCCCCGGCGGCTCCGGCGCCGCGGCGCAATAGGGCAGCCGCCGGTCCAGCCGCGCCACCGAGCAGTCCCGCCCGTTGACGGCGCTTGCCGCGATGTCGGGCACCGTGCGCCCCGTCACCGCCAGCGAGACGACGTTGACCCCCACGGTGGCCACCGCCGCCGGGCCGTCGCAGCCGGCGGTTCCCAGCAGGGCAAGGACGGGCAGCAGGGCAGGGCGCATCGCCGCATGGAACCCCCCGCGCCTTAACGCCGCCCCAAGACGCTGCTAGACCCCCGCCTTCGAACGGATTGGAACGGGACAGGCCCTTGCCCGACCTGGTGGATGAGGTTGACGAGGAACTGCGCGCCGAGCGCGCCCAGCGCCTGGCGAAGCGCTACGGCGGCGCGCTGACGGCGCTGGCGCTGGTGGTGCTGGCCGGCGTGGCCGGCTGGCAGGGCTGGAAGTGGCACGAGGCCCGCCAGGCCGCCGCCGCCGCCGAGACCTTCCTGGCCGCCGCCGAGGGCGCGGCGGCCGAGGGCGCCGACATGGCCGCCGCCGCCGCCCGCTTCGCCGCCGTGGCCAGCGACGCCCCGCCGGGCTACCGCACCCTGGCCCGGCTGCGCCAGGCCGCCCTGCAGGCCGAGGCCGGCGACACCCCCGCCGCCCTCGCCACCTGGGACGCGCTGGCGCGCGACGCCGCGCTGGACCCGCTGTACCGCGACCTCGCGACCCTGATGTGGGGCCTGCACGCGCTGGACTCGGCGGAGCCGGGGCAGGTGGAGGCCCGGCTGCTGCCCCTGGCCGCCGACGGCGCCCCCTGGCGCGCCTCGGCGCGCGAGGTGCTGGCCCTGCTGGCCATCCGCCGCGGCCAGGCCGAGCCGGCCCGCCGCGCCCTGGAAGCCATCCTGGCCGACGCCGCCACCCCCCAGGGCGTGCGCGACCGCGCCACCCGCCTGCTGTCCGGACTGGGAAGCTGATGACCAACCACACCCGACGCGCGGCCCTGCTGGGCGGCGCCGGCCTGCTGCTGGCGGGCTGCGAGACCTTCCAGGACGCCTTCGACAGCGTGGTCGGCTCCTCCAAGACGCCCCTGCCGGGCGAGCGCACGCCCATCCTGGCCGCCCAGCGCGGGCTGGAGGTGGACGCCGCCGCCGCCACCCGGCCGATGCAGCTGCCCGCCGCCACCCTGTCGGCCGAATGGCCGGTGGCCGGCGGCAACCTGGCGCACGCGCCCGGCCACCTGTCGCTGCCGGCGCCGCTGGGGCAGGTGTGGCGCTCCTCCATCGGCTCGGGCAATTCCTACCGGCGGCGGCTGACCAGCCCGCCGGTGGTGGCCGGCGACGCCGTGATCGCCGCCGACGCCTTCGGCTGGGTCACCGCGCTGGACGCCGCCCGCGGCGGCCGCCGCTGGCAGACCGACACCCGCCCGCGGCGCGACCGCGACGGCGCGCTGGGCGGCGCGGTGGCGGTGGCCGACGGCACCGTCTTCGTCGCCACCGGCCTGGCCGAGGTGATGGCGCTGGACGCCGCGACGGGCGAGATCCGCTGGCGCGCCCCGCTTTCCGCCCCCGCGCGCGGCGGCATCACCGTGGCCGGCGGGCGCATCCTGGTGCCCACGGTGGAGAACCACCTGGTCGCCCACGCCGCCGAGGACGGCCGCAACCTCTGGACCTTCCGCGGCGCGCCGGTGCGCGCCCTGCCGCTGGGCCTGCCTGCCCCGGCGGTGGAGGGCGAGCTGGCCATCGCCGGCCTCGCCTCCGGCGAGCTGGTGGCGCTGCGCCTGGACACCGGCCGCGTGCAATGGAGCGAGAGCCTGGGCACCGCCCGCGGCGGCGTCTCGCTGGCCGACATCGGCGCCATCACCGCGCTGCCGGTGGTGGACCGCGGGCGGGTGCTGGCGGTGGGGCTGGCCAACGCCATGGCCATGCTCGACCTGCGCTCCGGCCGCCGGGTGTGGGAGCGCGAGCTGGGCGGCGCCGCCACCCCCGCCGTGGCGGGCGACTGGGTGTTCGCCCTGTCCAGCGAGGGCGAGCTGGCGGCGCTGGGCCGCGACGACGGGCGCGCGCGCTGGATCTCCCCCCTGCCGCGCTTCCGCAACGAGGCGCGGCGCTCCGGCCCCATCACCTGGGGCCCGCCCACCCTGGCCGGCGGCCGCCTGCTGCTGCCCGGCAGCCATGGCGAGCTGCTGGAGGTGGACCCCGGCACCGGCGCCCTGGGCCAGCGGCTGCGCCTGCCCGACGGCGCCACGCTGCAGCCGGCGGTGGCCGGCAACAGCCTCTACCTGCTGACCGACGGCGGCGACGTGGTCGCGCTGCGGGGTGTGGGATGACAGGCCCCCGCCGGGCGGCGCCGGGGCGCGGGGCATGAGGCCGGTCGTCGCCATCCTGGGCCGGCCCAACGTGGGCAAGTCCTCCCTGTTCAACCGCCTCGCCGGGCGGCGCATCGCCATCGTGGACGACACCCCGGGCGTCACCCGCGACCGCAAGGAGGCGGATTGCGAGATCGCCGGGCGCGAGGTGACGCTGGTGGACACGGCGGGGCTGGAGGAGGCCGCGCCCGACACCCTGTACGGCCGCATGCGCGCCTCCAGCGAGGCGGCGCTGGAGCGCGCGGACGTGGCGCTGTTCGTGGTGGACGCCCGCGCCGGCCTCACCCCGGCCGACCGCGCCTTCGCCAACTGGCTGCGCAAGGCGCGCCGCCCGGTCATCCTGGTGGCCAACAAGGCCGAGGGGCGCGGCGGCGCCGCGGCGGCGCTGGAAGCCTTCGAGCTGGGCCTGGGCGAGCCCATCGCCGTCTCGGCCGAGCACGGCGAGGGCATCTGGGGCCTGATGGAGGCCATCGGCGAGCACCTGCCCGCCCTGCCGGAGGAGGAGCCCGAGGAGGAGGAGGAGGAGGACGGCGCCGGCAAGCCGCTGCGCCTGGCCATCCTGGGCCGGCCCAACGCCGGCAAGTCCACCCTGCTGAACCGCCTGCTGGGCGAGGAGCGCATGATCACCGGCCCCGAGCCCGGCCTGACGCGCGACGCCGTGGCGGCGATGTGGCGCGACGAGGTGGGGCCGGTGCGGCTGGTGGACACCGCCGGGCTGCGCAAGAAGGCGCGCATCACCGCCAGGCTGGAGGAGCTGTCCGCCGCCTCCTCCATCGCCGCGCTGCGCGAGGCGGAGGTGGTGGTGCTGGTGCTCGACGCCCTGCTGGGCCTGGAGGAGCAGGACATCCGCATCGCCCGCCTGGCCGAGCGCGAGGGCCGCTCCGTCGTGCTGGCGCTGAACAAGTGGGACGCGGTGGAGGACCGCGCGGCGGCCAAGGCGGCGCTGGACCGCGTGCTGGAGGAATCGCTGAACCAGCTGCGCGGCATCGAGGTGGTGCCGATGTCCGCCGCCAACGGCCGCGGCGTGGACAAGCTGATGCCCGCGGTGCGCCGCACCCATGAGCGCTGGAACCGCCGCATCGGCACCGGCGCGCTGAACCGCTGGTTCGAGCGCATGCTGGAGCGCCACCAGCCGCCGCTGGTGGACGGGCGCCGGCTGAAGCTGCGCTACGCAACCATGCCCAAGGCGCGCCCGCCCACCATGGTCATCTTCGGCACCCGCGCCGAGCAGCTGCCCACCGACTACCGCCGCTACCTCCTCAACGGCTTCCGCGAGGAGTTCGACATGCCCGGCGTGCCCATCCGCCTGCAGCTGCGCTCCTCGGAGAATCCCTTCGCGGAGGAGTAGGCTCGGGCGCATGACCGAGTCGTTCCACCGCTTCCGCGCCCTGCACGAGACCGGCTGCTTCGTGATGCCCAACGCGTGGGACGCCGCCTCCGCCGCCGTGCTGGCGGCGCAAGGCTTCCCCGCCCTGGCCTCCAGCTCCGCCGCCATCGCCTGGGGGCTGGGCCGGCGCGACGGCTTCGGCGCGGTCAGCCGCGACGAGGCCATCGGCAACGCCGCCCTGCTGGCCCGCGCCGCCGCCCTGCCGGTGAACGGCGACCTGGAGGACGGCTTCGGCCCAGCGCCGGAGGATTGCGCCGCCACCGTGCGGGCCGCCGCCGCGGCCGGCCTCGCCGGGCTGGGCATCGAGGACACCACGGGCGACCCGGCCCAGCCCATCCACCCCTTCGACGCCGCGGTGCGCCGCGTGGCGGCGGCGGCGGCGGCGGCGCGCGGGCGCATCCTGCTCACCGGGCGCACGGACAACTTCCTCCATGGCCGGCCGGACCTGGACGACACCATCCGCCGCCTGGTCGCTTTCGCCGAGGCCGGGGCGGACGTGCTCTACGCGCCCGGCCTGCCGGACATGGCGGCGGTGCGCGCCGTGGTGCGCGCGGTGGCGCCGCTGCCGGTCAACATCCTGCTCGGCCCGCGCGGCGGCGCCGTGCCGCTGGCCGAGCTCGCCGCGGCCGGGGTGCGCCGCGTCTCCACCGGCGGCGCCCTGTACCGCCTGGCCATGGGCGCGCTGCGCGACGCCGGGCGCCGGATGCGCGCCGGCGAGGTGCCTTCGCTGGCCGCCGCGCCCACGGGGGCGGAGATCGAGGGGCTGCTGCCGGGGGCTTGATGCGCCGCGCTCCCGGAACGACCATGCGCCCAGATGAATCCGGGGGAACGCCACGCGTGATCAACAAGATCGTCCAGTCCGTCGCCGAGGCGCTGGCGGGGGTGAGGGATGGCGCCACCGTGCTGATCGGCGGCTTCGGCTCCGTCGGCCAGCCCGACGCGCTGATCGAGGGGCTGATCGAGCAGGGGGCGAAGGACCTCACCTGCGTCGCCAACAACGCCGGGGCCGGCCACACCGGGCTGGCGCGGCTGATGGAGCTGGGGCGGGTGCGCAAGATCATCTGCTCCTTCCCGCGCTCCCAGGGCTCGGTGGTGTTCGAGGAGCTGTACAAGGCCGGCCGCATCGAGCTGGAGATCGTGCCCCAGGGCACCATGGCCGAGCGGATGCGCGCCGCCGGCGCCGGCATCCCGGCCTTCTTCACCGCCACCTCCGTCGGCACGCCCCTGGCGCGCGGCAAGGAGGAGCGCGAGTTCGGCGGCCGCACCTACGTGATGGAGCACGCGCTGAAGGGCGACGTCGCGCTGGTGGAGGGGTGGGAGGCCGACCGCTGGGGCAACCTGACCTACAACCAGTCGGGGCGGAACTTCAACCCGGTGATGGCCATGGCCGCCGACCTCACCATCGCCCAGGTCCAGCACCTGCGCGACCTCGGCGCGCTGGACCCGGAGAAGGTGGCCACGCCCGGCATCTTCGTGAACCGCGTGGTCCGTGTGGACCGCGGCGCGCCCTGGGCCTAAACCCATGCCGGAGGAGAAGGCATCCATGAGCACGAGCACCCGCGCCGCGATGGCCGCCAGGGCCGCCGCCGACATCCCCGAGGGCTGGGTGGTGAACCTGGGCATCGGCATCCCCACCCTGATCGCCGACCACGTGCCGCTGGAGCGCGAGGTGATCTTCCAGAGCGAGAACGGCGTGCTGGGCATGGGCCCCGCGCCGGCGAAGGGCCAGGAGGACCCCTGGCTGATCAACGCCGGCAAGCAGATGATCACCCTGCGCCCCGGCGGCTCCTTCTGCCACCACGCCGACAGCTTCGCGATGATCCGCGGCGGGCACATCGACCTCTGCGTGCTCGGCGGCTTCGAGGTGGCCGAGAACGGCGACCTGGCCAACTGGGCCACCAGCGAGAACGACACCGCCCCCGCCGTGGGCGGCGCGATGGACCTGGGCGCCGGGGCCAAGCGCATCTGGGTGACCATGGAGCACACCACCCGCGACGGCCGCCCCAAGCTGGTGGAGCGCTGCGCCTACCCGCTGACGACGCCGGGCGTCGTCTCGCGCGTGTACACCAACCTCGCGGTGCTGGACGTGGTGCCCGGGCTGGGCTTCGTGGTGCGCGACATCGTGGACGGCATGGGCCTGGAGGAGCTGCAGGCGCGCTCCGGCGCCCGGCTGCACGCCCGCGCATGAGCACCGGCCTCCCCCCCCTTCGCCGAGGACCGCGCCGAGGGCATCGCGATGATGCGCGACAGCGCGACCGGCCTGCTGGGCGCCGGCATGGCCCGCGTGCGCGCCCTGCGCTTCACCGAGCCCGGCTTCGACCCCGCCCTGCTGCGCGAGATGGCCGGCGCCGGCTGGGTCGGCCTCACCGTGGCCGAGGAGTTGGGCGGCACCGGCCTGGGCCACGCCGAGATGGTGGCGCTGGCCGAGGAGCTGGGCCGCGCCTGCGCGCCCGAGCCGCTGACCGCGGCGCAGATGGGCGCCGCCCTGCTGGAAGCCGCCCGCCACCCCCTGCTGGACGCCGTGCTGGCCGGCGAGGCCCTGGCCCTGCCCGCCTGGCAGGACCGCGCGCAGTCGCTGGAGGCCGCCTCCGGCCCCGGCCCGCGCCGCTTCGTGCCCATGGCGGCCGGCGCCACCCACCTGCTGTGGATGGATGGCGGCGCGCTGCACGTGCTGGAGCGCGCGGCGGTCGAGCTCTCGACCGAGCAGCGCCAGGATGGCGGGCACTTCGCCGCGGTGCGCGTGCCCGGCGCCCTGCCGCCGCCGGACGCCACCGGGCTGGAGGCCGCCTTCGCCGCCGCGCGCGACCGCGCCGCCCTGGCCACCGCGGCCGAGCTGCTGGGCGGCATGGAGGCCGCCTTCGCCATGACGCTGGACTACCTGCGCACCCGCAAGCAGTTCGGCACCGTCATCGGCTCCTTCCAGGCGCTGCAGCACAAGGCGGCCGAGGCGCGGGTGCAGATCTCGCTGTGCCGCGCCGCGGTGGAGGACGCCGCCTGGCGGCTGGACGAGGGCGCGCCGGACGGCCCGGCGGCGGCGTCGCGCGCCAAGGCCCGCGCCAGCGAGACGGCGATGACGGTGCAGCAGGCCTGCCTGCAGCTGCACGGCGGCATCGGCTACACCGACGACTACGATCTGGGCCTGCACCTGCGCCGCGCCATGGTGCTGGCCCCGCTGTTCGGCGGCGCCGCCCTGCACCGCCGGCGCTTCATGGAACTGGCCCCCGAGACGGAGGACGCCTGATGGACGGCATGGACACCGCGCCGCGCATGCGCATCGTCGCCGAGCGGGAGGGCAACATCCTCGTCCTCACGCTCGACTACCCCGCCCGCCGCAACGCCCTGGCGGTGCCCCTGCGCACCGAGCTGGAGGCGCTGCTGGAGAAGGCGCAGTCCGACGGCACGCGCTGCATCGTGCTGACGGGGGCGGAGGGCATCTTCTCCGCCGGCGGCGACATCTCGGGCATGAACGTGGAGACGGCGCTGGAGGGGCGGGAGCGCATGCGCCGCACCCACCGGCTGGTGCGGCTGATGGCGCGCGGCTCCGTGCCCATCATCGCCGCGGTGGAGGGCTGGGCGGCCGGCGCCGGCTGCTCGCTGGCGCTGCTGTGCGACCACGTGGTGGCGGCCGAGGACGCGCGCTTCGTGCTGGGCTTCCACAAGATCGGCCTGATGGCGGACCTCGCGCTGCCGATGACGCTGCCCGCCCGCGTCGGGCTGGGGCGCGCGCGGGACATGATGCTGTTCCACACCACCTACACCGGCGCCCAGGCCCTGGGCATCGGGCTGGTGGACGCGGTGGCGCCGCCGGGCCAGGCCCTGGCCGCCGCCATGGACAAGGCGCGGGCGCTGGCCGCCGAGGCGCCGCTGCCGGTGGCCTACATGAAGCAATGGTTCAGCGAGGAGATGGAGGCCGCCCTGGCGCGCGAGGCCGACTGGCAGGCCGCCCTGTTCGCCACCGCCGACCACCGCGAGGGGCGCGAGGCCTTCCTGGCCAAGCGCAAGCCGGCCTTCACCGGGCGCTGAGCCCCGAGGGACCCAGGGCCGCCCCGGCGGCCCGCACGAGGACCAGGGCCGCCCCGGCGGCCCGCACGAGGAAAGGTTGATGCCGCGATGAACGCCGTGACGGGCCACGAGCCCGAGGACCTGAACCTGCTGCCCGACGACGCCTTCCGCCAGCGCATCCGCGCCTTCATCGAGGCCGAGTACCCGGCGCGCATCCGCAACCCCGAGAAGCGGCTGCACTGGGACGAGAACAAGGAGTGGTACTTCAAGCTGGCCGCCAAGGGCTGGCTGTGCCCCGGCTGGCCGCGGGAGCATGGCGGGCTGGGCCTCAGCCCCGCCAAGCAGATCATCTGGACCGAGGAGCTGGAGCGCTGGGGCTGCGCGCGCACCAACGACCATGGCGTGGTGATGCTGGGCCCGCTGGTGATCCGCTACGGCACGGAGGAGCAGAAGCAGCGCTTCCTGCCCAGGATCCTGAGCGGCGAGCACGTCTGGTGCCAGGGCTACAGCGAGCCCGGCTCCGGCTCCGACCTCGCCTCCCTGCGCACGGAGGCGGTGGACGCGGGCGACCACTACGTGGTGAACGGCCAGAAGATCTGGACCACCCTGGCCGGCGACGCCAACTGGATCTTCCTGCTGGTGCGCACCGACAAGCAGGCGAAGAAGCAGGAGGGCATCTCCTTCCTGCTGGTGGACATGGCGACGCCCGGCATCACCGTGCGCCCCATCATCAACCTCGAGATGCACGACGAGTTCAGCGAGGTCTTCTTCGACGACGTGAAGGTGCCGAAGGAGAACCTGGTGGGCCAGCTCAACAAGGGCTGGGACATGGCCAAGGCCCTGCTCTCCTTCGAGCGCATCTTCCTGGGCTCGCCCCGCCAGTCGGCCTACGCGCTGTCGCGCCTGAAGCTGCTGGCCGAGCGCATGGGCGTGATGGAGGACCCGCTCTTCGCCGCCGAGTACGCCAGGCACCGGTGCGACCTGGAGGACCTGAAGGCGCTCTACGCCCGCTTCGTGGCGGTGCTGAAGGCCGGCCGCCCCCTGGGGGCCGAGGTGTCGCAGCTCAAGGTGGTGCAGAGCGAGCTGTTCCAGCGCATCACCGAGACGGCGCTGCGCGTGGCCGGCGAGAACGCCGGGCTGCTGGGCCCGATGGAGGGCAACCGCAACCTCAACCCCGGCGCGCTCTACATCCAGGCGCGGCCCACCACCATCTACGGCGGCACCAGCGAGATCCAGCGCAACATCCTGGCCAAGAACGTCCTCAACCTGTAGCGCTGGCCCGCTCCAGCGCCTCGCCCGGCCATTCCAGGGAAAGGCGCAGCCCCTCCGGGCGCCATTCCGCGGCGATGGCGCCCTGCAGCTGGTGCTCCACCGTCGCCTGCACCAGCTCCTCGCCGAAGCCGCGCCGCGCCGGGGCGCGGGCGGGCGGGCCGCCCGCCTCCTGCCACTCCAGGCGGATGCGCCCGTCCTGCGCCGCCAGCCGCAGCCGCACCCGCCCTTCCGCCCGCGACAGCGCGCCGTGCTTCACCGAGTTGGTCAGCCATTCGTGCAGCACCAGCGCCACCGGCTGCACCTCGCCGCCGGCCAGCGGCGGGTCCTCGCCCAGGATCTCCACCGCCTCGCCATAGGGCGCCGCCAGCCGGGCGGCCAGGGCGCGCATCCGGGGCGGCCCGTCGCCGCGGCGCACCAGGTCGTGCGCCGCCGCCAGGGCGCCCAGCCGCTCGCGCAGCGCGTCGGCGAACTCCGCCGCCTCCGGGTGGTCGGCGGCGGAGGCGGACACCAGCCCGGCCACCAGGGCGAAGGCGTTCTTCACCCGGTGGTCCATCTCCCGCGCCAGCAGCTCGGCGCGCTGCTTCGCCTCCGCCTCGGCCGAGACGTCCAGCACGAAGCCCAGGATGCGCGACACCCGCCCCCGGGCATCGCGCTGCACCAGCGCGCGGTGCCAGACGCGCAGCCAGCGCCCGTCGGCGTGGCGCAGGCGGTAGCGCGCGTCGAACAGCCGCGCCCGCCCCTCCAGCACCTCCGCCCGCGTCGCTTCCCAGCCGGCGCGGTCCTCCGGGTGGATGCGCGCGGTCCACCATGCGGGCGAGCCGTCATCCGCCGCCTCGCCCAGCATGGCCAGCAGCCCGGGCGAGCGCTGCACGCGCCCGTCCTCGGCCCGCCAGTCGTAGCTGCCGCCGCTGAACGCCTCCAGCGCCAGCCGCAGCCGCTCCTCGCTCAGCCGCAGGGCGGCGACGGCGGCGTCGCGCCCCTGCCGGTCGCGCAGCATCTTGCGGGCGGCCGCGTCCACCTCCGCCACGCCGGTGGAGGTGAGCGGGAGGCCGGGCCCGGCGGCCAGCCGCCCCAGCGCGCGCGTCAGCTGCCGGCCGGTCAGCAGCGCCACCCCCAGCCCCAGCAGTGCCAGCGCCCCGCCCAGCGCCAGGGCCGGGCCGGCGGCGTCCAGCGCCGCCCCCCAGCGCGGCGGGCTGGGCGCGGCGATGGACACGCCGTAGCCCGAGCGCGGCGCCGGCACCACGGCGGACACCGAGCGCACCCCGTCCAGCGTCGGCACGTCGCGCAGCAGCCCGCCGCCGGGGCGGCCCAGCAGCTCCCGCACCCCCGGCCGCGCCTCGCGCCCCTGGAAGGCGGCGCCGTCGCGGGTGCGCGCCACGATGCGGTGCGCGCTGTCCACCACCGCCGCGGTCCAGCCGGCCGGGATGGCCTGCGCGGCCAGCAGCTCGCCGAAGCGCTCGGTGGTGAGCACCAGGCCCAGCAGCTCCCGCCGGCCCTCGCGCTCCAGCGGCAGGGCCACCATGATGCGCGGCTGGCCGCTCTGCCCGCCGCTGAACTGCGCCGAGACGGAAGCGCCCTGGCGCCGCAGCGCCTCGGCGATGAAGGGCTGCGCGCCCGACCGCCGCTCGGGCGAGGAGGCGGAGCGGCCGGTGTTGGCCAGCAGCGCCCCGTCGGCGTCGTAGAGGGCCACGGCGGCGCCGGGCGGCAGGGTCGGGCGCACGGCGGCCACGAACTCGTCCAGCCGCCCGTGCCGCAGGTCGCCGGAGGCGGCGAGCGCGGACAGCCGCGCCCGCCCCTGCTCCAGCTCCCCCTCCACCGCATGGGCCAGCGCGCGGGAGGTGGCGAGGAGCTGCGCCTCGAAGCGCGCGTGCTCCGCCTCCGCCGCCCGCCAGGCGGCCAGCGCCGCCAGGCCGACCAGCGGCAGCGCCAGGCCGAGCGCGAGCACGAGCAGGCGGCGTCGGAAGGACGGAGCGGGCTTCGGCACGGCGACGCCTCCGGTCAGGGGCACCCGGACTGCACAGAGTTAACCATCCGCGTATAGCAAACCCTTCGCCGCTACTCCAGCGGGCAGGCCAGCAGCGCCTCCGCTTCCTCCATCCGCGCCACCACGGCCACCCGGCGCGGGTGGAACTGCACCCGGCAGGCCGCCGCCCAGTGGATCATGCCGATGTCGGGCGTCACCAGCACGGACAGCGCCCGCTCCTCCCGGCCCGCCGCCAGGGCGCGGGCGCGCGCGGCCACCACCGTCACGTCGTCATGCCCGACCGAGCCGGAATAGCTGCGCAGGTCGTACAGCCAGTCCATCGTCGCGGCTTCCGGATGGGCCTCCAGCGCGCGCAGCATCAGCGCGCGGTAGTCCGCCCCGGCGACCTCGCCGGAGAAGACCACCTCCAGCCGGTGCTTCTCCGGCAGCAGGGCGAAGCTCAGCCTGGGGCGGTGCAACGGCAGGATCTCCGCGAGGGCGAGGGACATGGGCGCTCCTTGACCCGCCGATGATGCGCGCCGAGCCTTGCGGAATCCATTCGGGGGATTCCGCAGGGCGATGACCGGCATGCATGGCTGGACCGCGCAGGACACGGCGCGGCGGGTGCGCGGGCGCGAGGTGCGCGCGGCGGAGGTGGCGGAGGCGGCGCTGGCGCGCATGGCCGCCGCCAACCCCGCCATCAACGCGGTGGTGCAGCCGCTGGAGGCGGAGGCGCGCGCCGCCGCCGCCGCGGTGGACGCGGCGCTGGACCGCGGCGAGGACCCCGGCCCGCTGGCCGGCGTGCCGGTGACGGTGAAGGTGAACGTGGACCAGGCGGGCTGCGCCACCACCAACGGGCTGAAGCTGCAGGCCGGCCACCGCGCGGCGGAGGACAACCCGGTGGTGGCCAGCCTGCGCCGCGCCGGCGCCGTCATCCTGGGGCGCACCAACACCCCGGCCTTCTCCGTGCGCTGGTTCTGCGCGAACGACCTGCACGGCGCCACCCGCAACCCGCGCGACCCGGCGCTGACGCCCGGCGGCTCCTCCGGCGGGGCGGCGGCGGCCACGGCGGCGGGCATCGGCGCCATCGGCCACGGCACGGACATCGGCGGCTCGGTGCGCTTCCCGGCCTATGCCTGCGGCATCCACGGGCTGCGCCCCTCCTTCGGGCGGGTGGCGGCCTGGAACCCCTCCCTGCCCGAGCGCGACATCGGCGGGCAGGTCATGGCCGTCTCCGGCCCGCTGGCGCGCAGCGTGGGCGACCTGCGGCTGGCCCTGGCGGCGATGGCCGCGCCGGACGACCGCGACCCCTGGTGGGTGCCCGCGCCGCTGGAAGGCCCGCCGCTGCCCCGCCGCGCCGCCCTGTGCGTGGCGCCCGAGGGCATGGCGGTGGAGCCCGTGGTGGAAGCCGCCCTGCGCGAGGCCGCCCGCCGCCTGCGCGACGCCGGCTGGCAGGTGGAGGAGCAGGACGCCCTGCCGCCCCTGCGCGAGCCCGCCCTGCTGCAGGCCCGGCTGTGGCTGGCCATGCTGCCGCGCGGCGGCATGGAGATGGTGGAGCGGGAAGGGGAGGCGGCCTCGCTGGCGGTGTACCGCCACATGGCGGCGCTGTGCCCGCCGCCCGACCTCGCGCAGTTCCAGGACGCCCTGACCCGCCGCGCCACGCTGATCCGCGAGTGGAACCTGTTCCTGCGCCGCTTCCCGCTGGTGCTGATGCCCACCAGCGGCCGCGCCCCCTTCCCCGACGGGCTGGACACCCAGGGCGCCGAGGCCTTCGCCGGCATCATCGAGGCGCAGCTGACCCAGGTGGGGCTGCCGCTGCTGGGCCTGCCCGGGCTGGCGGTGCAGGTGGGCGCGGCGCTGGGCGAGGGGGTGCAGCTGGTCGGCCCGCGCTTCCGCGAGGACCTGCTGCTGGCGGCCGGTGAGGCCATCGCGCCGGCGCCCATCTCGCCCGCCGACCCCCTGCTGGTGTAGGGGCGGGGGATGCGCGCCCTTCCCCTCCTCCTGCTCCTCGCCGCCTGCGCCGCCCCGGGCGCCGCGCCCCCGGCCCTGCGCTGCGACGGCAGCCTGACCGTGCGCAACCGCTCGGGCGCCGAGGTCGAGCAGCTCTTCGTCAATGGCGGGGCGGACCTGCTGGCCCCCGCCACCCTGCGGCCGGGCGCGCAGCGCGCGGTACCGGCGCAACGCGGCCCCGGCAACGCCGTCCGGGTGGTGTTCGCCGACGGCCGCGCGGCCGAGATCGCCGGGCTGGATTCCTGCGAGACGCCGGGGCTGGACGTGCTGCCGGGGGCGCTGCAGGCGGTGCCCCCGCGCTGAGGCGCCGGCTTTCCCGGCACCCTTGGGCGGCGGCCGCCGCGGCGCTGGCGATCACCCCGGCGGGCAGTTCGGCCGCGCTGCGCCCGGAACCGCCGCGGCGGCCTGGCTGCGGGTGCCGGCCGCTACGCCGCCGCCTGCAAGGCCGCCGCGGGCAGCACGGCCCGCAGCGCCACCACCAGGGCGTCCATCATCGCCTCGGTGTGGAAGGGCGTGGCGCACAGCCGCAGGCGCTCGCCGCCGCGCGGCACGGTGGGGTAGTTGATGGGGGTGGCGTAGATGGCGAACTCGTCCATCAGCCGCCGCGCCACCTCGCGCACCGCCCGCGCGTCGCCCACCATGACGGGGATGATGTGGCTCTCGCTGGGCATGCGGGGCAGCCCCGCCTCGTCCAGCTTGCGCTTCAGCAGGGCGCAGTTCGCCGCCATGCGCAGCCGCGGCGCGCCGTCGGCGCGCAGGATGCGCACGCTTTCCAGCGCCGCCGCCACCGTGGCCGGCGGCAGCGCCGTGGTGAAGATGAGCCCCGAGGCGTTGGAGCGCACGTGGTCCACCACCTCCGCCCGCCCGGCGACGTAGCCGCCCACCACGCCGAAGCCCTTGGCCAGCGTGCCCTCGATCACGTCCAGCCGGTGCGCCACGCCGTCGCGCTCGCTGATGCCGCCGCCGGTGGCGCCGTACAGGCCCACCGCGTGCACCTCGTCGCAATAGGTCATGGCGCCGTATTGCTCGGCCAGGTCGCAGATGGCGCCGATGGGGGCAATGTCGCCGTCCATGGAGTACACGGATTCGAACACCACGATGCGCGGCGCGCCCTCCGGCACCGCGCGCAGCTTCGCCGCCAAATCCGCCAGGTCGTTGTGGCGGAAGATGTGGCGCGTCACGCCGGGCAGGCCGCGCATGCCCGCGATCATGGAGGCGTGGTTCTTGGCGTCGCTCAGCACGTGGAAGCCGGGCAGCGCGGAAAGGATGGTGGACAGCGCCGACTGGTTGGCCACGTAGCCGGAAGCGAACAGCAGCGCCGCCTCCATGCCGTGCAGCGAGGCCAGCTCCGCCTCCAGCGCCGCATGCAGCGGCGAGGTGCCGGAGATGTTGCGCGTGCCGCCGGCGCCGGCGCCGTGCGCGGCCAGCGCCGCCTGCCCGGCGGCGATCACCGCCGGGTGGCGGCCCATCCCCAGGTAGTCGTTGGAGGACCACACCGTCACGTCCCGCCCCTGGCGGCGGTACACCGGGAAGCGCGCGGCGTCGCGTTCCAGCTCCGCGAACTCGCGGTAGCGCCCCTCGGCGCGCAGGGCGTCGAGGCCCTGGCGGCAACGGGACAGGAAGGCGGTGCGCGTGGCGTTCATGCGTGGGGTCCTGCGCCGGGGCGCGCGGTGGAAACCTGAGGGCGGAGGTGGGGTGTCACCCATCCTCCGCAAAGCCCGCCTTGCGCCGGATCAAGCCTTGCGCGTCAGGGTGGGGATTTCCTCGCGCAGGCGGAAGCGCAGCGCCGACCAGGTGGCGTCCAGCGCCACCTGCGTCACCGGCAGCAGCCCGGCCTGGGTCAGCGGTTCCCAGCCGTGGTCGCGGTCCAGGTCGGTGCGCACGGTGCCGGCCTTCTTCGGGTAGGCGAACCACAGCCGGCCACCGACCCCGTAGAGGTCCATGGCGCGCGCCGCCACGCGCGCCAGCGCGGCGCGGTCGGCGGCGAAGGCCAGGATCAGCTCCGGCTCGGCGGCGTTGGTGGCGGGCAGCCCGTGGCGGAACCCGGCCGGCGGCTCGAGGACGGAGCACACCATGCCGGGCTTGAACCCCAGCCTGCGCGGGACGGTGGCTTCGATGGCAGCGTCAATCAGCGGTCACTCCGGTGGCACGAGCCACCGGCCCCCAAATGGAATCCTGCGCGCGGATGGTGGCCGCGAGCTCGCCCCGCGTCCCCCCGACGGGTTCGGCGGCCATGGCCCGCAACCGGTTCACCACCGCGGCGTCGCGCGCGACGGCGGTGGCGGCCGCCTCGATCCGCGCCACGAGGGCTTCGGCCATGCCCCGCGGCCCCATCAGCGCGATCCAGGTCTCGGCCTCGAAGCCGGGAACCGTCTCGCCCACCGTGGGGGCCTCGGGCAGCAGGGCGGAACGCGCCCGCGACGTGACGGCGACCAGGCGCGCCCTCCCGTCCCGGACAAGTGGCAGACCGATGACAGCGCTTTCCACATAGACCTGCAACGACCCGTCGAGCAAATCCGGAATCGCCCCACCCGCCCCGCGGTAGTGGACGAAGTCGCACCGCGCCCCGGCGGTGCGCACCAGCATGTCCAGCACCAGGTGGGCGGCGGTGCCGGCCCCGGGCGTGCCGCAAGTGCCTGTCTTGGCACGAAGATTTTCCAGAAGCTCGCCGATGGTGCGGGCGCCTTCCCGCGGGCCGGACAGCACCAGGAAGGGCAGCGCGGCGAAGCGGCTGATGGGGGTCAGGTCCGCTTGTGGGTCATAGCCCATCTGGCGCGACAGGTGGCGGTTGAACACCAGCGTCCCGGCCGAGACCACCCCCAGCACCGTCCCGTCCGGGGCGGCGCGGGACACTTCCTCCGCGGCGACGTTGCCGCGCGCCCCGGTGCGGTTCTCCACCGCCACCGGGCGGGCCAGCTGGCGGGACAGCCCGTCGGCCAGCAGCCGGGCCATCTGGTCCACGCCCGAGCCGGGCGGCAGCCCGACCAGCAGGCGCACCGGCTCCCCCGCCCGCGCCGGCAGGGCGAGCAGCAGGCACAGGCACAGGGCGGCAAGGCGGCTCACGGCGTTTCCCCATCGCGCAAGGCGGTTCCCCGGCTTGCGCGCCGGGCTTTCCCCGCGCGGACCTTTCCGCGCCGCGCGGCCGCGGTCAACCGTGAATCGCCCAGGCGGCGGGCGGGGCGGGGCGGCCGATCCACCAGCCCTGCGCCTCCCGGCAGCCCAGGTCGCGCAGGCGCCGGGCCTGGTCCTCGGTCTCCACCCCCTCGGCCACGGTGCGGAAGCCCAGCCGCGCGCCGACGGCGCACACCGCCTCCACGATGGCGGCGGCGCGCTCCGCCGCCGGGCCGGGGGTGGCCAGCGGCGCCACCAGCCGGGCGGTGAGCTTGACGGAGGTGAAGGGTATCTCCGCCAGCATGCCCAGCGCCGCCTGGCCGTCGCCGAAATCGTCCAGCGCCAGGCCGATGCCGCGCGCCAGCAGCCGGCCCGCCACCTCGCGCAGCAGGGCGGGGTCCTGCACCAGCACGCGCTCCGTCAGCTCCAGGCACAGGCGGGCGGGGTCGAAGCCCGGCGCGCCGGCCACCGCGGCGTCCAGCCGCTCCATCGCCCCGGGCATCGCCAGGAAGGAGGGGGTGACGTTCACCGACAGCCGCAGGACGTGCGGCGGCAGGCGGGCCATCATGTCCGCCGCCGCGCGCAGCGCCCGGTGGTCCAGCGCCAGCGACAGGCCCATGCGCTCGGCCACCGGGATGAACTCGTCCGGCGGCACGTCGCCCAGGGCGGGGTGGCGCCAGCGGGCCAGCAGCTCGAACCCCGTGGGGCGGCCGGGGTCGTCCAGCGGGGCGATGGGCTGCAGCACGAAGCCCAGCTGCGCCGGGTCGTCCAGCGCCGCCCGCAGCGCCGCCGAGAGCGCGACCTTGCTGCCGATGCCGCCCGCCGCCGCCGCCCCGGCCAGCGCCACCCCGCCCCCGCCGGCCCGCCGGGCGCGGTACAGGGCGGCGTCGGCGGCAGGCATCAGCGGCCCCGCCCCGGCGGCCACGCCCACCGCGGCCTCCAGCCGCATCCAGGGGGTGTTGGGCAGGCGCACGCCGCGGATGGCGCGCCGCATCCGCGCGCCGAAGGCGGCCGCGTCCTCGCCCGGCGCCAGCGGGCCCAGCACGGCGAACTCGTCCGCGCCCAGCCGGGCGGCGATGGCCGGGCGCGGCGCCGCCGCGGCCAGGGCGGCGCCGGCCAGCCGCAGCACCTCGTCGCCCGCCGCGTGGCCCAGCGCCTCGTTGATCTGGCGGAAGCGGTCGAGGTCCAGCAGCGCCAGGGCGCGGCCCGGCGCCTCGCGGCCCAGCGCCTCCTCCAGCAGGCGGCGGCTGCCCAGGCCGGTCAGCGGGTCGCGCAGCGCCTCGTCCGTCACCTCGTGCAGGCGGAAGGCGGTGGCAACGCCGGCCGCCAGGTCGCGCAGCCCCTCCACCAGCCCCGGCGGCTCCGGGTGCGGGGCGCGGTCCAGCACGCACAGCGCGGCCAGCACCTCGCCGCCCGGGGCGCGCACCGGCACGCCGGCATAGAAGCGCAGGCCGAAGGGGCCGGTCACCAGGTCGCGCGTCGCCAGCCGGGGGTCCTGCCGCGCGTCGGGGATGACCACGGCCTCCTCCTCCAGCCCCAGCGCCGCCACCAGGCCGCAGGCGCCGGCGTCGCGCGGCACCTCCGCCATCCCCGGCGGCAGGCCGAAGGCGGACTTGAACCAGACCCGCCGCTCATCCACCAGGGAGAGCAGCGCGACGGGCATGCCGGTGATGCGCGCGGCCAGGCGGGTGAAGACGTCGAAGCGCTCCTCGGGGGCGCTGTCCAGCAGGCCCAGCCGCCGCACCAGCGCCACCCGGCGGCGCTCGGCCTCGTCGTCGGCGAAGGGCAGGCGGGCCATGGCGCGGGGCTTCCCCCTTGGTTGCCAAGCGAGGATATTCCGACCTGCCGTCCGGGGAAAGCCCGGCCGGCGCGGTTGACCATGCGGCAGGGCGGTCCTATCAGATGGCGCCGAGGCAAAGGCCCAGGCCGGAGTTCCCTGACGCATGACCACCCCGCATGACGCGCGCGAGGCCCTGATGACGGGCCGGCGCAGCGACGGCACGGCGGTTCGCCGCCCGCTCTCCCCGCACCTGCAGGTCTACGACATGCTGCAGATGTCCTCGCTCTCCTCCATCCTGACGCGCATCACCGGCGTCGCGTGGTCGGCGGGCACGCTGCTGCTGGTCTGGTGGCTGGTGGCCGCCGCGGCGGGCGAGGACGCCTTCGCCACCGTGCAGTGGTTCATGGGCTCCCTCCTCGGCCTGCTGGTGCTGTTCGGCATGACCGTGGCGGCCTGGTACCACACGCTGGCCGGGCTGCGGCACCTGCTGTGGGACTGGGGCTTCGGCTTCGAGCTGCCGACGATGTACAGCACCGGGCGCGCCGTGTTCATCGGCACCGCCGCGCTGAGCGTGCTGACCTGGATCCTCGCGTTCATCTTCTGGGGCTGAGGCGATGGCGAACGACATGAACTCCCCCGCCGCCATGCGCACCGCGCTGGGGCGCGTGCGCGGCCTGGGCTCGGCCCGGGGCGGCACCCACCACTGGTGGATGCAGCGCGTCACCTCCATCGCGCTGCTGCCGCTGACGCTGTGGTTCGTCGCCGCGGCCATCGGGCTGGCCGGCGCCTCGCGGGTCGAGACGCTGCTGTGGATCGCCTCGCCCCTCAACGCCGTGCTGCTGCTGGCGCTGGTGGGGCTGACCTTCCACCACATGGCCGCCGGGCTGCAGGTGGTGATCGAGGACTACGTCCGCCCCGAGAGCCGGCGCATGTTCGCCGTGCTGGCGATGAAGGGCGTGGTGGGGCTGATGGCGCTGGCGTGCTTCGTCGCCATCATCCGGATCGTTGCGGCAGCGTGACGCTGCTTGGCGCCCCGCGCGGGCGCGTCATGTGATTGTCCGTCTGGACGGTTGAGAAAGAAGCGGGACCTGCGATGAACGCGATCAGCAAGCCTTCGATGGGCGCCTACCGCGTCGTGGACCACACCTATGACGTGGTGGTGGTGGGCGCCGGCGGCGCCGGGCTGCGCGCCACCTTCGGCATGGGGGCGGCGGGGCTCAAGACCGCCTGCATCACCAAGGTGTTCCCCACCCGCAGCCACACGGTGGCGGCGCAGGGCGGGGTGGGCGCCGCGCTGGGCAACATGGGCGAGGACGACTGGCGCTGGCACATGTACGACACCGTGAAGGGGTCGGACTGGCTGGGCGACCAGGACGCCATCGAATACATGTGCCGCGAGGCCATCCCGGCCATCATCGAGCTGGAGCACTACGGCGTGCCGTTCTCCCGCACGGAGGACGGGCGCATCTACCAGCGCCCCTTCGGCGGCCACATGAAGGAGTACGGCAAGGAGCCGGCGATGCGCGCCTGCGCCGCCGCCGACCGCACCGGCCACGCCATCCTGCACACCCTGTACCAGCAGGCGCTGAAGGCCAATTGCGAGTTCTTCGTCGAGTACTTCGCCCTCGACCTCATCATGGACGACGAGGGCGTGTGCCGCGGCGTCATGGCCTGGAACCTGGAGGACGGCACCATCCACCGCTTCCGGGCCCAGCAGGTGGTGCTGGCCACCGGCGGCTACGGCCGCGCCTGGTTCTCCTGCACCTCGGCCCACACCTGCACCGGCGATGGCGGCGGCATGGTGCTGCGGGCGGGGCTTCCCATGCAGGACCAGGAATTCGTGCAGTTCCACCCCACCGGCATCTACGGCGCCGGCTGCCTGGTGACGGAGGGCGCCCGCGGCGAGGGCGGCTACCTCACCAACAGCGAGGGCGAGCGCTTCATGGAGCGTTACGCCCCCACCGCCAAGGACCTCGCCTCCCGCGACGTCGTGTCCCGCGCGATGTCCATGGAGATCCGCGAGGGGCGCGGCGTCGGCCCGCTCAAGGACCACATCTACCTGCACCTGGAGCACCTGGGCGCCGACATCCTGCATGAGCGCCTGCCCGGCATCTCCGAGACGGCGCGCATCTTCGCGGGCGTGGACGTGACCAAGGAGCCGATCCCGATGCTGCCGACCGTCCACTACAACATGGGCGGCATCCCCACGAACATCCACACCGAGGTGCTGCGCCCGACCCGCCGGGACGAGGACGCCATCGTTCCCGGCCTGATGGCGGTGGGCGAGGCCGCCTGCGTCTCCGTGCACGGCGCCAACCGGCTGGGCACCAACTCCCTGCTCGACCTCGTGGTGTTCGGCCGCGCCGCCGCGCACCGCGCCGCCGAGGTGGTGCGCCCCGGCGCCTCGCAGCCACCGCTGCCGCCCCGCGCCGGCGAAGCCTCGCTGGACCGCTTCGACCGCCTGCGCAACGCCAAGGGCACCACGCACACCAGCGAGATCCGGCTGGAGATGCAGCGCACCATGCAGGCCCACGCCGCGGTGTTCCGCACCTCCGAGCTGCTGGCCGAGGGCGTGGAGAAGATGCGCAAGGTCAATGCCGGCCTGGGTGACCTGGGCATCAAGGACCGCTCCCTGGTCTGGAACAGCGACCTGGTGGAGGCGCTGGAGCTGGACAACCTGGTCGGCAACGCGCTGACCACCATCGTCTCGGCCGAGGCGCGCAAGGAGTCCCGCGGCGCCCACGCGCAGGAGGACTACCCGGAGCGCGACGACCAGAACTGGATGAAGCACACCCTCGCCTGGTGCAACGAGAAGGGCGAGGTTTCCCTGGATTACCGCGGCGTGAAGATGCGGACCCTGACCAACGAGGTCCAGGTCTTCCCCCCCAAGGCACGGGTGTACTGAGGCAGATGGCGACCTTCGCGCTTCCCAAGAACTCCACGGTCGGCCAGGGCAAGGTCTTCAAGGCCGACCCCGCGGCCAAGAACGTCAAGGCGTTCAAGATCTACCGCTGGGACCCCGACACCGGCGAGAACCCGCGCATGGACACCTACGAGGTGGACATGGACAAGTGCGGCCCGATGGTGCTGGACGCGCTGATCAAGATCAAGAACGAGGTGGACAGCACGCTCACCTTCCGGCGCTCCTGCCGCGAGGGCATCTGCGGCTCCTGCTCAATGAACATCGACGGGCTGAACACGCTGGCCTGCCTCAAGCCGATCGACGAGGTGACGGGCGAGGTGAAGATCAACCCGCTGCCGCACATGCCGGTGGTGAAGGATTTGGTGCCCGACCTGTCGCAGGTCTACGCCCAGTACCGCTCCATCGAGCCCTGGCTCAAGAGCGAGACCCCCGCCCCCCCAGGCGAGGAGCGCCGCCAGAGCAAGGAGGAGCGCGCCAAGGTGGACGGCATGTGGGAGTGCATCCTGTGCTTCTGCTGCTCCACCGCCTGCCCGTCCTACTGGTGGAACGGCGACCGCTTCCTGGGTCCGGCCATCCTGCTGGCCGCCTACCGCTGGATCGCGGACAGCCGCGACGAGGCGACCGGCGAGCGCCTGGACAACCTGGAAGACCCGTTCCGGCTGTATCGCTGCCACACCATCATGAACTGCACCCGGACCTGCCCGAAGGGGCTGAACCCGGCGGCGGCCATCGGCAAGATCAAGCAGCTGATGGTGGAGCGGCAGGGCGCCTGACGCCCCGCCCCCGGCGGTGCGCCCTCAGCGCACCGTCACCCGCACGGCGTCGGGCCCCAGCCTGCCGTGCACCAGGCGGATGCGCCGCGCGCTCACGCCCCGGTCCAGCAACGCCTGCCGCACCGCCTGCGCGCGTTCCTGCGCCAGGGCCATGCCCTGACGCGTCGCGGGCGCCGTCACCACCGCGACGGCGCGCGGGTTGGCGCCCAGCCGCGCCACCGCCGCGTCCAGCACGCCGGCGGCGCCCTCGGGCAGGGTGGCAGCACCCGGGCTGAACTCCAGCATCGTCACCCGCCCGTCGCCCAGGGGCGCCTGCGCCGGCTGGGCCGCCGGCATGGGCGGGATGTGGATGGGCTGGCGCGGCGGCGGGGCGGCCGGCCCGGCGCAGGCGGCCAGCAGGGCCGCGCCGGCCAGGGCGGCCAGGCCGCGGCGGGGCAGCACGCGGCGCCCCGCCGGACGGCCGCCGGCCGTGCCGGTCAACGCCGGCGGGCCGGGGCGGCCTCGTCCACCCGCACCTCGACGCGGCGGCTTTCCAGGTCCTCCATGCCGGGCGTCGGCCCGCGGGAGGTGCGGCGCAGCTTGGCCGCCGGCACGCCCGCCGCCACCAGCGCGTCGTACACCTTGCGGGCGCGCAGCTGGCTCAGCAGCGCGTTCGCCTCGCCCGAGCCGCGCGGCGAGGCGTAGCCCACCACCAGCAGCCGGGCGTTCGGCGCCGCGCGCACCCGCTCCGCCGCCTCGTCCAGCGCCGCCTGGGCCTGCGGGCCGATGTCGGCCGACCAGGGCTCGAAGAAGATGGGCAGGGCGCGCGGGCGCTCGGCGGGGGCGGGGGCCGGCGCCTGGGCCTGCGGCGCGGGGGCCGGCGCCGGGGCGACCACCGGCGCGGCCTCCTGGGCGCAGGCGGCCAGCGCCAGCAGGGCGGCGGCGGCAAGCACGGGGCGGAACGTCATGGCGGGCGTCTCTCTCGCGGAAGGTCGGGTTCTTTTGCCAAGCCTTGCCGCCCCTGTCACGGCTTGACCGCGCGCCGCCGGGCGCGAGACTCGCGCGCCATGAGCCGCATCGAAGACCCCGTCACCTTCTTCCCGCGCGACTTCGCCGGCCACGGCCCCACCCCGCCGGACCCGAAATGGCCGAACGGCGCCCGCGTCGCCCTGTCCTTCGTGCTCAACTACGAGGAAGGGGGCGAGAACACGGTGCTGAACGGCGATGCCGGCAGCGAGCTCTACCTGCACGAGGTTCCCGGCGGTTCCCCCATCCTGGGCGAGCGCAACCGCACGGTGGAGAGCCAATTCGACTACGGCGCCCGTGCCGGGGTGTGGCGCGTGCTGCGCCTGTTCAGGCAGCGTGACCTGCGGCTGACCGTCTACGGCGTCGGCCGCGCGCTGGAGCTGAACCCCGCCGCCGCCCGCGCCTTCGCCGAGGCCGGGCACGAGGTCGCCTCCCACGCCTGGCGCTGGATCGACTACCACGCCGTGCCCGAGGACGTGGAGCGCGCCGAGATCGCCCGCTGCGTCGAAACCATCGCCCGGCTGTGCGGCAAGCCGCCGGTGGGCTGGTACACCGGCCGCATCTCCCCGCACACCCGCCGCCTGGTGGCCGAGCATGGCGGCTTCCTCTACCAGAGCGACGCCTATGACGACGACCTGCCGCACTACGTCCAGGTCAACGGCAAGCCCGAGTTGATCATCCCCTACACGCTGGACAACAACGACATGAAGTTCGCCGTGCCGCCCGGTTTCGGCGACCCCGACGGCTTCGAGCGCCACCTGCGCGACGCGCTGGAGCAGCTGCGCGAGGAAGGCGGGCGGATGATGAGCGTGGGCCTGCATTGCCGCATCGTCGGCCGCCCCGGCCGCGCCCGCGCCCTGGCGCGCTTCCTGGACCACGTGAAGGCCTGCCCCGACGTGTGGGTGGCGACCCGCGAGGAGATCGCCCGCCACTGGTGGGCCACCCACCCGCCGGCTCAGTAGCGCGCGAAGGCCTCGCGCGGGTCCATGGCGGTGGCCAGGGCCAGCATCAGCAGGATGCGCGCCTTGGCCGGGCGCAGCGTGCCGGCGTTGATCCAGCCCGCCGCCTCCGTGCGGGTGGTGCGGAAGGCCGGGCCGGCCGCCGCCCGCGTGGCGGCCACCACCGGCACCGGGGCGGCGCGCAGCGCCTCCGCCAGCGCCGGCGTGGCGCCGGAGGGCGCGAAGCCCGCCAGCACCAGCCCCCGCGCCCCGGCCGCCAGGAAGGCCGCCACCGCCGCGCCGTCCGCCCCGGCGTAGCAGGGCACGATGTCCACCCGCGGCAGCGCGGGCAGCCCCGCCACGTCGAAGCCGCCCACCGGGCGCACCGGGCGGCGGTGCCAGTGCACCCCGTCGGCCTCGGCATGGCCCAGCACGCCGTAGTCCGGGGTGCGGAAGGTGTGCAGCCGCGCCGTGTGCGTCTTGGTGACGTCGCGCGCCGCCTGCACCTCGCCGTTCATCACCACCAGCGCGCCCAGTCCGCGCGAACCGGGGTCGCCGGCCACGCGGCAGGCATCGGCCAGGTTCTGCCCGGCATCGGAGGACAGGGCGGAGGACGGGCGCTGCGCCCCCACCAGCACCAGCCCCGCCTCCACCGGGCAGGCCAGGGCCAGGAACCAGGCGGTCTCCTCCAGCGTGGCGGTGCCGTGCGCCACCACGATGCCCTCGAACCCCGCCGCCGCGGCCTCCCGCACCCTGGCCGCCAGTTCCAGCCACTCGGGCGGGCCCAGGGCGGTGGAGGGGATGGCGCGGAAGGGCAGGGGGGTGACCTCCGCCACCTCCGCCACGGCGGGCCAGTGCGCCAGCAGGGCGGCGGCGTCCATGATGCGCCCGTGCCGGCCGTAGTCCTGCACGTCGAACGGCCCGTCGCCGAGCGAGGCGATGGTGCCCCCCGTGCCGATCAGGGCGATGCGCGGCCGGTTCACGCCGCCGCTCCGCCGCGGCGACCGGGCGCGAAGCGCGGCCGCCTCACGCCGCCGCTCCGCCGCGGCGGCCGGGCGCGGGGCGCGGCCGCCTCACGTCCGCTTGCGCTCCACGATGGCGGTGGTCAGCCGCGCCACGCAGGACAGCTCCCCATCCTCCCGCCGCAGCTCGATGTTCCACACATGCACCGTGCGCCCGATGCGCACCGGGGTGCAGCGCGCCCGCACCACCTGGCCCTTGGGCACCGGGCGCAGGTGGTTGGCGTTCACCTCCAGCCCCACCGCGCCCCAGCCCGGCTCGCAGCACATCACGGAGGCGAGGCTGCCCAGCGTCTCGGCCAGCACCACGGACACGCCGCCATGGATGATGCCGAAGGGCTGCACGTGGCGCTCGTCCACCGGCATCTCGCCTTCCAGGAAGTCCTCGCCCACGGCGGTGACGCGCACCCCCAGCAGCCCGTTCACGTTGCCCTGGTTGAAGCGCCGGTTGATGTCCTCGGCGGTGGCGGGCTGGCGCCAGATGGGCATGCGGGGGGGTCTCCTCGGGGCGGTTGGCCCGGGCAGGGGGCCGCGCCCGGCCCGCGCTGTCAACCAGGCGCGGCCATTGCTTAACGCCGCGTGAATGACGTGTTTCGCCGCCGGGCCGGACCGGCTATGCTGCACCGCAAGGGCGGTGATCGGGCGAGGCATGGAACGAAGGGGCAGCCAGGGGGCCGGGGCGGGCCCGGTCGCGGTCGTCGGCGCATCCTGCCGGCTGCCCGGCGCGCCCGACCTCGCGGCCTTCGCCCGGCTGCTGGAGGCCGGCGGCGACGCCGTCACCCACCTTCCCGCCGACCGCTTCACCCTCGACCGCTTCCTCCATCCCCGCCCCGGCGAGCGCGGCCGCGCCGCGCATTTCCAGGCCGGCACGGTGGGCGACCTGCTCTCCTTCGACGCCGCCGCCTTCGGCCTTTCCCCGCGCGAGGCGGAGGAGATGGACCCGCAGCAGCGCCTGGTGCTGGAGCTGACGCGCCGCGCGCTGGAGGATGCCGGCTGGGCCGAGGACGCGGTGGCCGGCCACCCGCTGGGCGTCTTCGCCGCCGCCTCCGCGACGGACTGGAGCACGCTGCGCGCCTTCGACATGGCCGCGGCCGACCGCTACGTGATGACCGGCTCGGCGCTGTCCATCGTCGCCAACCGGCTGTCGCACGCCTTCGACTGGCGCGGCCCGGCGCTGACGGTGGACACCGCCTGCTCCTCCGGGCTGGTGGCGCTGCACCAGGCGGTGCAGGCGCTGCGCTCCGGCCAGGCGCCGGCGGCGGTGGTCGCGGCGGTGAACGTGCTGCTGTCCCCCTTCCCGTTCGGCGGCTTCTGGCGCGCCGGCATGCTGGGCCGGCGCGGCCGCTGCCAGGCCTTCGGCGCCGGGGCGGACGGCTACGTGCGGGCCGAGGGCGGGGTGGTGCTGGTGCTCAAGCCGCTGGCGGCGGCGCTGCGCGACGGCGACGCGGTGCGCGCCGTCATCCTGGCCACCGGGGTCAACGCCGCCGGGCGCACCAACGGCATCTCCCTGCCCGACGGCGCCGCCCAGGCCGCCCTCATCCGCCAGGTGCGCGAGGAAGCCGGGCTGGCCGGCGACGCCATCGGCTACTTCGAGGCGCACGGCACCGGCACCCCGGTGGGCGACCCCATCGAGGCCCAGGCCATCAGCCAGGGCGTCGGCCCGCGCCGCCAGCCGCTGCCCATCGGCTCGGCCAAGTCCAACATCGGCCACACGGAGGCCGCGGCGGGGCTGGTCGGGCTGCTCAAGGCCATGCTGGTGCTGCAATCCGGCCGCATCCCGCCCACCCTGCACTGCCAGCCGCCCAACCCGGCCATCCCCTTCGCCGCGCTGGGGCTGCGCCCGGCCGCCACCGCCCAGCCGCTGGCCGGCGCGGCGGCCATGGTCAACTCCTTCGGCTTCGGCGGCACCAATGGCTGCGCCGCCCTCGCCGCCGCCCCCGCCGCCCCGCGCGCCCGCCCGGCCGCCGGGGCGCCGCCGCTGCTGCTCTCGGCCCATTCGGCCCCGGCCCTGCGCGCCCTGGCGGAGTCCTGGCGCGGCCGCCGCGCCACCCCCGCCCTGGCCCGCGCCCAGGCCCGCCACCGCGCCCTGCGCCCGCACCGGCTGGTGCTGCGCGGCCCCGGCGCGCTGGAGGCGTGGCTGGCCGGCGAGGACGCCCCGGGCGCCACCGCCGGCCTCGCCCCCGCCGGGCAGGGGGTGGCCTTCGCTTTCCCGGGCAACGGCGCGCAATGGGCCGGCATGGGCCGCGACGCCATGCGCGCCTGGCCGGCCTTCCGGACGGCGGTGCGCGCCGCCGACGCCCATCTGCGCCCGCACCTGGGCTGGTCGGTCGCCCGCGCCCTGTCCCGCGGCGCCACGGCGGAGGAGGTGGCCGACACCACCCGCGCCCAGCCCCTGCTCTACGCCTTCCAGCTCGGCCTCGTCGCCGCGCTGGCCGAACACGGCATCCGCCCCGCCCTGGTGCTGGGCCATTCGGTGGGCGAGGTCGCGGCCGCCGAGGTGGCGGGGCTGCTCCCGCCCGCCGCCGCGGCGCGGCTGGTGGCCGCGCGCTCGCGCCACCAGGGGCGCACGCGCGGGCAGGGGCGCATGGCCGCGCTGGGCGCCGCCGCCACGGAGGCCGCGCCGGTGCTGGAGGCGCTGGGGCTGGAGCTGGCGGCGGTGAACGGCCCCGCCGCGCTCACCGTGGCCGGCGCCCCCGCCGCGCTGGAGCGCCTGGAGGCCGAGGCCCGCGCGCGCCGCTGGAGCTTCGTGGCGCTCGACCTCGACTACGCCTTCCATTCCTCCGTGATGGAGCCGGTGCGCGCCGGGCTGCTCGAGGATCTGCGCGGGCTGCGCGGCGGGCGGCCCCGCCTGCCCATGCTGTCCTCCGTCACCGGCGAGGCGCTGGAGCGCGCGCCGGCCGCCTACTGGTGGCGCAACCTGCGCGAGCCGGTGCGCTTCGACCTCGCCGCCGCCGCCGCCCTGGCGCGCCGCCCGGCCCTGGTGCTGGAAATCGGCCCGCACGCCGTGCTGCAAGGCTACCTGCGCGCCAATGCCCGCGCCGCCGGCTGGGACGGCGCCATCCTGCCGGCGCTGCGCAAGGACGGCCCGGCCGACCTCGCCGCGCTGGCCGACCGCTGCACCGCCCTGGGCGCCGACCCGCGCGGCGCCCCCTGCTTCGCCGGCCCGGCCGACTGGCGCGCCCTGCCGCCCTCGCCCCTGCTGCGCGAGCGCCTGGCCCCCACCGCCTCGCCCGAGCGGCGCGGCGTGGTGGCCCCCGCGCGCGACGGCATCCTGCTGGGCTTCCGCCAGGACGAGGAAGCGGGCGAGGAATGGCGCCGCACCCTGGACACGCTGGAGGAGCCCTGGCTGGCCGACCACGCGCTGGAGCACGGCGCCCTGCTGCCCGCCGCCGCCATCGCCGAGATGGCGCTGGAGGCCGCCGCCCGCCGCCACCCCGCCGCCCCCCTGCTGGAGCTGCGCGGCCTGGCCATCCACCAGCCGCTGCCCCTGGGGGCGGAGGCGGCGCGGGAGGTGCGCTGCCGCCTGGACGACGCCGGCCTGTGGACGCTGGACAGCCGCCGCCGCCTGTCGGCCGAGGCCTGGGTGCGCCACGCCGAGGCCCGCATCGGCCCCGGCCCCGCCCTGCCGGACGCCCCGGCCGGGACCCCCGACGCCCCCTGGCGCGACGGCGCGGCGCTGACCGCCGCCGCCGCCCGGCGCGGCCTGCGCTACGGCCCCGCCTTCCGCCCGGTGCGCCGCTGGCGCGCCGCCGGGGCCGCGGTGGAGGCCGAGCTGGAGCGCCCCGCCGCCGCCCCGCCGGACGACGCCTTCCTGCTGCACCCCGCCCGGCTGGACGGCGCGCTGCAGGCCCTGCTGGGCCTGGCCGGCGAGGAGGAGGCCGGCTTCCTGCCGGTGCGCATCGAGCGCCTGGTGCTGCGCCGCGGCGCCGCCGCCCCGGTGCGCGCCACCCTGCGCCTGCGCCCCGGCGGCACCCGCGACCTCGCCGCCGACGGCGCGCTGCGCGACGCGCTGGGCGCGGCGGTGGCGACGCTGGAAGGGGTGACGCTGCGCCGCACCCCCCGCCGCGATGCGCTGGACGGCCGGCTGTTCCACGCCACCCTGCGCCCCGCCCCGCTGCCGCCCGCCTGGCCCGAGCCCGCCCCCGCCCTGACGCCGACGCTGGCGCCCGCCGCCGAGGCCGCCGCCCCGCCTTCCGACGCCGCGCTGCTGGTGGCCGCCCACCAGGCCGCCGCCCTGCGCGAGGCCGGGCTGTCCGCCGCCGCCGGCCCGCTGGCCGCCCGCCTGCGCGCCCTGGCCCCGGCGGAGGACCTGCCGCCGGCCCGCGACATCTGGCAGCAGGTGGCCGCCGAAGCCCCCGCCCTGGCCCCGGAACTGGCCCTGCTGGCCGAGGCGGCGGCGCTGCTGCCCGAAGCGCTGGCCGGCCGCCCCGCCGCCCCGCGCCTGTCGCCCGCCGCGCCCACGCTGCACCGGCTGGCGGAAGCGCTGGCCGCCGAGGCCGCCGCGCTGCTGCGCCCCTGGCCGCCCGCCCGCCCCTGCCGCGTCGTGGTGGCGGGGGCGGAGGACGGGCCGCTGCTGCCCGCGCTGCGCCGCGCCCTGGCCTTCCTGGGCCCGGCGCTGGAACTGGCGCCGGCGGTGCTGCCCGGCGCCCGCCCGCCCGCCATGGCGGAGGACGCCGCCCCCCTGTACTGGCCGGCCGGCGAGGACCTGCCGGGCGACGCCGCCCTGGTGGTGGGGCTGAACCTGTCGGCGCGGCTGGGGGCGGGGGCGGCGCTGGCGGCGCGGCTGCGCCCCGGCGTGGCCCCCGGCGGCGCCCTGCTGCTGGCCGAGCCGCTGCCCGACCTGTTCTGGGAGGCGACGGAAGGCTTGGCCTGGGAGGACAGCCGCCTGCTGGACGCCGGGGGCTGGCAGGCGGCGCTGCGCGAGGCCGGCTTCGCCCAGCCCGCCGCCCGCCCGGCCGAGACCGGGCTGTGGCCCGCCATCCTCCTGCGCGCCGCGGTGCCGCCCGGCGCCGCCGTGCTGGCCGCCGCGCCGGGCCGCCGCTTCGCCCTGTGGGGGCCGGGCGGGCCGGG
>NZ_JBJJBR010000024.1:0-48886 GCF_045449635.1 Sabulicella flocculans | reverse complement strand
GCCTCGGCGCGGCTGGGCTCGGCGCGGGCGGCCTCGGGGCGGCCGGCCTCGGGGCGGTTGGCCTCGGGGCGGCTCTGCTCCGGGCGGGGCGGTTCAGGGCGGGCGGCGGGGGGTTCGGCGGCCACGGGGCCGGGTGCGGTGAAGGCGGCCACGGGCCCGGGCGGCGGGGCGGGCGCGCGGTCCCACAGCCACCAGCCGGCCGCCGCCGCCATGCCCAGCATGCCCATCCAGGCCCAACGGCTCACGGCCGTGCCCTCCTTCGCCCCCGAATGTCAGGCTTGTTACGCGCCGGGGGGATTCGCGTAAATGCGCCGCACGCTCTCGGCCAGCGGAATCCGCGGCGCCCAGCCGGTGGCGGCGCGCAGCCTCGCCGTGTCGCCCCACAGCAGCGACTCGTCCGCCGGGCGGAACAGGGCGGGGTCGGGCTCGGCGCGCAGGGCGATGCCGGAAGCCTCCTCCAGATGGGGCAGCAGGGCGGACATCGCCACGGGGTGGGCGGCGGAAATGTTGTAGGCCTCGCCCGGCGCGCCGTGGCGGGCCAGCAGCAGCCAGGCGGCCACCGCGTCCTCCAGGTCCAGCAGGGCGCGGCGGGCCTGCAGGTTGCCAGTGCGCAGCACCCCCTGCCGGGCCCCGGTGGCGGCGATGGCGCGCACCCGGCGGGCGAAGTCGGTGCAGACGTCGCCGGGCTTGCCGGGGCCGATGGTGGTGAAGATGCGCGCGCGCACCACCCGCACCGCCGGCCCGAAGGCGGCCGCCGCGAGGTCCTGCGCGGCCTTGGAGGCGGCGTAGGGCGTGGCGGGGCGCAGCGCCTCCTCCTCGCGCAGGGCGTGCGCCGCCGGGCCGTAGGCGGTGCCGGAGGAGGCGACCAGCACCAGCGGGTCCGCCCCGGCGTCGCGCGCCGCCTCCAGCAGCGCCACCGTGCCCAGCACGTTGACGGAGAAGGTGTCCCGCGCCTCGGGGAAGGCGAGCGGCGGGCGGGACTGGCCGGCGAGGTGGTGGATGACGGCCGGGCGCGCGGCGCGCAGCGTGGCCAGCCAGGCGGCGCGGTCGCGGATGTCGTGCGCGGGGGCCAGCACCTCCTCGCCCGCCGCGCGCAGGGCGCGGACCAGCGCGCGGCCCAAGAAGCCGCCGGCGCCGGTGACCAGGTGCATCAGCGCACGCCGTCCGGGCCGGACAGGATCTCCACCGTCCGGCGCACGCCGTCCTCCAGCGGGGTGGGCGGGGCGTTGACGCCGGCGGCGCGCAGGCGGTCCAGCTTCGCCTCGGTGCGGTACTGGTACTTGCCGCGCAGGGAATCGGGCATGTCCACGAAGCGCACCTCCGGCCGCACGCCCATGGCGGCGCCCACCGCGGCCACCAGGTCCAGCCAGGTGCGGGCCTGCCCGGCGCCGATGTTGAGCAACCCGTGGCCGGGGCGGCCCAGCAGGTGGAGGATGGCGCGGGCCACGTCCTCCACGAACACGAAGTCGCGCAACTGCTCGCCGTCGCGGAAGGCGGGGTGGTGGGAGCGGAACAGCTGCACCGCCTCGCCGCGGCCCAGCGTCTCCCACACCTTGTGGACCACGGAGCGCATCTCGCCCTTGTGGCGCTCGTTGGCGCCGTAGACGTTGAAGAACTTCAGGCCCCACAGGGCGGGCGGCAGCGGCTGGCCGGCGGCGCGGCGGGCGGCCACCGCCTGGTCGAACAGGTGCTTGCTCCAGCCATACAGGTTCAGCGGGCGCAGGCGGCGCAGGCTGGGAAGGTCGTCGGCGTCGTCGAAGCCCTGGGCGCCGTCGCCGTAGGTGGCGGCGCTGCTGGCGTAGACCAGCGGCACGCGCTGGGCCGCGCACCAGTCCAGCAGCATCAGGGAGAAGCGGAAGTTGCGGCGCAGCACGTCGTCGCCGTCGGTGGCGGTGGTGCTGCTGTTGGCGCCCAGGTGGACCACCGCCTCCAGCCGGCGGCCCTCCAGCCAGCGCGGCAGCTCCTCGGGCGGCACGAGGTCGAGCAGGAGGTGGTGGCGCAGGTTGCGCCACTTGGGGCCGTCGCGCAGCAGGTCGCTGCCCGCCACGTCGAAGCGGCCGGACTCGTTCAGCGCGGCCACCACGTGGGAGCCGATGAAGCCGGCGGCGCCGGTGACCAGGATCATCGCGGGCCGCCCCGCCCCCTGGCCGCGCCCGGCGCGGCCCGCCGCCCAGGTACCGGCGCGGCTGCGGCGCGGCGCAGGCCAGGCGCCCGCCGGGCGCGCCCGGCGCCCGGGGGCACGGGAAGCCGCCTCACGGCAGGGGGGCCAGCTTGGCCGGCCTGGGGCCGCCGGCCATCCAGTCCAGCAGCTCCACCGTGTGCACCACGGGGATGCCGTCGCCGGAGAGCTGCGTCATGCAGCCGATGTTGCCGGCGGCGATGAGGTCGGGCTTCAGGCGGCCGATGTTCTCCAGCTTGCGGGCGCGCAGGGCGCCGGCGATTTCGGGCTGCATCAGGTTGTAGGTGCCGGCCGAGCCGCAGCAGATGTGCGGTTCCGCGGGCTCGCGCACGGTGAAGCCGGCCTTGGCCAGCAGTTGCTTGGGCAGCGCCGTCACCTTCTGCCCGTGCTGCAGCGAGCAGGCGGAATGGTAGGCCACCGCCAGCCCCGGCGCCTCGCGCCGCGGGGCGTAGCCGAACCTGGCCAGCGCCTCGGTCACGTCCATCGCCAGGGCGCTGACCTGGGCGGCCAGCGCGGCCTCCGGCTCCTCGCGGAACATGAAGCCGTAGTCCTTGATCGTGGTGCCGCAGCCGGAGGTGTTGATGACGATGCCGTCCAGGCCCTGGCCGGCGATTTCGGCGCCCCAGGCCTGGAGGTTGGCGCGAGCGGCGGCCATGGCGGGGTCGTGCTGGCCCATGTGGTGGGTCAGCGCGCCGCAGCAGCCCTGGCCGCGGGTGATCACCACCTCCACCCCCATGCGGGTCAGCAGGCGGATGGTGGCCTCGTTGATGGCGGGGTCCAGCACCTTCTGGGCGCAGCCGGTGAGCAGGCCGACGCGGGCGCGGCGGGTGCCCTCGGCCGGATGGAGCTGGGGCTCCTGCGCCGGGCTGGGCGGCGGCAGGCGGGCGGGGGCCAGGGCCAGCATGGCGCGCAGCCGCTGCACGGGCAGGCCGCGGCCGGGCACCAGCCGCGCCAGCGGGCGGGCCAGGGCGGCGGCGCGCAGGCTGAGGCGGAACAGGCCCGGGCGCGGCAGCACGCGCGCCAGCACGGCGCGCAGCGCCTTCTCGTGCCAGGGGCGGTCGTAGGTTTCCTCGATGTGGCGGCGGGCGTGGTCCACCAGGTGCATGTAGTTCACGCCCGAGGGGCAGGTGGTCATGCAGGACAGGCAGGACAGGCAGCGGTCCACGTGCCGCGCCTCCAGCTCGGTCGCGGCGCGGCCGGATTCCAGCATGTCCTTGATGAGGTAGATGCGGCCGCGCGGGGAATCCAGCTCGTCGCCCAGCAGCAGGAAGGTGGGGCAGGTGGCGGTGCACATGCCGCAATGCACGCAGGTGCGGAGGATCTTGTTGCTTTCCGCGGTGTCGGGGTCGCGGAGCTGCTCGGGGGTGAAGCTGGTCTGCATGGTTCAGTGGCCCGCGCGCATGCGCCCAGGGTTGAGGATGCCCGCGGGGTCCAGCACCGCCTTGACGCGGCGGCCCAGCGCGGCGAGGGCCGGCGGCTCCTCCGGCAGGGCGGCGACGGCGGCGGCCAGGGATTCCGGGGCGCGGAACAGGGTGAAGGCGCCGCCCGCCGCCGCCGCGGCCTGCGTCACCGCGCCGTGCGCGGCGGCGGTGGCGGGGCCGGCGACCCAGAGCAGCCCGCCGCCCCAGTCCAGCAGCAGCCGGGCCGCGAAGGCGGCGCGCAACGCGGCGGCGGCCCCCGGCGCGCGCGAGGGGGCGACGGAAACGCGCCACACCGCCTCGTCCTCCGCCGCGCCGAGCAGGGTGGCGTCGCGCACCGCCCGCCACAGCGCGCGCGAGGGCGCGCCGTCCAGCATGCTGCCCTCGCCGAAGCGCGCGAGGTCGGCGCGCAGCCGGGCCAGCCGGTAGGAGACGGATTCGCGGAAATCCTCCAAGCGGGCCAGCGCCACCGGGCCGTCGAGGCCCAGCGCGTCGTGCCCATCGGGCAGCAGCGCGGCGCCGGACACGCCATAGGGCGAGCCCAGGGCGGCGGAGAGCGCCGCCACCCCCGCCGCGAGGTCGGGCACGCGCACCGCCAGGGTGGCCGCGGCCTCGGCGGCGGGCAGCACCTTGAGGGTGATCTCCGTCAGCACGCCCAGGGTGCCGTGCGCGCCGGTCAGCAGCTTGCACAGGTCCAGGCCGGTGACGTTCTTCAGCACCCGGCCGCCGGAGCGGAACACCTCGCCCTCGCCGGTCACGGCGCGGATGCCCAGCACGTGGTCGCGCATGGCGCCCCAGGCGATGCGGCGCGGGCCGGACAGGTTGGCGGCCACCGTGCCGCCCAGCGTCGCGCCCTCCGCCACGCCGAACAGGGCGCGCAGGTCGGGCGGCTCGGCGATGAGCTGCTGCCGCTTCTCCGCCAGCGCGGCCTCGATCTCGGCCACGGGGGTGCCGGCGCGGGCGGAGATGACCAGCTCGGTCGGGCGGTACAGGGTGATGCCGGTCAGCGCGCGGGTGGACAGGGTGCGCGCGGCCTGCACCGGGCGCAGCATGGCGCGCTTGGTGCCGCGGCCCTCGATGGCCAGGGGCTCGCGCGCCGCATGGGCGGCGCGCACCGCCTCGGCGACCGCTTCCTCGGTGTCGGGGGTCATTCGGCGGCCAGGGAGGGGGTCAGCGGGAAGACCTTGGCGGTGTTGAGCAGCCATTGCGGGTCGAAGGCGGATTTCACCGCGCGCTGCAGGTCCAGCTCGCGCGCGGTGAACTGGGCGGCCATCAGGTCGCGCTTCTCCACCCCCACCCCGTGCTCGCCGGTCAGGCAGCCGCCGACCTCGACGCAGAGCCGGAGGATGTCGGCGCCGAAGGCCTCGGCCCTGGCGAAGCTGGCGGGGTCGTTGGCGTCGAACATGATGAGGGGGTGCAGGTTGCCGTCGCCGGCGTGGAACACGTTGGCCACGCCCAGCCCGTACTGCGTGCTCATCTCGCCGATGCGCCTGAGCACGAAGGGCAGCTCCCCGGTGGGGATGGTGCCGTCCATGCACAGGTAGTCGGGGGAGATGCGGCCCACCGCCCCGAAGGCGCCCTTGCGGCCCTTCCAGATGGCCAGCGACTGCTCGGCGCTTTCGGCCAGCTTCATGGAGATCGGGGCGAAGGGGGTGCAGATGTCCTTGATGCGGTTCAGCAGGGCGGTCTGCTCGGCCTCGCTGCCCTCGACCTCGATGATGAGCAGCGCCTCGGCCTCCAGCGGGTAGCCGGCATGGGCGAAGGCCTCGCAGGCGTGGATGCAGGGCTTGTCCATGAACTCCAGCGCCACCGGGATGACGCCGGCGCCGATGATGGCGTCCACCGCGGCGCCCGCGACCTCCACGCTGTCGAAGGCGGCCAGCATGGCGCGTGCGCCTTCCGGGCCGCGCAGGATGCGCACCGTCACCTCCGTCACCAGCCCCAGCTGGCCCTCGCTGCCGGTGATGAGGCCGAGCCAGTCATAGCCCGCGGCGTCCAGGTGCTGGCCGCCGATCCGCACCACCTCGCCCTCGACCGTGACGAAGGTGAGGCCGAGCAGGTTGTTGGCGGTGACGCCATACTTCAGGCAATGCGCGCCGCCCGAGTTCATCATCACGTTGCCGCCGATCATGCAGGCGAGCTGGGAGGAGGGGTCGGGCGCGTAGAAGAAGCCGTCGCCCTCCACTGCCTTGGTGATGCCGATGTTGGTGACCCCGGCCTCCACCACCGCGAAGCGGTCGGGCAGGTTGACCTCCAGGATGCGGTTCATGCGCATCAGGCCGATCACCACGGCATCGGCCAGCGGCAGCGCGCCGCCGGACAGCGAGGTGCCGGCGCCGCGCGGCACCACGCGGATGCCGCCGGCGTGGCAGTAGCGCAGCACCTGCGCCACCTCCTCCGTCGTGCGGGGCAGCACCACGGCGAGCGGCGCCTGGCGGTAGGCCGAAAGGCCGTCGGTCTCGTAGGGCTTGAGGCGGATCGCCTCGCCGATCACGGCATCGCCCGGCAGCAGGCGCCGCAGGTCCGCCAGGATGGAATCGCGGCGGGCCAGGACGTCAGGCTTGGGGGGCGGCAGGGCGATCATGGGGGCAAGATGTCCCCATGGGGGCGCCGCCGCAAGGACCGCGAGGCCCCGGCGGCGGCGGGCGGCGGCTCAGTTGCCGCCGGAACCCGTGGCGCCCGCGCCGGCGCCGGTGCCGGTGCCGCCGGGCATGCGGTTGGAGCCCATGCGCGCCGGGTCGTTGGGCAGGCCGCGGGCGGTGCCGACGCCGCGGTCGGGCATCATCGGCATGTCCACCGGGCGGCCGTTCTCCAGGATCATGCCGCCGCCCATGTAGGCGCGGTCGGCCTCGCGCGTCTGGGCCATGCGGGCCGGGCGGCGGGCGCGCTGGGTGCTCATCTGGCGGGTGTTGCGGGCCGGCATGCCGGCCGCCATGCCGGAGGAGCCCATGTTGCCCGCGGCGCTGCCCTGGGCGGCCACGCCGGTGGGGGGCGTCATGCCAGGCTGGGAGGGCGACTGGATCTGCGCCGAGGCGGTGCCGGCGACCAGCAGCAGGGCCGCGCCGGCAAGCAGGATGGACTTCATGAGACGTGCTCCTTCCAAGGGGATGCCAGGGAAGGAACGTCGCGGGGGCGGCGCGGTTGCGCCGACCCTGCCCGGGATGTCAGCCCTGGCGGGCCTTCATGCGCGGGTTCTTCTTGTTGAGCACGTAGAGGCGGCCGCGGCGGCGCACCACCACGCAGTTCTTGTCGCGCGTCTTGGCGGACTTCAGGCTGTTGCGGATCTTCATGGCGCACTCGCGGAAAAAGGTTCGGGGACGGCCTGCGCCATCCCCGCTGTGGGCGGGGGATTACCGGCGGCTGCCCGCTGCGTCAAGCCTCAGCGCCTCGTGCCGCGGCGGGCGGGGGCGCGCGGGGCGGCGCCGGCGGCGCGGGGCAGGATGGACAGGCGGATGCGCGCCAGCGGCTCCGGCTCCTCCAGCCCGCACAGCTCCTCGGCGCCCACCGGGCCCAGGGGGATGCCGCTGGCGGTCTCGGCCTCGCAGCGCACCTCCCAGCGGCGGGCGGCGTCGCCGCGCAGGGCCACGCGCAGCCCCTGCACCGGCAGCGTCATCCCGCGCGAGCCGCAGAACTCGTTCCCTTGCGACCAGGGCGAGGTCCAGCCCTTGCCGAGCACGACCTGGTATTCCAGCTCCTCCGCCGCCAGCCCCTCGGGCGGGGTGACCTGCAGGCCCTCGATCCACACGCCGTCCTGCGACTCGCCGGCCCAGGCGCCCAGCGGGGCCTGGCGGTCGCCCAGCCGGGCCATGTGGACCATCAGCCCGTCCGGCGCCGCCGGGGCGGTGGGCGGGGCGGCGGGCGGGGCGGGCGGCGGCGCGGCGGCGGGGGCGGGCGGGGCGAGGTCCAGGCGCTGGATCTGCATGCGCGGCGGGCGGGCGTCCGTCGCCTCGGCCATGTTGTAGCTGGTGAGCAGGATGCGCGCCTGGGCGCTGGCCACCTCCAGCAGCACGGCGTCGCCGGGCAGGCGCAGCCATTCGGTGCCGGGCAGCGCGCCGAGGCGCACCTGCGAGCCGTCGCCGGGGATGACGGAGACGGACAGGCCGGGCAGCAGCTCGGGCGGCAGGCCGGGCGTCACCTCGGCGACCGAGATGCAGAACTTGCCGCGCGGCAGCATGATGGAATGGGCCGAGACGCGGACGTTGCGCACCTCGTCGGCGGGGAGTGCTGGCATGGAACCCTTCTAGCGCGACCGGTCAGGCGGCGGACAGGGCCGCCGAGCGGGAGAGCAGGATGTCGTTGATGCGCGGCGCCGGCAGGCCGGGCGGCAGCAGGGTGCCGCCCAGGGCGCGCACGCGATCGGCCTGGGCGCCGAGGTCGAAGGCCACCAGCGGCAGCCGCGCCTCGTGCAGCACGGACAGGGCGTAGCACCACGTCTCGGGCCAGATGGAGGGCAGGAAGCCGGCGCTGCCGCGGTGCAGGCGCAGCAGGGCGGCGCCGTGCCCCTCGGCGTATTCGCCGGTGACGGCGCAGCGGCCGGTGGCGCGCAGCGCCGCGTCGTCCAGCGAGCGGCCGGCCAGCACGAAGTCCAGCGGCAGGGCGCGGGCGGCGGCGTCCTGCGCGCAGGCCAGCAGCACCCCGAAGCCCTTGTGCACCGTCAGCCGGCCGGCGACGCAGATGCGCGCCCTGCCCGGCGGCGGCAGCGGCGGCTGGGGGGCGGGCGCGTCCTCCCAGGCCGCCAGGCTGGGCTGCAGGCCGGGGAGGTGGCGGCGCAGGCGGCGGGCGGCGTCGGCGGTGGCGACGTGCACGGCGGCGGCGCCTCCCAGCAGCCGCGCCGCGAAGCCGCGCAGCGCCGCCACCCCGCCGGGGGCGGCGACCGGCATGCGCTCGTAGCCCGCGGTGCAGGCGGCGCAGGCCGCCAGGGCGGGCTCGCCACAGAAGCTTCCCGCGGGCGTCACGAAGGTGCCGCGCGGGCAGAGTAGGGTCCAGTCATGGATCCACACGCGGTACGGCACGCCCAGGCGGAGGGGCAGGTCCTTCGCCCAGGGCGGCAGCGAGCGCAGGTGGTGAACCTCGGCCTCGGCCAGCCGGCCGCGCAGGGCGGCGCGCAGCGGGGCGGGCGCGTGGAAGGCGCGGTCGGGCAGGCCGGGGCGCTGCAGCACCACGCCCTCGCCGAAGCCCAGGGGCCGCAGCACCCAGGCGGGCCGGCCGGCGGCAGCCAGCCGGGCCTGCACGAAGCGCTCGATGCCCCCGCCCTCGGCATGGGTGAGGAGGAGGACGGCCCCCTCCCCGCTCGCGCTCATCGCCGCTTAGACGAAGCGGCCCGCCGTGCCGTCATTGGCCACGCCGGACAGGATGATGCGCGTGCCGTCGGACAGCGTCAGCTCGGTGTCGGCGCCGCCGCCGATGGTGGCGATGCCCGCCACGTCGGTGCCGCCGCCGGCGTAGCCGTCCAGCCGCAGGAAGTCGGTGCCCACGGCGAAGTCGGTGATGACGATGGTGTTGCCGTCCGTGCTGGCGTCGGCGAAGCGGAAGAAGTCGGCGCCCTCGCCGCCGGTGACGGTGGCGTTGCCGCGGCCGAAGGCGAAGTTCTCGCCGCCCGCGCCGCCGACGATGCTGGCCTGGGCGTCGCCGCCCGACAGGCCGAACCAATTGGCGCCGGTGGAGGTGCCGCCCAGCAGGGTGACGTTGCCGGTGCTGGCCAGCAGCACGTCGCCGCCCGCGCCCGCCGCCACCAGCGTGTCGCCGGAGGCCTGGCTGAACAGGGTGGTCGCGCCCTCGCCCGCCGTCAGGCTGCTGTTGCCGCCGGTGCCGCCGACGAACCAGCCGGCGCCCGAGCCGCCGGTGATGGTGACGGAGGAGGTGCCGCCCAGCACCGTGTCGGCACCCGCGCCGCCGATGAAGCTGAGGTTGCCGGTGGCGAAGACGGTGTTGCCGCCGGCGCCGCCGGTGACGGTGCTGCCCGCCGCGGCGACGATCCAGGCGCCCGAGCCGGTGAGGCTGATGGCGGCGGCGTGGCCGTTGCCCAGCACCACCGTGCCGTCGCCGGCCGCGACGCTGTTGCCGCCGGCCGCCAGGTTCACCACGCCGCCCGCCGCGGCGATGGTGTTGCCCGAGCTGTTGGCCTGCACCCAGTTCTGGCCCGCGCCGGCGTCGATGCTGGCGTTGCCGCCCTGGGCCACCACGATGTCGTCGCCCGCGCCGGTGGAGACCTGGCCGCCGCCGCCCAGGTAGACGGTGTTGCCGCCGTCGCCCGCCGTGACGGTGGCGTTGCCGGCGGACAGCCACACCAGGTTGCTGCCGTCGCCCGCGGTGACCGAGGCGTTGCCGTCGAGCAGCAGGAAGCGGTTGTCGCCGTCGCCGGCCGCGACCGTGTTGCCGCCCTGGGTCAGCACGATGGCGTTGTCGCCGTTGCCCAGGCTGGCGTTGACGCCGTTGACGCCCCACAGGCTGTTGTTGCCGTCGCCGGCCACCACCGTGTTGCTGCCCACCGCGACCACGCTGTTGTCGCCGCCGCCGACGGAGGCCTGGCCGCCGCTGCTGTTGAGGGTGACGGTGTCGTTGCCCGCGCCGGTCTGCACCTGGGTGGGCGCGCCGTTCCAGCCGCCGCTGATCTGGTTGTCGCCGCCCGAGGCGATGATGGTGGCCGCGCCGGTGTTGACGGTGACGGTGCTGTTGCCGCCGCCCAGCAGCGCCACGGTGGCGCCGTTGGTGTCGCCCACCACCACGGAGCCGCCGCCGCTGGTGAGGACCACGTCCTGCAGGTTGGCGTCGAACACGATGGGCTGCGCGGGCGGGGCGGTGAACACCACCGTGGCGGGTGCGGTCAGGCTGGGCAGGTTGCCCGTGACGATCACGGGCGGCGGGGCGTCTTGCAACGCGGTCTGCGCTTGCAACGCCAGGTTGTAGTCACCATTGGAAGTGATGGTGACGGCGCCGCCGCCGGCGCCTGGAAGCGTGATGTCCGCCATGGAATTTCTGCCCTCTCGCTCGCTGAACCCCCCGGCTCCCACAAGCCTGGGTTGCAACGCACCCGCGAAAGGTTTTACGGGTTGTTAGCGTTTGGTCAAACAGTGAAAACACGTATGGGTAGAAAAATTTCAGCTTGATGACACGTTAAGGGTGTCATCCCTTCTCTCGCATCAACCTCGCTTTGTCGCGCTGCCAGTCGCGCTTGGCGATGTCGGCGCGCTTGTCGTGCTGCTTCTTGCCGGTGGCCAGGGCGATCATCACCTTGGCCCGGCCCTGGTCGTTGAAGCGGATCTCCACCGGCACCAGCGTCGCGCCCTCGCGCGTCACGGCGCCCGACAGCTCGCGCACCTGCTTCTTGTGCAGCAGCAGCTTGCGCGGGCGCACCGGGTCGAACTTGGCCACCACGCTGCCGGCCTGCCACTCGCTGATGTGGCAGTTGAACAGGAAGATCTCGCCGTCGCGCTCGCCCGCCCAGGCCTCGGCCAGGGAGGCGCGGCCGGCGCGCAGGCTCTTCACCTCCGGGCCCAGCAGGACGATGCCGGCCTCGATGACGTCGCCCAGCTTGTAGTCGAAGCGGGCGCGGCGGTTCTGCGCCGCGGTGCCGTGGCTGATCAGGGGCTTCTTGCGTGCTTCGGCCATCAGTTGAGCAAGCCGGCGTCCCGCATCGCGGTTTCCACCTGCCGCGCCGTCGCCTCCGTGACGGGGGCCAGCGGCAGGCGGCAATGCGCCGTGCCGAAGCCCAGCCGGCTGGCGGCGTGCTTCACCGGGCCGGGCGAGGTCTCGCTGAACAGGGCGTCGTGCAGCCCCACCAGGCGGTCCTGGATGGCCATGGCCTCGGCCAGCCGGCCCTCGCGCCAGGCGCGGTGCATGTCCGCGCACAGGCGCGGGGCGACGTTGGAGGTGACGCTGATGCAGCCGTGTCCGCCGGCCGCCAGGAAGGCCAGCGCCGTGTGGTCCTCGCCCGAGAGCTGCACGAAGCCCTCCCCGCATTCGCGCTTCTGGTGCAGCGGCCGCGCCAGGTTGGCGGTGGCGTCCTTCACGCCGGCGATGTTGGGGTGCTTCGCCAGCCGGCCCATGGTGGCGGGCGTCATGTCCACCACGGAGCGGCCGGGGATGTTGTAGATGATGATGGGCAGCTCCACCGCGTCGGCGATGGCCATGAAGTGCCGGTACAGCCCTTCCTGGGTGGGGCGGTTGTAGTAGGGCGTCACCACCAGGGCGGCGTCGGCGCCGGCCTGCTTGGCGTGGCGGGTCAGCGCGATGGCCTCGGCCGTGCTGTTGGAGCCGGTGCCGGCCACCACCGGGGCGCGGCCGCGCGCCACCTCGATGCACGCCTCCACCACGCGGCGGTGCTCCTCGTGGCTCAGCGTCGGGCTCTCGCCGGTGGTGCCGACGGGGACCAGCCCCTCGGTGCCCTCGGCCAGCTGCCATTCCACGAAGCGCCGGAACGCCGCGTCGTCCAGCGAGCCGTCGGCGTGCATGGGCGTGATGAGGGCGGTGAGCGAGCCCTGGAGGTGCATCGGCTTTGGTTCCGTGTGGCGGCGTGCGGCCCTTCGACATACGCGCCCCGTGGCCCTGCAACAAGGCGCGCGGGTGCGCTACACCCATGCCCATGCTGCGACGAACCCTCGGCCTCCTGCTCCTCGCCGCGCCCGCCGCCGCGCAGAACGCGCGCGAGGCCGGGCGCGCCGCGCTGGCCGCCGCCCAGGCCGGGCGCTGGGGCGAGGCGCAGGCCGCCGCCGCCGGCGCCGACCCGCTGCTGGCGCGGATGGTGGCCTGGATGCGCCTGGGCCAGCGCGGCGGCGCCGCGGGCGCGGCCGAGGTGGTGGCCTTCGTGGAATCCGCCCCCGACTGGCCGGGCCAGGACACCCTGCAGCGCCGCGCCGAGGAGCTGCTGGCCACCGACCCCGACGACGCCATGGTGCTGCGCTTCCACGCCCCGCGCCCCGCCCGCACGCTGGACGGCGCGGCGCGCCACGTCGCCGCGCTGCTGGCCGCCGGCCGGCGCGAGCAGGCGCAGGCCGCCGCCCGCCGCGCCTGGGCAGAGGACACGGCGGGCGAGCCCGCGGCGGAGGACGGCTTCCTCCCCCGCGCCGGCGCCCTGCTGGATGCCGAGAGCCACTGGCGCCGCTTCAACCGCCTGTGGTTCGCCCGCGACGTGGCCGGCGCCCAGCGCGTGCAGCCCCTGCTGGACCCGGTGCGCCAGCGCCTGGCGGTGCTGCGCCTGTCGCCCGATGGCGGCGACGCCGCGGCGGCGGCGCGCGACGCCGGGGCGGCGCTGGCCCTGGCGCGCGCGCTGCGCCAGGCCGACCGCGACGCCGACGCCGCCGCGCTGTGGGCCGCCGCCGTGCCGGCCCAGCGCGAGCTGCCGCCCGAGGCGCAGCGCGCCATCTGGGCCGAGCGGCAGGTGCTGTCGCGCAAGCTGCTGCGGCTGGGCAACCCGCAGGCGGCCTACCAGGTGGCCGCCCAGCACGGCCAGACCGTGCCCGGCGAGCCGCGGCAGGAGGCCGAGTTCCTGGCCGGCTTCATCGCCCTGCGCGCCCTGGAGGACCCCCGGCGCGCCCTGGGGCACTTCCAGATGGTGGGCGAGGGCTCGCGCTCGGCCATCACGCGCGCGCGCGGGCATTACTGGCAGGGGCTGTGCCTGCGCGGCGAGGCGGCGCGGGCGCAGTTCGCCCAGGCCGCCGCCTTCCCCACCGCCTTCTACGGCCAGCTGGGCGCGCTGGCGCTGGGCGAGGACGGCGCGGCGCTGAGCCGGCGCATCACCGGCCTGGCCATCCCCCGGCCGACGGAGGCCGAGGCCCGCGCCTTCGTGAACCGGGAGCTGGTGCGCCTCGTGATCCTGCTGGGCGAGATGGGCGAGGGCCGCCGCACCCGCCCCTTCCTGCTGCGGCTGGAGGAGCTGAGCCCGGACAACGCCGACCGGCTGATGGTGGCGCGCCTGGCCACCTCCATCGGCCGGCCGGACTACGCGGTGTGGGTGGCCCGGCGCGGCGGCGCCCAGGGGGCGATGCTGGTGGAGGATGGCTGGCCCACCCCCTTCCCCGCCCCGCCCGAGGGGGCGGAGCCGGCGGTGGTGCACGCCATCTCGCGCCAGGAAAGCAACTTCGAGGTGGACGTGGTGTCGGGCGCCAACGCGCGCGGGGTGATGCAGCTGCTGCCGCCCACCGCCGCCGGGGTGGCGCGCCGCCTGGGCATCCCGCACAACCCCGCCTGGCTGACCAGCGACCCGGCGCACAACATGCGCCTGGGCAGCGCCTACCTGGCCGAGCGGCTGGAGCGCTTCGGCGGCGTGATGCCCTTCGCCTTCGCCGCCTACAACGCCGGCAGCGGCCGGGTGGACGAGTGGCTGGGCACCTATGGCGACCCGCGCTCCGGCTTCCGGCCGATGCTGGACTGGATGGAGATGATCCCCTTCGCCGAGACGCGCAACTACGTGCAGCGGGTGATGGAGAACGTCGCCATCTACCGCGCCAAGGACGCCCGCACGGCCGGCATGGCGCACCCGATGGCGCCGTGGCTGCGCTGAGCGCGGCCGGGGCCGTCGCCTCGCTGGGCGGCATCGGGCGGCTGCGGCCGGCGCCGGGCACCTGGGGCAGCGCCGCCGTGCTGCCGCTGGCGCTGCTGCCGGGCTGGGGCTGCGCCGTGGCGGCGCTGGGGTTCACCCTGGCCGGCTTCTGGGCGCTGGCCCGGCTGCCGGAGGCGGCCGACGACCCCCCCTGGGTGGTGGTGGACGAGGCCGCGGGCATGGCCCTGGCCCTGGCCCTGGCGCCCGCCGCCTGGTGGGGCGCGCTGATGGCCTTCGCGCTGTTCCGCCTGTTCGACGTGCGCAAGCCCGGCCCGGTGGGCTGGCTGGACCGGCGCGGCGACGCGCTGGGCGTGATGGGCGACGACCTGGCCGCCGGGCTGCTGGCCGGCGGCATCGCCTGGCTGATGGGGATGGTTTAACATGGACGCCGCCGCGCTGCTCGAGGCCTTCCGCGCCGGGGGCGCCACCCTGGCCACCGCCGAATCCTGCACCGGCGGGATGATCTGCGCCGCGCTGACCGCGGTGCCCGGCTCCTCCGACGTGGTGCTGGCGGGCTTCGTCACCTACGCCAACGCCGCCAAGGTGGGGATGCTGGGCGTGCCGGAGGAGGTGCTGGCCCGCGTGGGCGCGGTGTCGGAGGAGGTGGCGCGCGCCATGGCCGAGGGGGCGCGGGCGCGCTCGGGCGCCACGGTCGCGGTGTCCTGCACCGGCGTGGCCGGGCCGGGCGGCGGCTCGGCGGAGAAGCCGGTTGGGCTGGTGCACCTGGCCGCCGCCGGGCCGGGCGGCACGCTGCACCGCCGCTGCCGCTTCCCCGGCGGGCGCGACGCGGTGCGCGCGGCGACGGTGGAGGAGGCGCTGTCGTTGGCGGCCGCCGCGCTGCGGTCCATATGAGGGGGATGGCCGACGACGACGACTGGGAAGTCCCCGAGCCCTTCCGCCCCGAAGCCGCGGAGTTCCGCTGGCCGCTGGCGCAGCGGCTGCGCTCGGTGGCCAGCCTGCGGGCGCTGGTGCCGCCGGACGCCACCTCCGTGCCCGCGCTGGGTACGGAGCGCGAGGGCTCGGGCGTGTGGATTGACGCCTCGGGGCTGCTGCTGACCATCGGCTACCTGGTGATCGAGGCCGAGACCATCTGGATCACCGACCATGCCGGGCGGGCCGTGCAGGGCACCGTGCTGGCCACCGACTTCGACACCGGCTTCGGGCTGGTGCAGGCGCTGGGCCGCCTGTCGGAGATCGAGGTGGCGCCGCTGGGCGACAGCGAGGCGCTGGCCGAGGGCGCGGCCTGCGTGCTGGCCGCCCATGGCGGGCCGCAGCGCTCCGTCGCCTGCGCGGTGGCGGCGCGCCAGCCCTTCGCCGGGGCGTGGGAATACCTGCTGGACAACGCCATCTTCACCGCCCCCGCCCATCCGCACTGGGGGGGCGCCGGGCTGTTCGGCCCGGACGGCGCGCTGGTGGGCATCGGCTCGCTCATCATGCAGCAGGGCGACGGGCGCAAGCGGGTGGACCTGAACATGGTGGTGCCGGTGGCGCCGCTGCTGCCGGTGCTGGAGACCATGCGCCGCACCGGCTCCACCGGCCGCCCGCTGCGCCCCTGGCTGGGCCTCTACGCCACGGAGGACGAGGAGGCGGTGGGCGTGGGCTCGCTGGCCAAGGGCGGGCCGGCGGAGCGCGCCGGGCTGAAGCCCGACGACCGCATCATCGCCGTGGAGGGCGAGAAGGTGAGCGACCTCGCCGGGCTGTGGGCGGCGGTGCGCCGCGCCGGGCCGGCGGGGGCGCGGGTGCGGATGCTGGTGCGTCGCGGCAGCCGCGAGATGGAGGTGGCGATCACCAGCGCCGACCGCGCGCGCAGCCTGAAGGCGCCGCGCCTGCATTGAGCGGGGCGGTGCGCCATCACCACCGGTGATGGGCGCCATCCGCCCGGCGGGTTGGCGCGGCCGCGGCTCCTGCCCCATCTCGGTGGGCGAAGGGGCCACAAGCCGGCCCCGCGAGGCATCCAGGCATGATCGAGATCCGACCCTTTTCTTCCCTCGGCGGCGCCGATTTCGGCTGGCTGAAGGCGCGGCACCATTTCTCCTTCGGGCATTACCGGGACCCGCAGCGCATGGGCTGGGGCCGGCTGCGGGTGTGGAACGACGACGAGATCGCCCCGCGCACCGGCTTCGACCCGCACCCGCACCGCGACATGGAGATCATCACCTATGTGCGGCAGGGCGCCATCACCCACCGCGATTCGCTGGGCAACGAGGGGCGCACGGAGGCGGGCGACGTGCAGGTGATGTCCGCCGGCACCGGCGTGACCCACAGCGAGTACAACATGGAGGACGAGACCACGCGCATCTTCCAGATCTGGATCATGCCCGACGTCCTGGGCGCCAAGCCGGCCTGGGGCGCCAAGGCCTTCCCCAAGGCGGGGCGCGAGGCGCGGCTGGAGGTGCTGGCCGGCGGCCGCCCGGGCGACGCCGAGGCCGGGGCGCTGCCCATCAACGCCGACGCGGCGGTGATGGCGGCCACGCTGGGGGCCGGGCAATCCCTGCGCTTCGCCTTGCCGGAGGGGCGGGCCGCCTACCTGGTGGCGGCGCGGGGCAGCGCCACGGTGAACGGCCAGGCGCTGGGCGCGCGGGATGCCGCCGCCATCCTCGACGAGCGCGAGGTGGAGGTGGTGGCCGGCGACGAGGCCGAGCTGGTGATGGTGGAGGTGGCGGCCTGAGGAAGCTGGCCGGGGCGCGGGAGACGCCGCGCCCCGGAGCGGGTCCCGGTGGGCGTCAGCGCACCGTCACGGTGGTGGCGGGGGCCGGGGTGACCACGGCGGCGGAGGGCGCGGCGGGCACCACCACGGCGGCCGGCGCGGGGTCGCGGCGCGGCTGCTCGCTGACGTAGGTGCAGGCGGCGAGGCCACCCAGGGCCAGGACGAGGGCGGCGGGACGGAACAGGTTCATCGGGACCTCCTTGCGGTCGTTGGAAGTGCAACGACAACCGCGCCGGGGCCAAGCGGTTGCGTGGGGAGGGGATGGCATGCGCCGCCCCCTCCCGCGCCGCGGTCAGGCCGCCTTGCGGCGGGTGGCGGCGCCCAGGCCCAGCAGGCCCACGGCCATCAGCGCCACGGCGCCCGGCACCGGCACGCCGTTCACCGAGCCGATGGCGAGGTCGGCGTAGTAGATGGTGCCGCCGGCGACCAGGTACTCGCCGAAGCCATTGCCGTAGAAGGTCACGGTGGTGAACTTGGCGCTGGTGTCGATGGCGGCGACGAAGTTGCGGTAGCCGTCGCCGGCCGGGATGCCCGGGTTGTCGTTGGAGCTGAAGGCCGAGGCGACGGTGCGGGTGGCGCCGCCGTCGAAGGAAATCAGCAGCTCGCTGGGCAGGTAGCAGCAGGTCGCCCAGTCGCCCACCATCAGGCCGAAGGCGTTGACCGGCGCGTTGAAGGTGAAGGTCAGGCCCGAGCCGGCGGCCGGCGCGACCGGGTTGATGCCGATGGCGTCGCCGTAAGGCGAGAGGTAGGTGGTGTCGATCGGGCGGGTGGAGCCGTCGGTCGAGGTGATGGTGAAGGCGGGCGTCACCCAGGTGTTGCCCGAGGCGAGGCCGCCGAGGACCTGCGTCTGCACCGTGCCGCCGGCGCCGGTGACGGTCGTCGAGAAGGCGGCGGTGCCGGCCGGGATGCTGTTGTTGTAGATGACGGGCGCGGCCGACGCGGCCGTGGCGAGCGTCAGCCCACCGAGGACCGCCGCCACTTGGAACACCTTGCTCATCGCTCTCTCCTTGCTCATCACACCCCCCATCCCAGGAACGCGGGACGGGGAGGGAGAAGCAAGATCGGTGCCAAGGGCGTAACACTCTGTAGTGACAACAGATTCCCAGGCATCGGCTTACGCGGTGTAAATTTCGCCGACACGAAACTTCCGGCGCGGCCGCGTCAGCCCTTGCGCGCCTGGGCCCGCAGGTCGGTGATGGTGGCGCGGTTGGTCACCTGCTCGGGGTCGGTGCGGAGTTCGATCAGGGCGGGCTTGCCGCTGGCCACGGCGCGGCGGAAGGCGGGCACCAGTTCCTCCGTGCGCTCCACCACCTCGCCATGGCCGCCGAAGGCCTCGATGAAGCGGGCGAAGTCGGGGTTGGTCAGCGCGGTGCCGCTGACGCGCTCGGGGTAGGCGCGCTCCTGGTACATGCGGATGGTGCCGTACATGTTGTTGTTGAACACCAGGATGATGGGGGCGACGCCGTGGTGGAAGGCGGTGGCGATCTCCTGCCCCGTCATCAGGAAGCCGCCATCGCCGACCAGGCCGATGACCTGCCGCCCCGGGAAGGCGATGGCGGCGCCGATGGCGGCCGGCACGCCGTAGCCCATGGCGCCGTTGGTGGGGCCGCAGAATTCCTGCCCCGCCTTGACCTGGACGAAGCGGTTGAACCAGGTGGCGAAGTTGCCGGCGTCGCAGGCCCAGACGGCGTCGGGCGCCACCTCGGCCTCCAGCGCCTGCAGCGCGCGGGCGAGGTTCAGCGGGCCGGCGTAGTCCGGCGCCTGGGCCTGGGCCTCGCGCGCGGCGCGGACGGCGGCGCGCCATTCGCCCCAGCGCGGCTCCACGCGCTCGGCGCGGATGGCCTGGGCGAAGCGGTTGACGTCCGCGGTGATGCCCAGCGCCACGCGGTAGACGCGGCCGATCTCCCCCTGGTCGGGGTGGACCTGGATGATGGGCGTGCGCCCGGCCATGTCGAGCAGGGTGTAGCCCTGGCTCACCGGCTCGCCCATGCGGGTGCCGAGCGCGAGGATGAGGTCGGCCTCCTTCGCCTTGGCCACCAGCCCGGCATCGGCGCCCACGCCGAGGTCGCCGGCGAAGTGGGGCGAGCTGCCGTCGAACAGGCCCAGGCGGCGGAACGAGACGGCGGTGGGGATGTCGTTGGCCACCAGGAACTCGGTGATGGCGGCGCGGCCCTCGGCGCTCCACATCGCGCCGCCGCCCATGATGGCCAGCGGGCGCTCGGCCTTGGCCAGCAGGGCCAGGACCTCGCTCACCGCCTCGGGCGCCGGGTGGGCGGGCAGCACGCGCTGCGGCCCGAGGTCGGGCACCGCCACCAGCTCCTTCTGCATCTCCTCCGAGATGGCGACCACCACCGGGCCGGGGCGGCCGGAGCGCGCGACGTCGAAGGCGTGGGCCATCAGCTCGGGGATGCGCGCGGCGTCGTCGATCTGCGTCACCCACTTGGCCAGGGGGGCGAACATCTGGCGGTAGTCCACCTCCTGGAAGGTTTCGCGGTCGGTCTCCCCCACGGGGATCTGGCCGACCAGCAGCACCAGGGGGGTGCTGTCCTGGAAGGCGACATGCACGCCGATGGCGGCGTGGCAGGCGCCGGGGCCGCGGGTGACGATGGCCACGCCGGGGCGGCCGGTGAGCTTGGCCTGGGCCTCGGCCATGTGGACCGCGCCGGCCTCGAAGCGGCAGGTGACCAGCTCGATGCGGTTGCGCTGGGCGTAGAGCCCGTCCAGCAGGTCGAGGTAGCTCTCGCCCGGCACGGCGAAGGCGTGCGTCACGCCCTGCGCCACCAGCGCGTCGGCCAGCAGCTGGCCCCCCGTGCGCTTCACCATCCCGCCCGCGCCGTCCGGCATCGCCCGTTTCCCCATCGTGGTTGTCCGGGCGGGAGCCTAGATCATGCCCGCGCGGGCGTCACTCCGCCGGGGTGCGGCGGGCCAGGGCCGCCGCCTCGTCCTGCACCACGGCGCCGTTGCGCGATTCCAGGTCGGCCAGGGCGCGCTCCACCGCGCCGACCGGCTTGGTGAAGGGCGCGAGGAACAGGTAGAGCGCGGGGATGGCGAACAGCGTCACCACGGTGGAGACGCTGATGCCCCAGACGATGACCACGCCCAGCGCCATGCGGCTTTCCGCCCCCGCCCCCGTGGCCATGGCCAGCGGCACCGCGCCCAGCACGGTGGCGATGGAGGTCATCAGGATGGGGCGCAGCCGCACCACGGAGGCTTCCAGCGCGGCGTCGAACACCGAGAGCCCGCGGTCGCGCAGCTGGTTGGCGAACTCCACCACCAGGATGCCGTTCTTGGCCATCAGCCCGATCAGCAGGATCATGCCGATCTGGGAGAAGATGTTGAGCGTCTGCCCCTGCACGTGCAGCCCCAGCAGCCCGCCGGTGAGCGCCAGCGGCGCCGAGAGCAGGATGATGACGGGGTGGATGAAGCTCTCGAACTGCGCGGCCAGCACCAGGTAGACCACCAGCAGCGCCAGCAGGAAGGTGACGTAGAGGGCGGAGCCGCTGTCGCGGAACTCCAGGCTCTGCCCGCGGTAGGAGATGCGCGCCTCGCTGGGCAGCACCTCGGCGGCCAGGGCGTCCATGAAGTCCAGCGCCTCGCCCAGGGAATAGCCCGGCGCCAGGGAGGCGGTGATGGTGATGGCGCGCACGCGGTCGGCGCGGGCCAGGGTCTGCGGGCGGGCGCGCTCGGTCAGCGTCACCACGTTGGACAGCGGCACCAGCCCGCCCACGCCGCGCACGAAGATGTTCTGCAGGTCGTAGGGGGTGACGCGGTCGCGGTCGTGGGCCTGGAGCAGCACCTTGTATTCCTGCCCGCCCTCCACGTAGGTGGACACCTCGCGCGAGCCGAGCATGGTCTCGATGGTGCGGCCCACCGCCTGGATGCTCACGCCCAGGTCGGCGGCCTTGCGGCGGTCGATGTCCACGCGGATTTCCGGCTTGGTTTCGCGGAAGTTGCTGTCGAGGTTCAGCAGGCGCTCGTTCTGGCGGGCGCGCTCCAGGAAGCGGTCGCGCCACTGCACCAGCACCTCGTAGTCCGGGCCGCCGATGACGAACTGCACCGGGGGCTGGAAGCCGCTCTGGCCGAGGCTGGGCGGCACCAGGGTGAAGGCGCGCACGCCGGGCATGGCGGCGACGCGGGGGAACATCTCGGCCGCCACCGCCTGGGACTTGCGCTCGCGCTCGTGCCAGGGGGCGAGGCGGATGAACATGTTGGCGACGTTGCCCACCGGCGGGCGCTGCTGGCCGCCCAGCACGGCGAAGACGGAGGCGGCCTCGCCGCTCTGGAGGTAGCGCGCGCCCATCTCCTCGGCGCGCACCACGTGTTCGCGCATGTAGGAGAAGGAGGCGCCCTCGGGGCCGGTCATCGGGATGATGACCACGCCGCGGTCCTCCGTCGGGGTGAACTCCTTGGGCAGCACGGAGAACAGCACCACCGCCAGCCCCGACAGCGCCAGCGACACGCCCAGGGTGATGACCGGCGCGCGCAGCGCCGCGCGCAGCAGCCAGCGGAAGCCGTTGTTCAGCCCCTCGAAGGCCGGCTCGGTCCAGCGCACCAGCCGGCCGTGGCCGGCATGGGCGGTGAGCAGCTTGGAGCACATCATCGGCGTCAGCGTCAGCGCCACCAGGCCGGAGAACAGCACGGAGGCCGCCAGCGCCAGCCCGAACTCGGTGAAGAGGCGCCCCACGTTGCCGCCCATGAAGGAGAGCGGCACGAACACCGCCACCAGCACCAGCGTGGTGGCGACGACGGCGAAGGCGATCTCGCGCGAGCCGCGGATGGCGGCCAGCAGCGGCGGCTCGCCGCCCTCGATGCGGCGGTGCACGTTCTCCAGCACCACGATGGCGTCGTCCACCACCAGCCCGATGGCCAGCACCAGCCCCAGCAGGGTGAGCACGTTGACCGAGAAGCCCATGGCCGCCATCGCGGCGAAGGAGGCGATGATGGAGACCGGGATGGCGACGGCGGGGATGACGGTGGCGCGGAAGGAGCGCAGGAACAGGAAGATGACGCCCACCACCAGCGCCAGGGCCACCAGCAGCGCGTGCTCGACCTCGTAGATGCTCTGCTCGATGAACAGGCTCTCGTCGAAGCCGTAGGTGACGTCCAGCCCCTCGGGCAGGCCGGGCGTGATGCGCTCCACCTCGGCCTTCACGCCGCGCGCGACGGACAGGGTGTTGGCGGTGCTCTGGCGCAGGATGCCCAGGCCGATGCCGACCTTGCCGTTGATGCGGTACTCGCCGCGCGTGTCCTCCGGCGCCACCTCCACCTGCGCCACCTCGCCCAGCAGCACGTGCGGGCCCTGGGCGGGGCCCAGCCCCACCCCCTGCGCGCGCGAGACGACGAGGTTGCGGAACTGCTCGGGCCGCGACATGCGGGTGTCGGTGCGCACCGTCAGCTCGCGCGCCGTCGAGTCCAGGCGGCCGCCCGGCAGCTCGATGTTCTCGCGCCGGATGGCGTCCTCCACGTCCTGCACGGTCAGGCCGCGGGCGGCCAGCGCCTGGCGGTCCAGCCAGATGCGCATGGCGTAGCGCCGCTCGCCCTGCATGATGACCTGGGCGACGCCGTCCACGATGGCCAGGCGGTCCACGAAGCGGCGGCGGGCGATGTCGGTGATCTCCATGCCCGAGTAGCGGTCGGAGCTGAGCGCCAGCCACAGGATGGGCCGGGTGTCGCCGTCCACCTTGGCCACCACCGGCTGGTCGGCCTGCTCGGGCAGGCGGGCCAGGGCGCGGGCCACGCGGTCGCGCACGTCGTTCGCCGCGGCGTCCACGTCGCGGTTCAGCTTGAACTCGACCACCACCTGCGAGCGCTCGTCGCGGCTCTGCGAGGAGATGGTCTTGATGCCCTCGATGCCGGCCACCGCGGCCTCGATGAGCTCGGTGATCTGGGTGTCCACCACCGCCGCCGAGGCGCCGACATAGGTGGTGGTGACCTGCACCACCGGCGGGTCGATCTGCGGCAGCTCGCGGATGGGCATGGTGAGCAGGGAGGCGGTGCCCAGCACGATGAGCAGCAGGGAGACGACGGTGGCGAAGACCGGGCGCTTGATGGAAAGGTCGGTCAGGCTCACGACACCGGCCTCGTCATCGTCTCGGTGACGCGCACGGGGGCGTTGTCGCGCAGGCGCTGCAGGCCGCGCACCACCACCTGCTCGCCGGCGGCGACGCCGCGCACCTCCACCTCGCCGGGCAGGCGCAGGCCCAGCTGCACCTCGGCGCGGCGGGCGCGGCCGTCGCGGATGACGAACACGAAGTTGCGCTCGCCCACCGGGTCCAGCGCCTCCTCCGGCATCAGCAGGGCGTCGGGGCGGCGGCTCAGCGTCAGCTCCACCGTCAGGAACAGGCCGGGCTTCAGCGCCTCGTCGGCGTTGTCGAACTCGCTCACCAGCCGGATGGTGCGGGTGGCGGGGTCGATGCGGGTGTCCACCAGCGCCACCCGCCCCTCGAAGGCGCGGCCCTGGTAGGCCTGGGAGCGCGCGATGACCCGCGCGCCGGCCTGCACGCGGGCCAGCTGCACCTCGGGGATGGTGAACTCCACCCGCACGCGGGCGGTGTCGTCCAGCGTGGTCACCGGCGTGCCGGGCTGGATCAGCGCGCCGGGGCTGACCTGGCGCAGCCCGACCCGGCCGGAGAAGGGCGCCACCAGGCGCAGCTCCTCGATGCGGGCCTGGGCCTGGCGCACCCGGCCCTCGGCGGCGCGGGCCAGCGTCTCCAGCTCGTCCACCCGGGCCTGGGACACCGCCTGGCCGGCCGGCAGGGCGCGGGCGCGCGAGAGCATGGAGCGCGCGTTGTCCGCGGTGGCGCGGGCCTGGTCGAGCTCGGCGCGCAGGGCGGCGGCGTCGAGCTCCAGCAGCACGTCGCCCTCGCGCACGCGCTGGCCCTCGCCGAAGCGCACGGCGGTGACGATGCCCGCGACCTTGGTGGTGATGGTCACCGCCTCGCGCGCACGGACGCTGCCCACCGCCTCGATGCGCTCCACCACCTCGCCCTGGCGGACCGGGGCGGTGACCACGGGCACCTGCCCGCCGGGCGGGCCGCCGCGCGGGGCGGGGGGCGGCGCCTTCTCCAGCCCCAGCAGGGCCAGCGGGCGCGGCACGCCCCACGCATCCGCCTGGCCGTGCCACGCCCAGGCACCCCCGGCGAGGGCGGCGAGGATGCCGAACTGGAGCCAAAGCCGCATGGGCGGACCATCCTGACGGGATGGTCATGTTTTGGGCATCTTCGGCCGGGTGCGCAAGCCCGATGCGGGCGCTCGGCTACCGCAGCACCTCGAAGAAGCCGGTCTCCTCGTCCAGGCGGCGGTGTTCCTGGTGGCGGAAGTCGTAGCGCGACACCACGCCCACCACCTCGCCGCCGCGGCAGACCGGCAGGTGGCGGAAGCCGCCATCGTCGAGGATGCGCAGCGCCTCCATCGCCGGGGCCTCGGGCGGCAGGGTGGCGGGGGCGGCGGTCATCACCTGGCCCAGCAGGGTGCGCGCGGGGTCCAGCCCGCGGGCCATGCAGGCGATGACGTCGCGCCCGGTGAAGATGCCCTTCAGGGCGCGGCCTTCCGTCACCAGCACGGCGCCGACCTTGCGGGCGTGCATGGCCGTGCACGCCTCCTGCACCGTGGCGCCGGGCGGCAGGCACAGCGGGTCCTGGTGGCGGACCAGCTCGGCCATGCGGCGCTGGGGGGTCTGGGTCATCGGTCGCCTCCTCCTGAGCGTGACGATGGCATGACAGGGGGCGCCCGGCCTTGCGCGGCGTCAACCGCGCGGCGGCGCCGCGTCACTCCGGCTGGAAGTTGGCCTGGCGCAGCAGCGCCTCCGAGCGGGCGAAGTCGCGGGCGATGAACTCGCGGAAGGCGGCGCCGGATTCACCCGCCTGCTCGATGCCCAGCGAGCCGATGCGCGCCACCACGTCGGGCTCGCGCATCGCCGGGTGCAGCACCTCGGCGATGCGGTTCGCGATGGCGTCGGGCAGGCCGCGCGGGCCCCACAGCGCCCACCAGGACTGGATGTCGAGGTTGGGCATGCCGCCCTCGGCCGCCGTGGGCACGGAGGGGGCGGCGGGGCTGCGCTCGCTGGCGGTGATGGCCAGCGCCTTGGCGCGGCCGTCGCGCGCCTGCGGCCAGGTGGCCAGGATGGGCTCCATCACCAGCTGGACGTTGCCGGCCACCACGTCGGTGATGGCGGCCGCGGTGCCGCGATAGGGCACCTGGGTCATCTCCACGCCCACCTGGCGGATGAATTCCAGCGTCGCCAGGTGGCCGGCGGCGCCGAGCGAGGAGATGGCGAAGGCCCAGTCGCGCGGGTTCTGCCGGATGGCGGCCACCAGTTCGGCCAGGGTGTTGGGGGCGCGGCTTGCGTTCTGCAGCAGGATCAGCGGGCCGCGGCCGGTGCGGATGATCGGCGTCAGGTCGGTGATGGGGTCGTAGCCCGGGTTGCGCATCACCAGCCGGCCCAGCGTCTGGATGGAGGCCGAGGCCATGAGGGTGTAGCCGTCGGGGGCCGACTGCGCGACGGCGACGCCGCCCACCGCGCCGTTGGCGCCGGAGCGGTTCTCGACCACGAAGGGCTGGCCCAGCTTCTCGGCCAGCTTCTGCGCGGCGGTGCGCGACAGCGCGTCGGTGGAGCCGCCGGGCGGGAAGGGCACGATGACGCGCACCGGGCGGTTGGGCCAGGGCGCCTGGGCCAGGGCGGGCGCGGCGACGAGCGCCGGGGCGGCGGCGAGGAGGGCACGGCGTTGCATGAGGATGACTCCCGTTTCACGCAGCCTATGGCGGCGCAGCATGAGGGCGCAACGGTGTCGCTGGTGCTGGCGCTGGACGTGTCGGCCAGCGTGGACTTCGCGGAGTTCGCGCTGATGGCGGGCGGGCTGGCGGCGGCGCTGCGCGACCCGGCGGTGCAGGGCGCGGCAGGCGGGCCGGTGGCGCTGGCGGCGCTGTTCTGGAGCGAGGCGCAGGAGGTGGCGCTGCCCTGGGCGCTGCTGCGCGCCCCGGCGGACTGGGCCGCGGCCGCCGACGCGCTGGACGCCGCCCCGCGCGCCCCGCGCGCCGGCGCCACCGCCACCGGCGAGGCGCTGGTGGCGGCGCTGGCGCTGCTGGCGCGCTGCCCCTTTCCCGCGGCGCGCGCCGTGGTGGATGTGAGCGGCGACGGCGCCGCCAACCGCGGCCGCCCGCCCGGCCCGGTGCGCGACCTGGGCGTGGCGGCCGGGGTGGTGCTGAACGCCCTGGCGGTGGGGGACGAGGAGCCGGACCTGGCGGCGCACTACGCGCGCGAGGTGATCGGCGGGCCGGGGGCCTTCGTGATGGAATGCGCCAGCTACGCCGATTTCGGCGAGGCGATGCGGAGGAAGCTTTTGCGGGAGCTTGGGGGAAGCATCATCGCCCTGCGATGATGCTTCCCCCAAGCTTCAGGCGGGGGGTGCAGGGGGCGCGCCCTTGCGCCCCCGCCCGTGTTCGCTGCGGGAGTTGCGGAAGATTCACGCCGGACAATAAGCCTGCATCAAGAGCGCGTGGCACGCCGTGCAGGAAGCTCGCCCCCTGCCCCCCGCCCGTGTTCGCTGCGTTGGGCTGGCGAAGCTTCATGACGCGCGATGGAGCCTGCCAAGCCTCGGGGGGGGTTGCAGGAATCTCGCCCCCGCACCCCCGCCAATATCTGGTGGGGGCGGCGTGCCGGGCATGGACGGGCGGGGGCGCAAGGGCGCGCCCCCTGCACCCCCCGCCTGAAGAACACCATCCGCGCGCCGAAGGCTGAGCGTCTGGCGGACGGTCAGCCCTCCGCGCGGATGTTGTTCTCCCGCGCCACGCGGCCCCAGCGCTCGTAGTCGGCGGCCATGGTGGCGGCCATCTGCTGGGGGGTGCCGCCGCCGGGCTCGTCGCCGCGGCTGGTCATGCGCTCGCGGGTGGCGGGGTCGCTCAGCGCCTGGTTCAGCGCGGCGTTGAGGCGGGCGATGGCGTCCGGCGGGGTGCCGCGCGGGGCGAACAGGCCGATCCAGGAATAGAACTCGAAATCGGGGATGCCTTGCTGCGCGGCGGTGCGGATGTCGGGGAAGGCCGGGCTGGGGGTGGCGCCGGTGGCCAGGATGCCGCGCAGCTGGTTGGCCTGCAGGAAGGGCGCGATGACGGAGGCGCCGTCGAACATCAGGCTGAAGCGGCCGGCGATGAAGTCGGTCATCGCGGGGCCCGAGCCACGATAGGGCACGTGCGTCAGGTCCGGGTTGCCCAGGCGCTGGCGGAACAGCTCCATCGCCACGTGGGTGAGCGAGCCGGCGGAGGCGGAGCCGTAGTTGATGGAGCCCCGCGGCTGGCGGGCGATCCAGGCGCGCAGCTCCTCCACGCTGTTCACCCGCATGGAGGGGTGGGTGGCGAGGATGAGGGAGGATTGCAGCGCCATGCCGATGGCCGCCATCTCCCGCGGGTCGATGGTCATGCCGTCCATCGTGTGCGGGTTGATGGCCATGTGCGCGAGGTTGCCGGCCAGGATGGTGTAGCCGTCGGGGCGGGCGCGCATCACCTGCTCGGTGCCCAGGTTGCCGCCGGCGCCGCCGCGGTTGTCGATGGTGACGGGCACGCCCAGCGCGGCCTGCATGCCGTTCTGCACCACGCGGGCGGCGAAGTCGGTCTGCCCGCCGGGCGGGAAGCCGACCACCATGGTGATGGGGCGGGTGGGGTTCCAGGCGCTGCCGGTGCCCTGCTGGGCCAGGGCGGGCGCGGGCAGCGCGAGGGCGGCCGGCGCCAGCAATGCGGCGCGGCGGGACAGGCGGAACATCGGTGCGGAACCTCCCTGGTTTGGCCCCTGCTTAACTGGCGGCAAGGGGGGCGGCAACAAGGGCCGCTCAGCCCGGCAGGGCCAGGCGCAGCGCCGTCTGCCCCGGCTGCGGCAGCAGGTTGGGCATCACCAGCAGGGTGCGCGGGTGCGGGGCGCGGTGCTGCACCTCGTCCTCCGTGGCCAGCAGGGTGCCGGCGGCCACCACCTCGCCCGAGCGGAAGGGGCGGGCGAAGCGGAAGCGCGGGCCGCGCGGCACCAGGCAGTGCGTCACCCGCGCCAGCACCGGCGGGGCGGCGGGCGGCGGCACCGGGGCGGGCAGCACCCCGGCCAGGGCCAGGAAGCGGCGCGCCACGCGGTCCATGCGGGCCACCGTCGCCTCCTCCCAGTGCCAGCCGGCCTCCAGCAGCACGGCGCCGCCGCGGGCGGCCAGCGGGGCGTGGTCGATCAGGCGGGTGCCCTCGGCGTGGCCGGGGTCGCTCACCACCAGGGCGGGCTCGCCCAGGCGCAGCGCGAGGTCCAGCGCGGGCTCGGCCCCGCCGGAGACCAGCAGCGGGTCGCCGGGCCAGAACATGCTGTGCAGGTCCAGCAGCAGGTCCACCGAATCCAGCAGCGGGCGCAGGGCGCGGGCGCGCCGCAGCTCCACCGAGCGGCGCGGGCCGTCCAGCACGCCGGGCGCCCAGAGGCGGTTCAGGTCCTCCTCCACGAAGCGCGCCACGGTGGGGTCGGCCGGGTCGAAGCGGGAGAAGGCGTCGAGGTTGGCGAAGGCCAGGCTGAGGCGGCCGCGCAGCGGGCGCAGGCCGGCGCGCAGCCAGCGGTCCAGCAGCACGGCGCCGGCGATCTCGTTGCCGTGGGTCAGGGCCAGGATGGCGGCGTGCGGGCCGGGGCGGGCGGATTCGAAGGACCACACGCCGGGCAGGGCGTTGCCGGCGCGCCACGGCGCCAGGTCGGGCGCGGCCAGCAGGGGCGGGCGGTGCCGCCAGGCGTCCAGCGCCTCCATCTCCACGGCGGGCGCGGCAGGGTCCATGCTGCGCAGCCTAGCGAGGAACGGAGGAGTGTCCATGTCGCCCCGGATCGCCGTGCTGGGCCTGCACCTGGAGGCCAACGCCTTCGCCCCGCCGACCACGGAGGAGGATTTCGCGGCGCAATGCCTGGCGCGTGGCGAGGAGGTGAGCGCGCAGGCCCGCGCCCCCAGCTCGGCCCTGCCGGCGGAGCTGCCGGGGTTCTATGCGCGCATGGACGCCACGGGGCCCTGGACCCCCTGCCCCATCCTGGTGGCGAACGCGCCGCCGGGCGGGCCGATCGCGCAGGCCACCTTCCTGGACTTCCTGGACGGGATGCGCGCGCGCCTGCTGGCGGCGCGGCCGCTGGACGGGGTGTACGTCGCCAACCACGGCGCCAGCAGCGCCACCGCGGACGAGGACAGCGACGGCACCCTGCTGGCCATGGTGCGCGAGGTGGTGGGGCCCCACGTGCCGGTGGTGGTGACGCACGACCTGCACTGCAACGTCAGCGAGCGGCTGGTGGAGGCGTGCGACGCGCTGGTGGTCTACCGCACCAACCCGCACGTGGACATGGCGGCCCGCGCGGCGGAGGCCGCCGACGCCCTGCGCGAGCTGCTGGCCGGCGGGCGCACCGCGCGCGCCTTCGTGCGGCTGCCGCTGATACCCCCCACGGTGACGCTGCTGACCGACGAGGGCCCCTATGCCGACCTGATCCGCGACGCGGAGGGCATGATGGCGCAGGACAGGCGGCTGCTGAACGTGTCGGTGGCCGGGGGCTTCGTGTTCAGCGACCTGCCCAAGTGCGGCATCACCGTGACCGTGACGGCGCGCGACGGCGACCGCGCGGCGGCGGAGGCGGCGGCGCGGCGCCTGGCGGAGCGCGGCTGGGCCGAGCGGCACCGCCACAGCCGGCGCCTGCTGTCGCTGGAGGAGGCGGCGGCGCTGGCGGTGGCGGCGGGCGAGGGGCGGGAGGCGCCGGTCATCTTCTCCGACGCCGGGGACAACCCGGGCGGCGGCGGGCGCGGCAACACCGCCTGGACGCTGCGGGCGCTGCACGAGGCCGGGGCGAAGGGGGTGGTGCTGGGCCTGTTCGTGGACCCCGCCCTGGCGGCGCAGGCGCAGGCGCTGGGGGTGGGCGCGCGGTTCGAGGCGGTGTTCAACCGGGAGGAAAGCGAGTTCTCCCGCCGCTTCGCCGCCGGGGCCACGGTGCGGGCGCTGACCGACGGGCGCGGCACCGGGCGGCGCGGCACCATGGCCGGGCGCGACTTCGCCCTGGGCCCCACCGCGCTGCTGGAGCTGGAGGGCAGCGGGATGCAAGTGGTGGTCATCAGCCTGCGGCGGCAGTGCCACGAGCCGCGCACGCTGGAGATGCACGGGGTGGACATCGGCGCGGCGCGCTGCGTGGTGGTGAAGAGCCGCGGGCACTTCCGCGCCGGCTTCGACGAGTTCTTCCCGCCCAACCGCATCTTCGAGGTGGACAGCCCCGGCCTGACCAGCCCGGTGCTGTCCAACTTCCGCTGGAAGCGGCTGCCGCGGCCCAGCTTCCCGCTGGACCCCGGCGCCGCCTGGGCCGGCCCGGCCGGGGGCTGAGGGGAGGCCGGGCGGCGGCGTCAGCCGCGCAGGCGCGCCACCAGCGCCTGCAGGGTGGGCAGGTCCACCGCGCCGGGCACCAGCGTGTCGCCCGCCACCAGGGCGGGGGTGCCCTGGATGCCCAGGGCCTGGGCGATCTCCAGGTTGCGGGCGATGCGGCGGGCCACCGCGGGGTCGTCCATGTCGCGGCGCAGGCGGGGCCAGTCGAGGCGCAGGCGCTCGGCCTCGCGGCGGATCACCGGCTCAGTGGGTTCCTCGCGCAGGCGCAGCAGGGCGTCCTGCAGGGCGGCGTGGCGGTTCTGCCGGTGGGCGGCCAGGGTGGCGCGCGCCGCCAGCACCGAGTTGGGGCCGAGGATGGGCAGGTCCAGCATCACCACCCGCACGTCGCGCTCGCTGGCCAGCAGCTGCTCCATGACCGGGTGCAGCTGCTTGCAGAAGCCGCAGCGGGCGTCGAAGAACTCGGCCAGCGCCACGCGGCCCTGGGGGTTGCCCTTGATGGGCAGCTCCGGGTCCTCGAACAGGGCGGGGCGCAGGCGGGCCAGGGCGGCGGCGGTGGCGGCCTCGCGCTCGCGCTCTTGCGCGGCCTCCAGCGCGCCCAGGGCGTCGCGCAGGATGGAGGGGTCCTCGCGCAGGGCGTCGCGCAGCAGGCGCAGCACCTCCTCGCGCTGCTGCGGCGTCAGGTTCTGGGCCCAGGCCGGCAGGGCGAGGGCGGCCGGCAGGGCGGCGAGCAGGGCGCGGCGGAGCATGCGCCGCTTGTGGACCCGCGGCGCGCCTTGCCGCAAGGGCGGGTTCGGGGCAAGAACCTCGGCCCATGACCACCCGCCTCCCCGCCCTGCTGCTGGCCGCCCTCACGCTCGCGGGGTGCGAGACGGCGCGCTCCGTGTCCGATGCCGTGCTGGGCTCCTCCATCCAGGCGGGGCAGCCGGGCTTCGTGCGCGGCTTCCTGGGCGGCGTGGCGGCGGAGGACCCGCTGGCCGCGGCCACGGCGCGCGAGGTGCTGGCGGCCGGCGGCACGGCGGTGGACGCCGCGGTGGCGGCGGGCTTCGTGATGAGCGTCACCCTGCCCTCGCGCGCCGGGCTGGGCGGCGGCGGCGCCTGCCTGGTGTTCGACCCGCGCCGGGGCGAGCCGGAGGCGGTGATGTTCGAGGCCGGGGAGCGTTCCGGCCCGCCGGCCGGGGCCGACCGGCCGGCGGCGGTGCCGATGATGGCGCGCGGCCTGTTCGCCCTGCACACCCGCCAGCGCGCCGGCCGCCCCTTCGAGGAGCTGCTGGCCCCGGCCGAGCAGCTGGCGCGCTTCGGCGCCCCGGTGTCGCGCGCGCTGCACGCCGACCTGGTGGCGGTGCAGGGCCCGCTGTTCGCCGACCCGCAGGCGCGCGCCATCTGGAGCCGCAACGGCGCCGCGCTGCCGGTGGGCGAGCGGGTGGTGAACCCGGCCCTGGCCGCGACGCTGACCGCGCTGCGCACCCAGGGCGTGGGCGACCTGCACCAGGGCCAGCTGGCGCGGCGGCTGGAGGAGGCGATGCCGCTGGCCGGCGGCGGCGCCATCGGCGCGGCGGAGCTGCGCCCCGCCCTGCCCCGGCTGCTGCCGGCGGTGACGCTGGCCGGGCGGGGGCAGGACCGCGTGTCCTTCCTGCCGGATTCCGGGCTGGCGGCGGCGCAGGCTTTCGGGGCCCTGCAATCCGGCCAGCAGCCGGCCCCGCCGGGGGGGATGCTGCCGGCCTCGGCCGGGCTGGTGGTGTTCGACCGCACCGGCATGGCGGTGAGCTGCGCCTTCTCCCTCAACAACCTTTGGGGCACCGGGCGGGTGGTGCCGGGGCTGGGCTTCGTGGCCGCCGCGGCGCCCGGGCTGGGCCGGGTGCAGCCGCCGGTGCTGGCGGCGGGCATCGGCTGGAACCCCAACCTGCGCGCCTTCCGCATGGCCGTCGCGGGCTCGGGCCAGGAAGGGGCGGCGATGGCGGTGGCCGGGCCGTTGGCCGCGGGGATGCTGCGCGACGCCGACGCCGCCACCGCCCTGGCCCAGGCCCCCGCGCCCGGCCGGGCGCAGCTGGGGCTGTGCGCGCGCTACCTGCCGGGGTGGGAGCAGCTGTGCACCGCCGCCACCGACCCGCGCGGGGCCGGCGTGGCGCTGGGCGCCACCGACCGGTGATGAAGGTGGGCCGCGGCGCGCTGTCGCCGCCCTTCCTGGTGATGGACGTCATCGCCGCCGCCAACGCGCGGGAGGCGACGCATCCGGGCGTCATCCGCATGGAGGTGGGCCAGCCCGGGCTGGGCGCGCCGCGCGGCGCGGTGGAGGCGGCGGCGGCCGCCATGCGCTCGGGCGCCGCGTTGGGCTACACGGAGGCCTTCGGCCTGCCCTCGCTGCGCGCGCGCATCGCGCGGCACTACGCCGAGCATTACGGCGCCGCGGTGCCGGCGGCGCGGGTGGCGGTGACGGTGGGGGCCTCGGGCGCCTTTCCCCTGGCCTTCCTGGCCGCCTTCGACCCCGGCGACCGGGTGGCGATGGCCGCGCCCTATTACCCGCCCTACGCCAACATCCTGCGCGCGCTGGGGATGGAGCCGGTGCTGCTGCCCTGCGGCGCCGGCACGCGCTTCCAGCCCACGGTGGCGATGCTCGACGCGCTGGACCCGCTGCCCGCCGGGCTGGTGGTGGCCAGCCCGTGCAACCCGGCCGGCACCATGCTTTCCCCGGAGGAGCTGCGCGCCATCGCCGCCTGGTGCCACGCCCGCGGCGTGCGGCTGGTGTCGGACGAGATCTACCACGGGCTGTCCTGGGGCGGCGTGGCGGAAAGCACCGCCGCCGCGCTGAGCCCCTCGGCCATCGTGGTGAATTCCTTCTCCAAGTACTGGTCCATGACCGGGTGGCGCATCGGCTGGCTGGTGCTGCCGGAGGATTTGCTGCGGCCGGTGGAGTGCCTGGCGCAGAACATGTTCATCTCGGCCCCGCACGTGGCGCAGGTGGCGGCGGAAGCGGCGATGGATTGCCGCGAGGAGCTGGAGGCGCGCAAGGCGGGCTATGCCCGCGCCCGCGCCGCGCTGCTGGAGGGGCTGCCCTTCCGTCGCATGGCCGAGGCCGACGGCGCCTTCTACCTGTGGTGCGACGTGGGCGAGCTGACGGGGGACAGCGTGGCCTTCTGCCGCGCCATGCTGGAAGGCGCCGGGGTGGCGGCGACGCCGGGGGTGGATTTCGACCCCGCGCGCGGCGGGCGCTTCGTGCGGTTCAGCTATTGCGGGGATGCGGAGGCGGTGCTGCGGGCGCCTGGGCGGCTGCGGGGGTGGCTGGAGCGAGGCGGGGCGGGCTGAGGCCGGGCGATCAGATTTGCCGCAACCGCAGGCTGGTCATGGGCAATTCGAACATGGCCCCGCCGGCCACGGTCGCCTCCACAGCCTCGATGCTCGGCCACAAGGCCAGGATGCGCTCCGCCTGCTTTGCGACCGGCGCCTTGCAGACGGCCGAAGCCAGGAAGATGCCGATGAGGCGGGAACCGCGGAAGGCCGCCTGCTCGGCCTTGTTGCGGGTGATGCGGCGGTCGCCTGACAGGACGACCCACCGGCCCTCTCGGCCGAGCGCGGTGATCCATTCGAGATCGCTCACGTCCCGGCTAAACTTGCCAGTGAGCGCGCAGGCCTCGTGATCCGGCTGGAACAGCGCATGCATCGCGTCGGCAAGCTTGGGAGACAGGTTGTGGTCGAAGAACAGCCTCACGCCGCCCGCAGCGTCTCTTCGAAGGCGATGGCGTCCATGACCACATGCGGCGCGACCTCATAGAGTCGGGACACTCGGGCCAGAGACCCTTCCGCCTTCATCGCGTCTGCTAACACAATGGTCGGCACGCCTGCCGTGGCAGCGATGGGCTGCCCGAAGGCGCGCTGCGGATCGATGACGATGCTGGCCTTGTTCCTGTAGGGGCGCCAACGGCGAACCGCATCGTCCTCAATGTCCAGGTCCTTGAAGGTCTGCGCGATGACGTCCCGGAAGCTGAACTGCATGTTGCGCAGGTCGATGATGCGCTCCTCTCCCGCCGCCCGCATGGATTCGAGGAAGATGGTCCGGCCATCGGTCTTGAAACGCTGGGTGGAGAAAGGATGGTCCTGCTGGATCATGTCGCGCGCCACCGCGATGCAACGCCGGATCAGTGGAAGCGGCAAACCGAGCTTGCGGAAAGCTGCGATGAAGCGCAGCTCGATCATGTCCCGGAACCCCAGCTCTAGATGGCCGTCGGCAGGGGGGAGTTGGGGTGTCCAGAGGGGCGGATGGCGACGGCGCGCTTCACCCGTTCCCGCATCGTATCCCCCCAGCCACCGGTTGACGGCGCGGGCCGGCAGACGCAGCAGCCGCGCGGCCTCCGCGGCGGTATAGAAGCCGATACCCAGAAGCGTATCCGAGACCGGAGGGGATTGAGACAACATCTCCGACGGAATCTAAGAGAGCCAATCGTGGTTGGCCAGAGGTGGCGACACCCAAGGAAGATGCCGATCCGGCCCTTCAGGCATGCGGTCGCCATGGCGCTTTTCCTTGACTTTGCCACGCGTGTTCATGTTGTGTTCCGTCCATGCTCCTCCCCCCTGCCCCACCCTGCCGCCCGCCGCTCCGCCGCTCCGCCCCGCATGAGTGGCGGCCGCTGACGGGGGTGGAGCTGCACTGGCTGGGGCAGGTGCTGGCGTCCTGCGGGCTGCGCGATGGCGGGCCGGGGCGGCCGGGCGGGGAGGATGTGCTGGCGCGCGCCGAGGCCTGCCTGGAGGCCTGCGCGCGCCGGCTGCGCTGGGCCGAGGCGGTGACGGAGACGGCGCCGGCCATGGCGCCCGACAGCCTGCGACGCTGCTTCGCGCGCTGGGCGCGGCGCGGGGTGTGGCGGCAGGCGCTGCGGGCGATGCGCTTCGCCGGCGCGCCCTCGGCGGCGATGGAGTGGTTCGTGTGCCTGGCCTTCCGGCGGGCGTGGCGGGTGCACGGGCTGGCGGGGGTGGTGGAGGCACGGCGCTGCGGCTTCGCCTCGGCGCTGCGCGCCCCGCCCTCGTGGCTGCCGGACCCGGATATGTCCGGATACTGGTGGGCGGCGGTGGTGCGGCCGCTGGCCGGGCCCCTCGCGGCGATGGACCGGGCGATGAACCGGCTGGTGCGGGCCATGCTGCACCTCGGGCGGGCGCATCACGGCGTGCGCGCCATCCCCGCTTGGGCCAGGCGGGGGTGGTGATGCCCCACCCCGTCCGCCCGCCGCCGCATCGCGCGGCCACGCCGGGGCTTCGCCCTGGCGCGGAGGTGGCTGGGCAGGATGCGCGCGGCCCGGTGCGGGCGATGCCCCGCCCCACCGCCGCGCCCCCGCACCCTGCGGTCGCGCCGGGGCTTCGCCCTGGCGCGGAGACGGTTGGGCAGGATGCGCGCGGCCCGGAGCGCGCGCAGCCGCGCGGCCGCCCCCCGTCCGGCGGCCACCCGCCGCCCCCCGCGCGCCCGCGACCGGGCCCCCCGCCTCGGCGCGAAGCGACGTGGCGGGGAATCCCGGGGCCCCCGCCGCGGTTTTCCGCCGCCGCGTGGCGGCGGCGGAAAACCGTGGTGGGGTTATTCGATGGGGAGCTGCCCGGCGGTGACGGCCTGGTAGGTGGAGATGGCCAGGGTCAGCGGGTCGAAGGGCTTGGACATGATGAAGGCGGGCTCGACCTCCTCCGCCGTCAGCAGGCGCTCGGGGTAGGCGGTGACGAAGATGACCGGCACCTTCACGCTGGCCATGATGCGGCGGACGGCGTTGATGCCGTCGCCGCCGCGGCCGAGGTTGACGTCGGCGAGGATGAGGCCGGTCGGGCGCTCGTTGGCCAGGCGCACCGCCTCGGCCTCGCTGGCGGCGACGCCGCTGACGCGGTGGCCGCAGCGCTGCACCAGCATGCGCAGGTCCATGGCGATGACCGGCTCGTCCTCGATGATGAGGACGTCGGTCGCGGTGGCCTGGCGCAGGGCGGTGCGGGCGTGGTCGAGCTGGCGCTGGGCGGCGGCCTCGTCCAGCCCCACCACCTGGGCGGCCTGGGCGACGTCCAGCTCCTCCAGGCTGGTGAGGAGCAGCAGCTGGCGCTCCATGGCCGAGAGGTTGCCCGGGGCGTCGGTGGCGGCGAGGCGGGTGACGCCGGCGTAGAGCGCGAGGCGGCCGGGCAGGTCGGGCAGGCCGGCGCGCAGGGCGTCGGCCACCATCGCGTCCCCCGCCTGCTGGGAGCCGGCGAGCGCGCGGGCGTAGCGGCGGGCGTAGGGCAGGGCCTGCATCAGCTCGGCGTCGGCGAGGGAGGTCATGGTGGGGACTCCTGAAACGAGTTGGTCTGGTGGATATTATGCGACGAATGGATTCCTTCTCCATCCGTCGCGAGTTGCCGGGGCTGTTGCCGGCGTTGCGCGCCTATGCCCGCGCGCTGAGCCGCAGCGCGCCGGCGGCGGACGACCTGGTGCAGGAGGCGGTGCTGCGCGCCCTGCGGGCGGAGGCGCAGTTCGAGCCGGGCACCGAGCTGCGGGCCTGGATGTTCACCATCCTGCGCAATTGCTGGCTGGGGCAGGTGCGCAAGGCGGGACGGGAGCGCCGGGCGGTGGAGGCGCAGGGCCACGCCGCCGAGGAGGCGCGCCCGGCCAGCCAGGGCGACCGGCTGGAGGTGGCGGAACTGGCGCGCGCCATGGACGCCCTGCCGGTGACCCAGCGCGAGGCGCTGATGCTGGTGGGCGCGCAGGGCATGACCACGGCCCAGGCCGCCGCGGTGGTGGGCGTGCCGGAGGGGACGGTCAAGGCGCGGCTGTCGCGCGGGCGCAACGCGCTGCGCGCGGCGCTGGCGCAGCCGGCGGTGGAGGCGGATTCGCTGCATCCCGTCTCCTAATGGGAAGGCTGGCCGAGGGTTGCAGCGAAAAAACCGCAAAGATGCGCGCAACGGTCGGCGCGGCATCGGTATTGCCCCTTCAGAACGAGCCACCACGGGGACCGCACGATGCGAGAGATGAAGCCGAGCACGATGGAGCAGATGGGCGCCACGGACCCCGAGACGCCCTTCCACACCCTGATGGTGGGCGCGCTGCCCGGGCTGCGGCAGCAGGCCTTCGCCCTGACCCGCAACCGCGCCGACGCGGACGACCTGGTGCAGGCGGCGGTGACCAACGCCCTGGCCGCGCAGCACAGCTTCACGCCGGGCACCAACTTCAAGGCCTGGATGAGCCGCATCCTGCGCAACCGCTTCCTGAGCGACATGCGCCGCCGCCGCGAGACGGTGGAGGTGGACGAGGCCCCGGCCGACGCCTTCGCCCGCGCCGCCAGCCAGGAGGACAGCATCGCCCTGCAGGAGCTGCGCCACGCCCTGGCCAAGCTGCCCTCCGACCAGCGCCTGGCGCTGATGATGGTGACGGTGCAGGGCATGTCCTACGAGGAGGTGAGCGCGCAGCTGGGCGTGGCGGTCGGCACGCTGAAGTGCCGCGTGTTCCGCGCCCGCAAGCAGCTGCAGGCGATGCTGCTGGGCGACGCCCCGGCCGAGCGCCGCGCCGTGGAGGCCATCCGCCAGGGCGCCTCCCCGCAGCCTGCCAACCGTCGTATGGTGAACCCGGTGGAGCGGCGCCTGGGCGCCGTCTGAGGGACCCAGGTGAGCGAACCACCTTCCAAAGCAGGACGGTCGCAGGTCGAGATGAGGCCCGGAACCGATGGCAGCGGCCGGGGGAGGCGATCCTCCCCCGACGCGGCGTTCGAGATGTGGCTGAACCGCGGCCTGCACGCGATCTACGACCAAGTCGCGCAGGAGCCCGTGCCGCAGCACCTGCTGGACCTCATCCAGCGCGACGCCAACAAGAGCGCGAAGGGCTGAGGCTTGCGCCCGCGCGCGGGCCGGGGAACATGATGTCGCGCGCTGTCTTTTCCGGAATCCGGGCACGGCTGGTGGCCTTGGTGCTGGTGGCGGGCATCCCGGTGGCGGTGGTCGCCGCCGCCAATGCCTGGCAGAAATACGAGCAGTCGCTGGCCGGCATCTCCGAGACCGCCGCCCTGGTGGGCGAGGCCGACCGGGTGCGCCACGCCACCGCCCTGGACGACCAGGAGCGCCTGGTGCGCGGCATGGGCAAGCTGGGCAACTTCTTCGAATGGCCGCCGGAGGAATGCACCCGCGTGCTGTCGCGCCTGCGGCTGCTGCTGGACGCGCGCTACACCGACCTGTGGTTCCTGGACACGCAGGGGCGGCTGGTCTGCAACGCGCTGGCGCTGCCGCCGGGCGTGGATTTCTCCTCCTTCAGCTATTTCCGCCGCGTCTCGGAGCGGCGGGACTTCGTGCTGGGCGACATCGTCTGGGGCCCGGCCTCGCGCCGCATGGTGCTGCCCGGCGCCGCCCCGGTGACGCAGGACGGGCGCCCGGTCGGGGTGGCCGGGGCGGCCATCAGCGCCGACTGGCTGGCCAGCGGCCCGTCCGGCGCCGGGCTGCCGCACCGGACCTGGGTGGTGGACCCCGCCGGCCAGCCCTTCGCCCTGGCCGGCATGGAGGCGGGCGCCCTGCCCGAGCCCGCCCTGCTGGCCGAGCTGCGGGCGGCGCCGGCGCGGCTGACGCGGCTGGGCCAGTCCGCCCAGGGGCAGGCCTTCGCCTATTCCATCTCGGCCCCCGACCGCGGCATGCGCGTGCTGGTGGGGCTGCCGGCCGGCGAGGCGATGCGCGAGGCGCGGGGCCAGCTGCTGCAGCGCATCGGCGAGCTGGTGGTGTTCCTGGCGTTCTGCCTGCTGGTGGTGCTGGCCGGCACCGAGCTGGCCTGCGCCCGGCCGCTGCGCCGCCTGGCCGGGGCGGTGCGCGGCTGGCGCCCAGGCACCCCCTTCGCCCCGCCCCACACCGCCTGGGACCCGCGCGAGGTGGACGAGCTGGGCGAGGCGCTGGCCGGCGCCTCCCACGCCATCGCGCTGCGGGAGTCCGAGCTGCAGGCCGCGCTGGCGCAGAGCGACCGGCTGGTGGCGGAGATCCACCACCGGGTGAAGAACAACCTGCAGATCGTCGCTTCCCTGCTGAACATGCAGGGCGAGCGCATCGGCGACGCCGCCCGGCGCGCCGAGTTCGCGGTGGCGCGGGAGCGCGTGCAGGCCCTGGCCGCGCTGCACCGCCACCTGGACACGGAGGCCGGCGCCCCGGTGGTGCCGGTGGCGCCCCTGCTGCGGGAGCTGGCCAACCAGGTGCTGTCCAACGCCACGGCGGAGGTGGAGGCGGAGGAGATCACCCTGCCGGCCGAGCAGGCCACCTCCCTGGCGCTGCTGGTGACGGAGGCGCTGCTGAACGTGAACCGCCACGCCTTCCCCGCCGGGGCCGAGGGGCAGGTGCGGCTGGCGCTGCGCCGCCAGGGCGACGCGGCGCGGCTGGAGCTTTCCGATGACGGCCAGGGGCTGCCGGAGGACCATGCCGAGGGGATGGGCCTGTCGCTGATCCGCGGCTTCGCGGCCCACCTGGGCGGCGAGGCGCGGCTGGAGCGCGGCAGCGGCACCCGGCTGGTGGTGGAGTTCCCGGCCTGAGCGCGTCAGCCCGCGGGCGGGGCGGCGCAGCGGGCGTGCAGCCACGCGGCCTCGTGCAGATCGGCCGGCTGGCCGGCGCGGCGGGCGGCCTCCAGCAGGAAGCCCAGCACCGCCTCGCCCTCGTTCGGCCGGCCGGCCTGGACGTCGCGCAGCAGGGAGGTGGCGTAGGCGCTGGAGGCGTCGGCGAACAGGGCGCGGTACTCGGCCAGGAAGGCATCGGGCATCGGGTGGCCGTGATGGGCGGCGATGGCGGCGTTGCGCTCCAGCACGCGGTGCAGCAGGGGGGTGCCGCCGGCGCGCGCGATGGCGCCCACCGGGGCGCGCAGCAGCACGGTGCCGATGGCCGCCGTGCCCAGGTGGACCAGCTTCTCCCACATGCGCTGGCGGATGTCGGGCACCGCCCGCGCCTCCACGCCGCGCGCCCCGGCGAAGGCGGCGGCGATGGCGGCGGTGCGGGCGGAGGCGCCGCCCTCCCACTCGCCGAAGGCCAGGGTGCACCAGGGGTTCAGGTGGCGCACCACCCCGCCCTCGCCCAGCGTGGCCTGGATGCGCGCCAGCCCGCCCAGCACGGCGGCGGGCCCGAAGGCGGCGCGCAGGCGCTCCATGTGGGCCATGCCGTTCAGCACCGGCAGCACGCAGGCGCCGCCGCGCACCGCCGGGGCGATGGCGGCGATGGCGGCCTCCAGGTCCCAGGCCTTGCAGGCCAGCAGCACGGCGTCGAAGCCCGGCGTGGCCTCCTCCAGCACGGCGGGGCGCAGCGCCAGGTCGCCGAAGGGGCTTTCCACCCGCAACCCGTCGCGGCGCAGCGCCGCCGCGCGGGCGGGGCGGACCAGGAAGGCCGCCTCGCCCCCCGCCTCGGCCAGGCGGGCGCCGAAATAGCCGCCCACCGCCCCGGCCCCCAGCACCAGCAGCCGCATCGTCACTCTCCTTCCCCCGGGCGCAACACGCGCGTTACATCGGCACCCCAGCTTGCATGGCCACGATGCGCCGATTCCTTCCCTTGCTGATTCTGCCCGCCCTGGCCGGCGGCGCCTACCTCTGGGGCCAGCCGGCCCTGGCGCGGCTCGGCTGGACCGCGGGCGAGGCCGGCGCGCCCCGCCTGCGCACGGCGGAGGCCGACCGCGGCGCCATCACCGCCGTGGTCAGCGCCACCGGCACGGTGAACCCCGTCACCTCCGTGATCGTCGGCTCCCAGCTTTCGGGGCAGATCCGCGAGGTGCTGGCGGACTGGAACACCCGCGTCACCGCCGGCCAGCCCCTGGTGCGGCTGGACACCCAGCAGCTGGAGGCCACCCGCGCCGCCGGCCTGGCCGACCTGCAATCCGCCCGCGCCGCCATCGCCGTGGCCCAGGCCCAGGCGGAGAAGGCCAATGCCGACGCCGTGCAGTCCCGCGCCGCGCTGGACGCCGCCCGCGCCGGCGTCGCCCAGGCCGAGGCCCAGCTGCGCGACGCCGAGTTCGAGAGCCGCCGCACGGAGGAGCTGCGCCGCTCCGGCGTCGGCGCCGTGCGCGACGCCGCCCGCGCCGGCTTCACCGCCGAGGGCGCGCGCGCCAACCTGCTGAACGAGCGCGCCCAGCTGGCCCAGGCCGAGGCCAACGTGCTGGGCGCCGAGGCCGCCGCCCGCACCGCCGCCGCCCAGGTGGAGGCCGCCCGCGCCCAGGCCGAGCAGCGCGCCGCGGTGATCCGCCAGACGGAGGTGAGCCTGGGCTTCGCCACCATCCGCAGCCCCATCGACGGCATCGTGGTGGCGCGCTCGGTGGACCAGGGGCAGACGGTGGCGGCCTCGCTCGCCTCGCCCACCCTGTTCACCATCGCCGCCAACCTGGACGAGATGGAGGTCTGGGCCACGGTCGACGAGGCCGACATCGGCCGCATCCGCCCCGGCCAGGCGGTGGCCTTCACGGTGGCCGCCCACCCGCAGGCCAACCTGCGCGGCACGGTGAAGGAAACCCGGCTGACGCCGGCCACGGTGAACAACGTCGTCACCTACACCGTGGTGGTCACCGCCCCCAACAGCGAGGGGCGGATGCTGCCGGGCATGACCGCCACCCTTCGCGTGGTGACGGACGAGCGCCGGGACGCCCTGCGCGTGCCCAACGCCGCCCTGCGCTGGCGCCCCGCCGGCACCGGGGCCGCCGCCAACGCCGCCGCCGACAACCCCCTGGCCAACGCCCTGCGCGAGATGGAGGACCTGACCCCCGCCCAGCGGCAGGAGGTGGACGCCGCCCTGGCCGAGATGCGCGAGCGCATGGCCGCCCTGCCGCAGGAGGTGGAGGCGCGCCGCCAGGCGGTGCAGACGGCCCGCCAGCGTCTGCAATCCCGGCTGAACGCCGTGCTGACGCCCGACCAGCGCGCCCGCATGGCCTCGGCGCGCGGCGGCGGCCGCGGCCAGCAGGCCGGCACGCCGGGCACCGTCTGGGTGCTGGAGGGGGACGGCCCGCCCCGCGCGGTCGCCGTGCGCACCGGGCTGAGCGACGGCAACGTGACGGAGATCCTGTCCGGCGAGGTGCAGCCCGGCATGCGGCTGGTGGTGGGCAACGAGCGCGCCGGCGCCGCCCCGCGCGCCGGCGCCGCCCGGCCGCTGTTCTAGCCCATGGAGACGCTGATCGAGGCCCGCGGCCTGTCCCGCCACTACCCCTCCGGCGAGGGGGTGGTGAAGGCGCTGGACGGCGTGGACGTGACGGTGACGCCGGGCGAGTTCGTCGCCGCCATGGGCCCCTCCGGCTCGGGCAAGAGCACCTTCCTGAACCTGGTGGGCTGCCTGGACCAGCCCACCGCCGGCACGCTGCGCCTGGCCGGCGAGGAAACCGGCCGCCTGCCGCCCGAGCGCCTCGCCGCCCTGCGGGGCGAGCGCATCGGCTTCGTGTTCCAGTCCTTCCACCTGCTGCCGCGCGAGGACGCGCTGGCCAACGTGATGATGCCCATGATGTACCGCGGCATCCCGCCCCGGCTGCGGCGCGAGCGCGCGGAGATGGCGCTGGAGCGCGTGGGCCTGCAGGAGCGCATGCGCCACACCCCCGCCCAGCTCTCGGGCGGGCAGCAGCAGCGCGTGGCCATCGCCCGCGCCCTGGTCTGCGGGCCGGAGCTGCTGCTGGCCGACGAGCCGACGGGCGCGCTGGACAGCCGCACGGGGCTGGAGATCATGGCGCTGTTCCAGGCGCTGAACCGCGCCGGCGTGTCCATCCTGTGCGTGACGCACGACGCCGACGTGGCGGCCTTCGCCGGCCGCACCCTGCGCTTCCGCGACGGCCGCCTGTTCGAGGACGAACGCCACCCGCCGGTGGACGCCCGGGCGATGATGGGGGTGCCCTTCGCATGAACGTCATCGCCCGCCCCGAGACCCGGACCGCCGCCACCCCGCTGCCGCCCCTGCCCGCCGGCCGCCGCGCCGGCCTTTCCTACGCCGAGGCCGGGGGCGCGGCGCTGCGGGCGCTGGCGGCCAACAAGCTGCGCGCCATGCTCACCTCGCTGGGCATCTTCATCGGGGTGGCGGCCGTCATCGTCACCGTGGCGGTCGGCGCCGGGGCGCGGCAGCAGGTGCTCAGCCAGATCCAGTCGCTGGGGGCGAACCTGCTGCTGGTCTGGGGCTCGAACGTGCGCATGGGCGGCGTCTCGCTGGGTGCCGGGCAGCGGCCCAACATCAGCTGGGACGACGCCCAGGCCATCGCGCGGGAGGTGGCGGCGGTGGAGGCCGCGGCCGGCACCATCCGCCAGCAGATGCAGGTGGTGAACGGCAACCAGAACTGGTCCACCTGGGTGCTGGGCGCCGACCCGGCCTGGTTCGACGTGCACGAGTGGAGCGTGGCCGAGGGCCGCTTCTTCTCGGAGGAGGAGGCAGCGGGCGGGCGCAAGGTGGCGCTGCTGGGCGCCACCGTGGCCGAGAGCCTGTTCGGCGACGACAACCCGGTGGGCCGCGAGGTCCGCATCCGCGCCACCCCCTTCGAGGTGGTGGGCGTGCTGGCCCGCAAGGGGCAGAACCCCACCGGCCAGGACCAGGACGACGTGGTGCTGGTGCCGTTCTGGACGGCGCGGCGCAGCATCATGGGCGCCTCCCGCGCCTTCGCGCGCTCCGTCGGCTCCATCTCCGTCAAGGTGGCGGAGGGTGAGGACATGGCGGCGGTGGAGGAGGAGCTGCGCGCCTTCTTCCGCCAGCGCCACCGGGTGGCGGCGAACGAGGCCGACACGGTCAACATCCGCAACCTGAGCGAGATCGCCGCCACGCGCGACGCCTCGGCGCGCACCCTGTCGCTGCTGCTGGCCGCGGTGGCCGCGGTGTCGCTGCTGGTGGGCGGCATCGGGGTGATGAACATCATGCTGGTGAGCGTGACGGAACGCACGCGCGAGATCGGGCTGCGCCTGGCGGTGGGCGCGCGCCCGCGCGACATCCTGCGCCAGTTCCTGCTGGAGGCGGTGCTGCTGGCGCTGCTGGGCGGGGCCATCGGCGTGGCGGCGGGCATCGGGCTGTCCATGGCGCTGTCGGCCTGGGGCGGCTGGCCGGTGCTGATCCAGTGGAACGCGGTGGCGCTGGCGGTCGGCGTCTCCGGCCTCACCGGGCTGTTCTTCGGCTGGTGGCCGGCCCGGCGGGCGGCGGCGCTCGACCCCATCCAGGCCCTGCGGCACGAGTAGCCAAGCCGCCCGGGCCGGGCCACCATGCGCGCAACGACCACGAGGGGGACGCGCCGCCATGGCCCGCAAGATCATCATCACCTGCGCCGTCACGGGGGCCATCCACACCCCCTCGATGTCGCCGCACCTGCCCATCACGCCGCAGCAGATCGCCCAGGCCTCCATCGAGGCCGCCGAGGCCGGGGCGGCCATCATCCACCTGCACGCGCGCGACCCCGAGACCGGCGAGCCCTCGCCGGACCCGGCGCTGTTCCAAGCCTTCCTGCCGGTCATCAAGCAATCCACCGACGCGGTGCTGAACATCACCACCGGCGGCGGCATGAACATGACGGTGGATGACCGCCTGGCCGCGCCCCTGCTGGCGAAGCCGGAGATGGCGTCGCTGAACATGGGCTCGATGAACTTCAACATCTCCGGCGCCGCGGCGCGGGTGAAGGAGTGGAAGCACGCCTGGGAGAAGCCCTACCTGGAGCGGACGGTGAACCACATCTTCCGCAACACCTTCCAGGACATCGAGCAGATCGTGGAGCGGCTGGGCAAGGGCCACGGCACCCGCTTCGAGTTCGAATGCTACGACGTCGGCCACCTGTACAATCTGGCGCACATGCTGGACCGCGGCGTGGTGCAGGGCCCGCTCTTCGTGCAGACCATCTTCGGCATTCTGGGCGGCATCGGGCCGGAGCCGCGCAACCTGCTCTTCATGAAGGAAACCGCCGACCGCCTGTTCGGCGACCAGTACGTGTGGTCGGTGCTGGCGGCCGGGCGCCACCAGATGCCCTTCACCACCATGGCCGGCATCATGGGCGGCAACGTCCGCGTCGGGCTGGAGGACAGCCTGTGGATCGGCCCCGGCCAGGCCGCCACCTCCAACGCCCAGCAGGTGGCCAAGATCCGCCGCATCCTGGAGGACCTGGGCCACGAGATCGCCACGCCGGCCGAGGCGCGCTCCATGCTGGCGCTGAAGGGCGGCGACCTGGTTGGGTTCTGACGCGCGAAGGGCCGGGACGCCGCGCGGCGCCCCGGCCCTTCGCCGTGGTTCCCGTCCGCTCAGGCGGCGCGCAGCGCGCCCGGGATGCCCTGGATGGCCTGGTCCACCAGCGCGGCGTCGGCCTCGGCCGTGTGGCCCTGGGCGATGACCTCGCGCGCCGCGGTGGCGGCGATGGCGGCGGCGGCGGCGCGCACCTCGTTCACCGCGCCGGCCTCGGCGGCGGCGATGCGGTCCATCGCCATGCGCTCGCGCCGGCCGGCGGCGGCCTCGGCCTCGGCGGCGGCGGCCTCGGCCACGCGCGCGGCCTCGGCGCGGGCGCGGGCCAGCATCTCCTGCGCCTCGGCCTGGGCGGCGGCGCGGTCCTTCTGGGCCTGGGCCATCATCGCCTCGGCCTGGGCGCGCAGGGTCACCGCCTCGTCCAGCTCGGCGCGGATGCGCGCGGCGCGGCCGTCCAGCATCCTGGTGATGGCGCCCCAGGCGGTCTTGCCGGCCAGCAGCACGAACAGCACGAAGGAGATGGCGACCCAGAATTTCGGGTCGTGGTAGAAGACGTCGTAGTGGTGCATCTCAGCCCCTCCCGCCCGCGGCGGCGTTCACCGCGGCGGCCACGGCCGCGTCGTCGGCCCGGACGTTCAGCTTGTCCAGCAGGGCCTTCGCCGTGTCGTTGGCCACGCCGTTGATGGAGGCCATGGCGGCGTCGCGCGCGGCGCGCACCCGGCCCTCGGCCTCGGCCACCTGGGCGTTGAGGCGCTGGTTGATCGCCTCGGCCTGGCGGGCGGCCTGGGCGTTGGCCTCGGCCATGGCGGCGGCCACGGCGGCCTGCGCCTCGCCCCGCGCGGCGGCGGTGGCGGCGCGCAGCTCGGCCAGCGCGGCCTCGCCGGCGGCCTGGGCGTCGCGCGCGGCGTTGAGGTCCGCGGCGATGCGGGCCGCGCGCTCATCCAGCACGGAGGCCACCCGCGGCAGCGCGTAGTTCTTCAGCACGAAGTACAGGAGCCCGAAGATGATGAGCAGCCACACGAGCTTGCTGATCATCAGCGGGTTGGCGAAATCCAGCTGCGGCATGGCGAACCCCCTTGAGCGCGTGACGGCGGCACGGGCGGGGCGCGGCGGCCCCGCCCGGCGCGCGTCAGGCGAAGAGGATGAGGAAGGCGATCAGCAGCGCGAACAGCGCCACCGCTTCCGTCAGCGCGAAGCCCAGGATGCCGATCGGGAAGACGGCGTCGCGGGCGGAGGGGTTGCGGGCCACGCTGGTGATCAGCGAGGAGAAGATGTTCCCGATGCCCAGGCCCACGCCGAACAGCGCGATGACGGCGATACCAGCACCCAGGGCCTTGGCGGCAGCGACTTCCATGTTCCCAGTCCTTCCGTGGAAATGGTGAGAGTTGTCCGTATCCGGCGGCGCGGCGTCAGTGCAGGTGCACCGCGTCGTGGAGGTAGATGCAGGTCAGGATCGCGAAGACGTAGGCCTGCAGGAAGGCCACCAGCACCTCGAACCCGACCAGCGCGACGTTGATCGCCAGCGGCATGATGGAGAGCACGGGGCCGAAGGTGCCCAGCGCGCCCAGCATCACCACGAAGGTGGCGAAGACCTTCAGCATGACGTGCCCGGCCACCATGTTCGCGAACAAGCGGATGCTCAGCGAAACGGGGCGCGAGAGGTAGGAGACGATCTCCACCGGGATGATGATGGGCGCCAGCCACAGCGGCGCGCCTTCCGGGAAGAAGTAGCCCAGGAACGCCTTCCCGTGCAGCGAGATCGCCACCAGGGTGATCAGCACGAACACCACCATCGCCAGGGTGAAGGTCAGGCTGATGTGCGAGGTGTAGGTGAAGGCGTAGGGGAACAGGCCCAGCATGTTGCCGAACAGCACGAACATGAACAGGGTGAACACGAAGGGGAAGAAGCGCCGCCCCTCCGGCCCGACCTGGGCCAGCAGCATGTCGTCGATGAAGCCGTAGGCGCTCTCGGCCACGCTTTGCAGGCGGCCGGGCACCATGGCGCGCGGCGCCATGCCGAACACCATCAGCGCCACGATCAGCCCGCCGGCCACCAGCATGTGCAGGTTGGACTGGGTGAAGCCCACCGCCGCGCCCACCGGGCCCAGCACGGTGCCCAGCTCGAACTGCGAGAGCGCGTCGATCGCCTTGCCTTCAGCCGCCACCGTGTCAGACCCCCGAGCCTCAATCTTTCCGCACGCGCCGGGGGTTGAAGAGACGATACACGTTCATCACGCCCGCCGCGGACCCCAGCACGAAGCACACCAGGAAGAGCCAGGGCCAGGTGCCCAGCCACCGGTCGAGGAGGAGGCCGAGCCCCACCCCCACCACCAGCGCGGAGACGACCTCCACGCCGGCCCGGAAGCCGATTCCCCAGTTGCCGCCCGGAAGCTGGCCATCGGCGCGGCCCTTGGTCGCAGGGTCCAGGCCCTGGCGGGCCCGCGCTGCGTCCAGGCGTTGCTTGAAGGCGTCCCGGTCGTCCACCACGGCTCCTCCCAACGCAAACCCCGCCGGAGGCAAGGGCCGTCTATGCGGGCGGCAATGGGCTGTCAAGGTGACGACGCCTCCATGGTTGCACCGCCGCCGCGCGGGACGTCCCGTCCAGGCGCGAGACGGATGGCCACAGACCCGGCGCGGCGGACCGGGCACCGTCGCGCCATGCCGCCCAGCCCCCTCCTCCCGCGCCCTTTGCTGCTGCTGATGCTCGCCGCCTGCTTCCTGGCGGGGGCCTGGGTGGTCGCCTGACGGCGCGCCCGGCTCAGCCCTCGGCCATCCGCACCGCCTCGCCCAGGTCCACGCTCAGCAGGCGGCTCACCCCGCGCTCCTGCATGGTGACGCCGAACAGGCGGTGCATGCGCGCCATGGTCAGCGCGTGGTGCGTGATGATGAGGAAGCGCGTGCCCGTCTCGGCCATCGCGTCCAGCAGGTCGCACAGGCGCTCCACGTTGGCGTCGTCCAGCGGGGCGTCCACCTCGTCCAGCACGCAGACCGGGGCGGGGTGGCAGCGGAACACCGCGAAGATCAGGCTCAGCGCCGTCAGCGCCTGCTCGCCGCCGCTCAGCAGGCTCAGGGCGGACAGCTTCTTGCCCGGCGGCTCGGCGTAGATCTCCAGCCCCGCCTCCAGCGGGTCCTCGCTGCCCACCAGCGCCAAGTGGGCGCGGCCGCCGCCGAACAGGCGGGCGAACAGGGCGCGGAACTCGCGGTCCACCTGGTCGAACACGGCGCGCAGCCGCTCGCGCGCCTCGCGGTTCAGGTGGCCGATGGAGCCGCGCAGCTTGGCGATGGCGGCGGCGATTTCCTCGCGGTCGGTCCGGATGGCGGCGATGCGCGCCTCCAGCTCCGCCAGCTCCACCTCGGCGCGCAGGTTCACCGGGCCCATCTCCTCGCGCTCGCGCGCCAGGCGCTCGGCGCGGCGGCGGGCACGCTCCTCCGCGGCGTCGGACAGGTCCTCCGGCGCGGCGGGAAGGGCGGCGTCCTCGCCCAGGCGTTCCAGGATGCGGGTGGCCAGGGCCTGGCCGTCGCGGGCGGCGGCGTCGCGCGCCGCCTCGGCCAGCAGCCGCGCCTCGCGCGCCGCGCCCAGGGCGGCTTCGGCGGCGCGGCGGCCCTCGGCGGCGGCG
>NZ_JBJJBR010000023.1:0-54400 GCF_045449635.1 Sabulicella flocculans | reverse complement strand
AACTTCACCACCACGCGCGAGGTGCGCAACCCCACACCACCCCGCGCGAGGTGCGCACCCCTCACCGCGCGGCTGGACATTGAGACCCTGGCCGGCCAGCTGGCCGAGGTGACGCGCCAGCGCGAGGCGGCCGAGCGCCGCCGCCCCGCCCAGCACGGCCGCCGCCGCCGCCAGCCCCAGCCGGCCGGTGACGCTGGCCGCCGCGCGGGCCAGCCGGGCCCGCTTCCCCGCCGGCACCAGCGCGCCGTCGCGCAGGCCGATGCGGCGGCCCCGCCCCTCGCGCAGGGCGGCGTAGGCGGCCTCGGCCGCCGCGACCTCGGCCCGGGTGGGGGCGGTGCGGATGGAGACGTAGCCCGTGACCTGCCCCGCCTCCAGCACGGGGGTGACGTTGGCGCGCACCCAGTAGAAGTCGCCGGACTTGGTTCTGTTCTTCACCAGCCCTTCCCAGGGGCGGCCGGCCTTGGCGGTGGCCCACAGGTCGGCGAAGGCGGCGGGCGGCATGTGGGGGTGGCGCACGATGTTGTGCGGCGCGCCCGACAGCTCCTCCATGCTGAAGCCGCTGACCTGCACGAAGGCGGCGTTGCAGAAGGCGATGCGCCCGCCGGCATCGGTGCGGGAGACCAGCATCTCCCCCTCGGGCAGCGGCACCTCGCGCCCGGTGATGGGTTGGTTCACGCGCATCGGCTTCACCCTGTTCCTCGCCCGCCAGGGTGGGCGGCGGGGATGAAGGGAGGGTGAAGCGCGCGGTTACAAGCCGGTCAGGACGGCGCCACCTCCACCACTGCGTCCGCCGCCCAGGCGCCGTCGGCGCGGGCCAGCAGCGGGTTGACCTCCGCCGAGAGCAGGCGCGGCCCGGCGGCGGCGCCGAAGCGCGACAGCGCGGCCAGGGCGCGGGCCACCGCGGCGACGTCCGCCCGGGGCCGGCCGCGCGCGCCGTCCAGCAGGGCGAAGCCCTTCAGCGAGCGGATCATCGCCTCCGCCTCCGCCTCGCCGAAGGGGCAGCGGCGGAAGGCCACGTCCTTCAGCACCTCGATGAACACGCCGCCCAGGCCGACCATGGCGACGGGGCCGAACACCGGGTCGCGCACCACGCCCAGCGCCATCTCCACCGCGCCGTCCACCTGCTTGGCCACCAGCGCGCCTTCCAGCCGCGCCCCCGGCGCGCGCGCGGCGGCGCGCTCCATCAGGGTGGCGAAGCCCTGGCGCACCGCCGCCTCGTCCCCCACGCCCAGCAGCACGCCGCCGATCTCGCTCTTGTGGAGGATGTCGGGGGACAGGATCTTCATCACCACGGGGAAGCCGATGCGGCGGGCGGCCGCCACCGCCGCCTCGGCGTCGGCGCAGGCTTCCTCCGGCACCGGGGGCAGGCCGGCGGCGGCCAGCAGGCGCTTGGCCTCGGCCTCGCCCGGGGTGGCGGCGGGCAGGGACACCGCGGGCAGCGCGGCGGCGGCGGCGGGGGCGCGGGCGAAGGCCTCGCCGAAGCGCCCCTGCGCGTGCAGCGCCACCACGGCGCGCGTCGGGTCCTCAAACACCAGGAAGCCCGCCTCCTCCCACTCGCGCACCACCGGCGGCTCGGCGATGATGGACACCGCCCACAGGCGGTCGGGGTGTTCCGCCGCCACCGCGGCCATCTGCGCGCGCACCTTGGGCCCGACGGTGGGCGAGCCGCCGACCTGGGTGAAGAAGCCCAGGCAGGAGGTGTAGCCGCCATCCACCGCCATGGCGCGGGCGAACTCGCCCACCAGCTCGATCTGGTTGAAGGCCTGGGCGGTGCAGTCCACCGGGTTGCGCGGGGCGCAGAAGGGCACGAAGCCGCGCAGGCGCTCCTGCGCCGCCTCCGGCATCGGCGGCAGGGGGAAGTCCAGCGTCTCCGCGACGTCGGAGATCAGCACGCCGGCGCCGCCGCTCACCGTCACCACGCCCAGGGTGTTGCGCACGGGGTAGACGCGCTTCGTGGCGGCGTAGGCGATGTCCAGCAGCTCCTCCGTGTTGCGGGCGCGCACCACGCCGAACTCGGCCAGCACGGCGTCGGTCACCGCGTCGTTGCCGGCGATGGAGGCGGTGTGGGACTGAGCGGCGTGCGCGCCCAGCTCGGAGCGGCCGACCTTCATCATCACGATGGGCTTGCGGTTGCGCCGCGCGAGGTCCAGCGCGGCGAGGAACTTCTCCGACTCGCGGATGCCCTCGGCATAGGCGCAGATGACGTCCACCTCCGGCGCCTGGGCCATCCAGCCCAGCACGTCGCCCAGCGCCACCTCGGCCTCGTTGCCGGTGGTGACGCAGACCGGCGTGCCGATGTTGCGGTTGCGCGCCAGCGAATACAGGTGGGTGCCGTAGGCCCCCGACTGCGAGGCGATGCCGATGCGCCCGGGCACCGGCCAGCCCTGCTCGAAGCTGGCGGAGAAGATGGGGAAGAAGCCGATGGCGTCGTTGAACAGGCCCAGGCAGTTGGGGCCCAGCAGCCGCATGCCGTGGCGATTGGCCGCCTCCACCAGCCGGTCCTGCATGGCGGCGCCTTGGGCGCCCACCTCGGCGAAGCCGGCGGTGAACATGATGGCGGCCTTGGTGCCCTTGGCGCCCAGCGCCTCCACCGCCGCCAGCGCCGCCGCGCCCGGCACGGCGATGAGGCCGACATCCGGCGTGCCGGGCAGCGCGGCGACGTCGGGGAAGCAGCGCAGCCCCTGCACCTGATCGCGCTTGGGGTTCACCGGCCACAGCTCGCCACCGAAGCCGCGCGCCTTCATGTAGGCGATGGGCCGGCCGCCGATGCGCGTGGCGTCGTCGGAGGCGCCGATGATGGCGAGCGAGCGCGGGCGGATGAGGGGGTCGAGCGAGGCGAAGTTCATGGCGAGGCCGGTGTCCCGTTCAGCAGGGTGAGGTAGAGGTCGCGCGCGGCGTCCAGCTCGGCCAGCGCCACGCGCTCGTGCGGGGTGTGCGCCACGCCGATGTCGCCGGGGCCGAGGATCACGCAGGGCGCGATGTCCTGCAGGATGGAGGCGTCGGTGCCGAAGGGCACGGTGCGCGCCGCCTGCCCGGCGGCGGCGGCGCATTCGCGCACCAGCGGGTGGTCCTCCGGCAGCTCGGGCGGCAGGCCCTCGCGCGCGATGTCCAGCGCCACGCCGCATTCCCCCGCCGCGCGCTCCAGCCGCGCCAGCAGCGGCGCCGGGTCCATGCGGCGGGAGTAGCGGAACTTCACCCGCGCGGTGGCGACCGGCACGGTGACGTTGATGGCGGTGCCGTGGTTGTCCAGCACCAGGTTGAAGTCGGAGAAGGGCGGGTCGTAGGCGGCGTCCTGCCAGGCGGGGTCCTCGCGCAGCGTGGCGTGGATGGCGCGCAGCTCCATCAGGAAGGGGATCAGCGCCCAGTTGGCGTTGCTGCCCAGCCCGGTGGAGGAATGCGCCTGCACCCCGCGCGCGGTGGCGGTGACGTTGATGTGCGAGCGGTGCCCGCGCACCGGCGCCAGCCGCGTCGGCTCGGCCACCAGGATGCCGCGCGGCGCCGCCTGCCGCACCAGGGCGGAGCGCGCCGCCACCTCCCGCGCGCCGGCCTTGGTGGTTTCCTCGTCGGTGGTGAGGATCAGCGTGGCGCGCGGCGCGGCCTGCGCGGCGCGGAGGATGGCGGCCAGCGGGCCCTTCATGTCGGCGGAGCCCAGCCCGTGCAGCACGCCGCCGCGGATGGCGCCGGACCACGGGTCCTCCGTCCAGCCCGTCTCGGGCACGGTGTCCATGTGGGCGGAAAGCGCCAGCCCGCCCGGCCCGCCGCGATGCGCCACGATCACGCGCTTGGCCACCCCGGCGGCGTCCGCGTAGTCCAGCCGCTCGACGGCGAAGCCGGCCAGCTCGGCCTCCACCCGTTCGGCGACGGCGAGGTTGGAGACGGCGGAGCGGCTGTCGGTCCGCACCAGTTCGGCGGCCAGTGCGCCCAGGTCGTTTCCCATCGGCCCAGGCTTGCCCGAAGCGGCGGGAAGGGCAACCCTCGCCGCCATCATGACAGCCTATCTCGACCCGCGCACGGGGCGCGAATACCCGCTCGACCAGCCGCGCTGGTGCGGCGAGGGCAAGGCGCCGCTGCTGCTGACGCCACTGCCGGGCATCGGGCGCGACGACATCGCGCCGCTGCGCTCGGTGTGGCGCTTCGCCGCCGCCCTGCCCTTCCTGCCGGCCACGCCGATCTCCATGGGCGAGGGCTGCACGCCGCTGGTCGAGGCGCCGCTGGGCGGCGGCACCGCGCTGCTGAAATGCGAGTGGTTCATGCCGACCGGCTCGTTCAAGGACCGCGGCGCCTCGGTGATGCTGTCGCTGCTGCGCGAGCAGGGGGTGCGGGCGGTGCTGGAGGATTCATCCGGCAATGGCGGCGCGGCGGTGAGCGCCTATGCGGCCGCGGGCGGCATGGAGGCCACCATCTACGTGCCGGCCTCCACCAGCCCGGCCAAGACGGTGCAGAGCCGCGCGGCTGGCGCCGCCATCACCCTGGTGCCGGGCAGCCGCCAGGATTGCGCCGAGGCGGCGGAGGCCAGGGCGCGGGACATCTTCTACGCCAGCCACAACTGGCACCCCTTCTTCCTGCACGGCACCAAGACCCTGGCCTATGAGCTGTGGGAGGAGCTGGGCTTCCGCGCGCCGGACAACGTGGTGATTCCCTGCGGCGCGGGCTCCAACGTGCTGGGGTTGCAGATCGGCTTCTCCGAGTTGCTGCGGGCCAGGCAGATCGCGCGGCTGCCGCGGCTGTGGGCGGCGCAGCCCGCCCATTGCGGCCCGATCGCCCGCGCCGCGCTGGGCCTGCCGCCGCAGGAGGCGAAGCCCACCATCGCCGAGGGCACCGCCATCGCCCAGCCGATCCGCCTGCCCGAATGCGTGGAGGCGCTGAAGCGGAGCGAGGGCGGCGCGGTGCTGCTGGAGGAGGCGGAGATCGCCGCCGCCGCGCTCGCGCTGGCGCGGCGCGGCGTCTATGTGGAGCCGACCTGCGCCCAGGCCGCCGCGGCCTTCAGCAAACTGCTGGAGGCCGGGCGTATCGCTTCGCGCGAGACCACGGTGGTGCTGATGACCGGCACCGGGCTGAAATCCACGCCGCGCTACGCCGAGCTGCTGGGGGTGACGCTGTGACGCTGGACGAGCTGGATACCCCCGCCCTGGTGCTGGACCTGGGCGTGCTGCGCCGGAACCTGGCGATGATGCGCGACGCCATCGCGCGGCACCCGGGCGTGGCGCTGCGCCCGCACCTGAAGACCGCCAAGTGCCGCGAGGTGGCGGAACTCGCAGCACCCGATGGCGGCCCCATCACCGTCTCGACCCTGGCGGAAGCGCGCTTCTTGCTCGATGGCTGGCCGGACCAGATCTACGGGGTGGGCATCACGCCGAAGAAGCTGGGCGCGCTGGCGGCGCTGAACGCGCAGGGCGCGCAGGTGAAGGCCATCACCGACGACGCCGACGCCGCCCGCGCCATCGCTGCCGACGGACGCGTGGACGCGCTGGTGGAGGTGGATTGCGGCGAAGGCCGCGGCGGCGTGGACCCGGCCGAGACGCTGGCGGTGGCCCGCGCGCTGGGCCCGCGCTTCGCCGGCATCTTCACCCATGCCGGCCATTCCTATGCCGGGCGTTCGCCGGACCAGATGGCGGAGATCGCGGAGGCCGAGCGCGCCGCCGTGGTCCGCGCCGCCGATGCGCTGCGCGAGGCGGGGCTGGCGCCGCGCATCGTTTCCATGGGCTCCTCGCCCACCGCGCTGCACGCGCGCTCGCTGGCCGGCATCACCGAGCTGCGGGCCGGCGTCTACATGTTCGGCGACCTGTTCCAGGAGCAGTTGGGCACCCACCCGGAGGGCGAGATCGCCGTCACCGTCCTGGCCAGCGTCATCGGCCGCAAGCCACGGCAGGGCGTGCTGCTGCTGGATGCCGGGGCGCTGGCGATGAGCAAGGACCGCTCCACCCAGGCCGCGCCGCGCGACGACGGCTTCGGCCTGGTGCTGGACCTGGACGGGCAACGCGCCTTCGGCCACGCCGTGCTGCACCGCGCCTACCAGGAGCACGGCGTCGCCTCGCCGATGCCCGACATGCCGGTGGGCGCGAAGCTGCGCGTGGCGCCCAACCATTCCTGCCTGACGGCGGCGGCCTTCGACCGCTATCATGTGGTGGATGGCGGCCGCGAGGTGGTGGCGACATGGGAGCGCGTGAACGGGTGGTGAGCCTTGCGGCGCTGCGGGAGGGCGAGGCGGCGCGGATGGACGCCGCCTGCATCCGCTGCGGCGCCTGCTTCGCGGCCTGCCCGATGGTGCCGTTCAGCGCGGCGAAGGACGCCGACCCGGTGGGCGCGGTGGTGGGCGTGCTGGACCTGCTGGCCGGCGGCGCGGGGGACGAAGCCAGCCGCGCCTGGACGGCGGCCTGCACCCGCACCGGGTCCTGCAACGAGGCCTGCCCGGCCGGGGTGGACCCGCGGCTGATGCTGCGCCTGGCGAAGTGGCGCGGGAGCGAGACCGGCGCCCTGCCGAAGCGTGACGCGCGCGACGCCATGGCGCGCGCCAAGGTGTTCGCCCGGCTGGGCATGAGCGAGGAGGAGCAGGCGCGATGGCTGTGAACCTGTTCTGGTACGGATGCAACATGACGCGCCACGCCGAGATCATCCGCCTGGGCGAGCGCCTGCTGCGCTGCGTGGGCACCGAGGCCGAGCCGGTGGGCGGCCCCGGCGCATGCTGCGGCAGCCCCAAGGAAAGCGAGCCGCGCATCAGCGAGGCGATGGCCGGGCGCACCATGGCGGGCTTCGCGGCGCGCGGGGCGGCGAAGGTGCTGACCTGGTGCCCCTCCTGCCACATGAACCTGGAGGACTTCATGGCGCCGGTCAGCGGCGCCGGCTTTACCCACGCCCATCTGTGCGAGGCGCTGCACGAGGGGCGCGCGGCGCTGCGCCCGCTGATGGTGAACCGCGTGCCGGCGCGGGTGCTGCTGGACGCCCATGCCGGCTTCAACGACCGCGCCGAGGTGAACCGCCTGATCCCCGACCTGCTGCGCCTGGTGCCCGGCGTGGAGGTGCTGGCGCACCCGTATCGCGCGCCGTCCTACATGTGCTTCGGCCTGGCCGGGGTGCCGGGCGCGCTGGACGCGCACAAGGCGCGGCTGCTGGAAGCGGCGCGCGAGACGGGCGCCGACACGGTGGTGACCATCTTCCATTCCTGCCACCGCGAGCTGGTGGCCCTGGAGCGCACCCATGGCCTGCGCGTGCTGAACTGGGTCCACCTGCTGGCCGAGGGCGCCGGCTGGGAGTACCGCGACGACTACAAGGACTGGCGCAACGCCGACGACCCGCTGGCGGCGATGGGCGCCGCGCGCGTGAGGGCGGCGGGCGAGGAGGCGGTGCGCAAGCTGGCGGTGCCGGAGCTCACCCGGCCGCGCTGAACTCGCCGCGCCGGTAGCCCTGGGCGAAGAGCAGCGCCGAAAGGTCGCCCTGCGTCACCACATGGCGGGCGGCGGCGCGCACCGCGGGCTTGGCGCGGAAGGCCACGCCCAGCCCGGCGGCCTGGATCATCGGCAGGTCGTTGGCGCCGTCGCCCACGGCGCAGCAAGCCTCCAGCGGCAGGCCGCGCGCGGCGGCCAGGCGCTTGAGCGTGGCCAGCTTGCTGTCCTTGTCCAGGATGGGCTCGGCCACCGTGCCGGCCAGCTTGCCGGCCTTCGTCAGCAGCGTATTGGAATGGTGCTCATGGAAGCCCACCCGTTCCGCCACCCGCCCGGTGAAGAAGGTGAAGCCGCCGGAGACCAGGGCGCAATGCGCGCCATGCGCCCGCATGGTCCCCACCAGTTCCAGCGCGCCGGGCATCAGCTGCGTCTCGCGCCAGGTGTCCTCCAGCGCGGCTTCGTCCAGGCCCTTGAGCATCGCCACGCGCTCGCGCAGCGCCGCCTTGAAGTCCAGCTCGCCATTCATCGCCCGCGCCGTGATGGCGGCGATGACGTCCTTCAGGCCGGCGGCGGCGGCCATCTCGTCCAGCGTCTCGGTGGTGACGATCGTGCTGTCCATGTCGGCGATGAGCAGGCGCTTGCGGCGGCCCTCGGCGGGGGTGGCCAGCAGGTCCGGCGCATCGGCGCCCAGCGCGGCGCGGGCGGCGGCCACCGCCTGCTCGGGCGCAAGCTCGGCGAAGGGGAGGTCGGCGGCCTCGGCCTCGCCCAGCCAGTCGGGCGCGCCGGTGGCGGCGCCCAGGGCGCGCAGCGCGTCGCGCGCCGCCGAGACATGCGCGGGCGCCAGCGCGCCCGGCGCGGCGACGAGGGTCAGGACATGGGACATGGCGGCCGGACCATGGCGGCGCGGCGGTGAGCGCGCAACCCCGCGTCCGATCGCCGCAAGGCGGAGCCCGGAGGCGTGAACCGGCCGCGCGACCCCGCGCCGTCATCGTCTGCGGCCCCACCGCCTCGGGCAAGTCGGCGCTGGCGCTGGCGCTGGCGGAGCGGCTGGGCGGCACCGTCATCAACGCCGACGCCATGCAGTGCTACCGCGAGCTGCGGGTGCTGACGGCGCGGCCCGGCACGGAGGACGAGGCGCGGGCGCGGCACGCCCTGTACGGCTTCCTGCCGGCGGCGGTGGCCGGTTCCGTCGCCTCATGGCGCGCGGCGGCGCTGGAGGCGATGGCGCAAGCGCGGCTGCCCATCCTGTGCGGCGGGACGGGCATGTACCTGCGCGCGCTGACCCAGGGCATCGCCGCCCTGCCCGATGTCGCGCCCGCCGCCCGCGCCGAGGCCCGCGCCCTGCTGGCCGAGCGCGGCGCCCCCGCCCTGCACGCCCTGCTGCACCCGGAGGACGCGGCGATGCTGCGCCCCTCCGACAGCCAGCGCATCGCCCGCGCCTTCGAGGTGTGGCGCAGCAGCGGCACGCCGCTGGCGCAGTGGCAGAAGCAGGCCCCTGCCCTGCCGCCCGCCCCGCACGCCTTCCGCGTGCTGCGGCTGGACCCGCCGCGCGACGCGCTGCGGCAGGCGATCGCCGCGCGCTGGCACGCCATGCTGGAAGGCGGCGCCGTGGAGGAAGTGCGGGCCCTGCTGGCGCAGCGCCTGGACCCTGCCCTGCCGGCGATGCGCGCCCATGGCATGCCGGAACTGGCGGCGCTGCTGCGCGGCGAGGTGACGGAGGCCGAGGCCAGCCGCCGCGCCATCGCCGCCACCGTGGCCTATACCCGGCGCCAGGGCACTTGGTTCCGGCATCAGACGCTGGTGGACCCGGCGGGCGTGCATATCATCTATGCGCGCATCGCGTCTCTGTCGCAATTTTCGGAAAGCGAACGGGCCGAAATCTTTGCTTTTCTTCACGAGGACGGTTGACGCGCCGCAGCATGGGCCGTAGGACGGCGCTTCCTTCGCCACCACGGAAGCATCGGAAGCCATGTCCGCCACCACCGCCGCCACCCCTGCCGCCACGGATCTGCGTCCGGGCGCGGAGGTCGTCCTTCGCGCGCTGAAGGACCAGGGCGTGGACGTCATCTTCGGCTATCCCGGCGGCGCCGTGCTGCCGATCTACGACGCGCTGTTCCAGCAGAACCACATCCGCCACATCCTGGTGCGGCACGAGCAGGCGGCGGTGCACGCGGCCGAGGGCTATGCGCGCTCCACCGGCAAGGTCGGCGTGGTGCTGGTCACCTCCGGCCCCGGCGCCACCAATGCGGTGACGGGGCTGGTGGACGCGCTGATGGACAGCATCCCCATCGTCTGCCTCACCGGGCAGGTGCCCACCCACCTGATCGGCAACGACGCCTTCCAGGAGGCCGACACCACCGGCATCACCCGGCCCGCCACCAAGCACAATTACCTGGTGAAGCGCAGCGAGGACCTGGCGGGCGTGGTGCACGACGCCTTCTACGTCGCGCGCTCCGGCCGGCCCGGGCCGGTGGTGGTGGACCTGCCCAAGGACATCCTGATCAAGCCGGCGCCCTACAGCGAGGCGCCGAAGCCCGAGGCGCCGCACAAATCCTATCGCCCGCGGCTGGAGCCGGATGCCGATGCCATCCGCGCCGCCGTGCGCCTGCTCAAGCGCGCCGAGCGGCCCATCGTCTATGCCGGCGGCGGCGTGATCAACGCCGGGCCGGAGGCGTCGCGCCTGCTGGCGGAGTTCGTGCGCCTGACGGGCTTCCCCTGCACCAACACGCTGATGGGGCTGGGCGCCTTCCCGGCCAGCGACCGGCAGTTCCTCGGCATGCTGGGGATGCACGGCACGGTCGAGGCCAACATGGCCATGCATGGCTGCGACGTGATGCTCAACATCGGCGCGCGCTTCGACGACCGGGTGACCGGGCGGCTGGACGCCTTCTCGCCGGGGTCGAAGAAGATCCACGCCGACATCGACCCCTCCTCCATCAACAAGAACGTGAAGGTGGACGTCGCCATCGTCGGCGATGCCGGCCGGGTGCTCCACGCGCTGATCGAGGCGTGGAAGGCCGACGAGACGCCGGTGCCGCGCGCCGCCCAGGCGGCGTGGTGGGAGGCCATCGCGGGCTGGCGCGCCAAGGATTGCCTGCGCTACGTCCAGCAGGGCTCCATCATCAAGCCGCAGCACGCGGTGCGCCGCCTGTACGAGATGACGCAGGCCAGCGGCCGCGACACCTTCATCTCCACCGAGGTGGGGCAGCACCAGATGTGGGCGGCGCAGTATTTCGGCTTCGACAAGCCGAACCGCTGGATGACCTCCGGCGGGCTGGGCACCATGGGCTACGGGCTGCCGGCGGCGATGGGCGTGCAGATCGCCCACCCCGACGCGCTGTGCATCGACATCGCCGGCGAGGCCTCGATCCTGATGAACATCCAGGAGATGGGGACGCTGGCGCAGTACCGCCTGCCGGTGAAGGTCTTCATCCTCAACAACGAGTACATGGGCATGGTGCGCCAGTGGCAGGAGCTGCTGCACGGCTCGCGCTACAGCGAATCCTACTCCGAGGCGCTGCCCGACTTCGTGAAGCTGGCCGAGGCCTTCCACGCCCGCGGCCTGCGCGCCGAGAACGCCGAGCAGCTGGACGGCGTGATCGCCGAGATGCTGGCGCATCCGGGGCCGGTGATCGCCGACATCTGCGTCGCCAAGGACGAGAACTGCTTCCCGATGATCCCCTCTGGCGCGGCGCACAACGAGATGATCCTGGGCCCGGGGGCGGAGCAGAACGCCCGGAGCGTGACGGACGAGGGCAAGGTGCTGGTGTGATGCAGCGTTCCGCCACCATCGCCGTGCTCGTGGAGAACGAGGCCGGCGTGCTCGCCCGCGTGATCGGGCTGTTCTCCGGCCGCGGCTACAACATCGACAGCCTGACCGTGGCCCCGGTGGCCGAGGATGGGCGGCTGTCGCGCATCACCGTCGTCACCTCGGGCACGGAGATGGTGATCGAGCAGATCAAGGCGCAGCTGGACCGGCTGGTGCCGGTGCACCGCGTCAGCGACCTGACGCTGGAGGGCCCGCACCTGACGCGGGAGCTGGCGCTGATCAAGGTGGTGGCGAAGGGCGACCACCGGGTCGAGGCGCTGCGGCTGGCCGATGCCTTCCGCGCCCGGGTGGTGGACGCCACCACGGAAAGCTTCGTCTTCGAGATGACCGGCAACGCCGAGAAGATCGACGCCTTCCTCGGCCTGATGCGCCCGCTGGGCTTGGCCGAGGTGTCGCGCACCGGGGCCGTGGCGATCGCGCGGGGCACCTGCGCGCTGGCGGCCTGAAACCTTGGCAGGGCTGGCGCACTTCGCGGGACGTTCCACCACGGATGCCATCGCCATGCGCCTCTTCGCCTGCCAGGAGTGCCGCAACCTGCTGCACTTCGAGAACGTCTCCTGCGAATCCTGCGGCCACGCGCTGGGCTTCCTGCCCGCGCGCGGCATGATGAGCGCCTTCGACACCCAATGGGTGTCGCTGCTGGACAAGCGGCCCTGGAAGCCCTGCGGCAACGCCCAGCACGGCGTGTGCAACTGGATGCTGCCGGCCGACGACGCGCAGGAGTTGTGCGCCGCCTGCCAGCACAACAGCGTCATCCCCGACCTGTCGGTGAGCGAGAACCTGCCGCTGTGGCAGAAGCTGGAGATCGCCAAGCGGCGCCTGCTCTACACGCTCGACCGCCTGTCCCTGCCGCATGACCCGGCGGAGCTGCGCTTCGAGTTCCTGGCCGACACCCCCGGCGCCCCGGCGATGACCGGCCACGACAACGGCCAGATCATCATCGCCCTGGCCGAGGCCGACGACGCCGAGCGCGAGAAGCGCCGCACCGCGCTGAACGAGCCCTACCGCACCCTGCTGGGCCACATGCGCCACGAGGTCGGCCACTACTACTTCCTGGTGCTGGTGGAGCGCGCCGGGCGCACGGAAGAGTTCCGCGCGCTGTTCGGCGACGAGAGCACGGATTACGGCGCCGCCCTGCAGGCGCACTACGCCAAGCCGCCCAGCGACGAGTGGCGCGGCGCCCACATCTCCAGCTACGCCGCCGCCCACCCGCACGAGGACTGGGCGGAGTGCTTCGCCCACTACCTGCACATGATGGACAGCCTGGAGATGGCGGCGAGCTTCGGCATGCGCGTCCGCCCCCGGCTGGACCGCGAGGGGGTGCTGGAGGCGGAGGTGGACTTCAACCCCTACAAGGCGTCCATGGAGGAGGTGCTGAGCGCCTGGACGCCGCTGACCGTGGCCATGAACGCGATGAACCGCTGCATGGGCACGCCGGACCTCTACCCCTTCGTGCTGAGCGGCCCGGTTGCGGAAAAGCTCGGCTTCATCCATCGCATCATCCAGGAGCGGCCGCACTAGCGCCGCGCCCATCACCCGGAGAGAGAACAAGACCATGCGTGTGTATTATGACCGCGACGCGGACGTGAACCTGATCAAGGCCAAGAAGGTCGCGGTCATCGGCTTCGGCTCGCAGGGCCACGCCCATGCGATGAACATGCGCGATTCCGGCGTGAAGGACGTGGCCATCGGCGCCCGCCCCGGCGCCTCCTGGCGCAAGGCCGAGGCCGCGGGCTTCCAGGTGATGACGCCGACCGACGCCGCCAAGTGGGCCGACATCGTCATGGTGCTGACGCCCGACGAGCTGCAGGGCGACCTGTACCGCGACGAGCTGCACGCCAACCTGAAGGAAGGCGCGGCCATCGCCTTCGCGCACGGGCTGAACGTGCACTTCAACCTGATCGAGCCGCGCGCCGACCTCGACGTGTTCATGATCGCGCCCAAGGGCCCCGGCCACACCGTGCGCTCCGAGTACCAGAAGGGCGGCGGCGTGCCCTGCCTGGTGGCCGTGCACCAGAACCCCTCGGGCAATGCGCTGGAGATCGCGCTGTCCTACGCCTCCGCCGTGGGCGGCGGCCGCTCGGGCATCATCGAGACGACCTTCAAGGAGGAGTGCGAGACCGACCTGTTCGGCGAGCAGGTGGTGCTGTGCGGCGGCCTCGTCGAGCTCATCAAGGCCGGGTACGAGACGCTGGTCGAGGCCGGCTACGCCCCCGAGATGGCGTATTTCGAGTGCCTGCACGAGGTGAAGCTGATCGTGGACCTGATCTACGAGGGCGGCATCGCCAACATGAACTACTCCATCTCCAACACCGCCGAGTACGGCGAGTACGTGACGGGGCCGCGCATCATCACCGCCGAGACCAAGGCCGAGATGAAGCGCGTGCTGGACGACATCCAGAGCGGCAAGTTCGCCCGCGACTGGATGCTGGAGAACCGGGTGAACCAGGCCAGCTTCAAGGCCACCCGGCGGCGGCTCGCCGAGCACCCGATCGAGCAGGTGGGCGAGAAGCTGCGCGGCATGATGCCCTGGATCGGCAAGAACGCCCTGGTGGACAAGGCGCGGAACTGAGGCGACGCGCATCCGGCGCGCAGCCTGGGTCGCGCGCCGGGTTTCCCCTTGCCTGACCCGGGCGAAGGCCCGGGTGCGGCGCCGGGCTGCGGCCCGGCTGCTCGCTTTCGCGTCCCGGCGCCGCGGCGCCCGGCCCATGCAGCGCCGCGCCGGGCGGGCGCTTGACGCGCCGCCGGGCCGGGCGCACCTCGGGCGCGTGCTGCACCTCATCAAGCTCTCGGTCGGGCCGAAGGATGTGGGCCAGCTGCGCCGCATCCAGGCGCTGCGCGCCGCCGCCCAGCCCCCGCTTCGCCACCAGACGCGCATGTCCCCCAAGCGCCGGGAGGAGCTGCTGGCCGGCGGCTCCATCTACTGGGTGGTGGCGGGCTTCGTGCAGGTGCGCCAGCGCCTGCTCGACATCGTGGAGGACCGCTGGGACGACGACACCGCCTGCTGCGGCCTGGTGCTGCACCCCGAGCTGGTGCCGGTGGAGGCGCGCGCGGTAAAGGCCTTCCAGGGCTGGCGCTACCTGCCGGCCGAGGAAGCCCCGCCCGACGTGGTGCCGGGCCAGGAGGCGGTGCGCGGCCTGGACCGCCTGCCGCCCAGGCTGCGCGCCGCGCTGCGCGAGGCGCGCCTCATCTGAGCGCCGCGCCCGGTCCGCGCGGGGCACGGCCCGGAACGGCCGCGCATCGGCGCCGGGTGCCGCCCGGCACGGCGCACCATCTGCTCAGCGCCAGGCAGCGGGCACGTGGCGGAAGGGCAGCGCGCCCAGGTCCAGGCTGGCCGGGCCGGGGCAATCGGCCTCGATGATGGCGCTGCAGCGGGCCTCGAAGGCGGCGCGGAAATGGTTCTTGGCCTTGTTGGCCAGCAGCCGCACCGCCCCGGGCGCGATGCCGTGCAGGGCGAAGAACTCCGGGTCCACCGCCGCTTCCTTGCGGCTGGTCAGCACCACGCGCAGCGGGCCGCGGCGCAGCAGCGCGGTGGGGCCAAGGTCCACCGGGGCGCCGTGCTCCATCGGGCCGCTGTTGAGGAAGCGGCCATGGGTCAGCCGCTCCACCACCCCGGCGAAGGGCACCGGCGGGCCGAAGGCGGCGGTGGTGCGCCCGCCCAGGGCGCGCTCCAGCCGCCCGCCCTCGCCGGCGGCCTGGGCGGCGCGCACGGCGTCGGCATCGTGCAGGAAGGCGAACACCGTCTCGGGCAGGGCGTCGCCGCGGTCCAGCAGGGCGCGCAGCAGGGCGGGCGTGTCGGCCGCGCCGCCCGACAGCGGGTTGTCGGCCGGGTCCAGCAGGGCCACCAGCCCGGGCGGGGCCGCCAGCGCCTGCTCCAGCGCCGCCTCCGGGCCCGGCAGCGCCACCGCGAAGCGCGCCTCCCGCGCGGCGATGGCGTCGCGCAGGCGGCGCGCCAGGGCGCGCACCGGCACCTCCTCCGTGCCCCAGACCATGGCGGAGGGGCCGGCATGCGGGCTGTCGCCCCAGGCGAAGCCGCCGAAGGGCGAGGCGTCGAGGATGGGCCCGCCCTCGGCTGCCGCCGCCTCGGCCCAGATTTCGGCCATCGGGCCGGCGGCGTGGCGCATGTGGAAGGAGTGCAGCACGCGCGGGTGCTTCACCAGGCAGCCGTGCAGGCGCTCGCCGCGCAGGGCGCGGTCCAGCAGGCGCAGGGCGCGGGTGGCGGCGGCGTCCATGTCGGTGTGCGGATAGGTGCGGTAGGCGCTGGCGCCGTCCAGCAGGCCCGGGACCTGCGGGGACATGTTGCCGTGGAAGTCGAAGGAGGCGACGAGGCGCGCGCGCGGCCCCAGCGCGTGGCGGGCGCGGCGCAGCGCCGTCAGGTCGGCCTCCGGGTCGGTCTCGGTGACGCAGGCGCCGTGCAGCGAGAGGTAGGCGCCGTCGAAGCCGCCCTGCGCCAGCCCGGCCTCCACCTCCTCCAGCCAGGCGGCGAAGGCGTCGTCGGCCATCGGGCCGCCGGGCTGGGCGGCGGCGCAGCGCAGCACCGTGATGTCCCAGTCCGGCCGGGCGGCGGCCCAGGCGGCGACGGCGCCCAGTTCGGTCGCGGTGCCGGCGTAGCGGCGCAGCGCCTCCTCCCCCGCCAGCCATTCGCGGCCGGCGAAGGCGTGCAGCGGCGTCGGCGCGGGGGCGAAGCTGTTGCCCTCGAACCACAGGCGGGCGACGGCGATGCGCGGCATGGCCCCGGTCTAGAGCACGATCCGCATTGATGGAATCATCAAAGCGGTGAATCGTCCTCTCAGCGAGGGCTGGATCATGATCCAGCCCGCCCGCGCCGCTCACACCACCTGCAGCAGCCCGGCGAACAGGCGGCCGCGCTGCGCCAGCGAGGGCACGTGGATGTGCTCCTCCAGCGTGTGGGCCATGGCGCCCTGCACCCCCAGCCCGTCCAGGGTGGGGATGCCCATGGCCCCGGTGAAGTTGCCGTCCGAGCCGCCGCCGGCCGATTCGTGCGGCAGGTCGAAGCCCAGGCGCCGCGCCAGCCCGGCGGCGGTGGCGTGCAGCGCCAGCACCTGGGCGTCGGGCTCCCACACCGGGCGCGTCACGCCGCGCGTCACCGTCAGCGCCACGTCGTTGCCGCTGGGGCGCAGGGCCAGCATGCGCTCCACCGCCGCGTCCAGGTCCTGCTGGCGCTTGGCCATGGACAGGCTCTCGGCGTCGCAATGGGTGGCGACGCAGTTCACCCACTGCCCGCCGCGGATGACGCCGACGGAGAAGGTGCAGGCCTCCGACGTCATCTCCTCGATGGCGACCACCTGCTTCGCCATCTCGCGGATGGCGGAGCGGCCCTCGGCCAGCCGGGCGCCGGCGTGGGAGGGGCGGCCGGTGGTGCGCAGGTTGAAGCGCGCGATGGCGTAGCGGCCGGTGACCACGCCGCCATCGGCGCGCGCCGGCTCGGGCACCAGCACCACGGCGTGGCGCGCCGCCTCGGCCTCGATGAGGTCGCGCGTGGAGGGGGAGCCCACCTCCTCGTCGCTGGTCAGCAGCACGCTCACCGGGCGGCGGGTGGCGATGCCGGCGCGGAGGAGCTGGCCGATGGCCTCGATGGCGAGAAAGGTGCCGCCCTTCATGTCCTGGATGCCGGGCCCCCAGGCGGTGTCGCCGGCGTGGCGGAACGGCAGGCCGCCGGCCAGGGTGCCGACGGGGTGCACCGTGTCCAGGTGGGCCAGCACCAGCACGCCCTTCTCCCGCGAGTCATGGCCGAAGCGGGCGCGCACGCAGTCGCCGAAGCCCAGGCGGCCGGGGATGGTCTCCACCGCCGCGCCCATCAGCGTCAGGTGGCGCGCGGCCATGGCCATCATGCGGTTCACCGCGGCGCTGTCGTGGGTGGGGCTCTCGCACTCCACCCAGGCGCGCAGCCCTTGCAGCATCGCTTCGGCGTCGAAGGGGAGGTCGAGCTTGGCGTCCATGGTCATTCCCTGTCCTATGGGGGAATCATGAAGCTGCTCGTCGCCAACGCCAACACCACCCAGGCCATCACGGAGCTGTGCGCCGCCGCCGCCCGCGCCGCCGCCAGCCCGGGCACCGAGGTCATCCCCGCCACGCCGCGCTTCGGCCCGGCGGTGATCGGCACCCGGGCGGAGGACATCGTCGCCGGCCACGCCCTGCTTTCCCTGCTGGCGGAGCATGCCGGGCAGGTGGACGCGGTGGTGCTGGCGGTGAGCCACGACACCGCGCTGGAGGCGGCGCGCCAGCTGATGCCCTGCCCGGTGGTGGGCATGACGGAGGCCGCCTGCCTGATGGCCTGCACCCAGGGCGGGCGCTTCGGCCTGGTGACCTTCGGCGGGGTGGAGACCTACCGCGAGCGCATCACCCGGCATGGGCTGATCGGGCGCTGCGCCTCGCTGGTGGGGGTGGACGCCACGCCGCAGGAGGCGGTGGCCGACCGCGCGGCGGTGGAGGCCAAGGTGCTGCGCGGTATCACCCACGCCGCCACCGAGGGCGCCGATTGCGTGATGCTGGGCGGGGCGGCGCTGGCCGGCATGGCGGCCGGCCTGGCGCCGGCCAGCCCGGTGCCGCTGCTGGACGGCATCGCCTGCGCCACCGTGCTGGCCGAGGCGCTGGTGCGGCTGCGCCTGCCCAAGCCGCGGCTGGGCTCCTTCGCCGCGCCGTCCGGCCGGGCCTCCATCGGGCTGGACGCGGCGCTGGCGGCGATGCTGCGCGGCTGATTCCCTTGAACGTGGGCGGGTGGCGCGTCATCTAGGGCCGATGGTCGAGCTCAAGCCGTGCAGGCGCCGCAAGGCGGTGGGATTCGCCGCCATGGCGATGGGTCCGGTGGGGCTGGTGCTGCCCGTGCTGCCGGGCTTCCTGTTCGTGGCGGTGGGCGTCTTCGTGCTGCGCGACCAGTACGTGTGGGCGCATCGCGGCGTCGGCGTCATCCGCGAGCGCTGGCCGCAGATGATCCCGGGCATCGAGGCGCGGGAGGAGAAGGCGCTGGCCTGGGCCGACCGGCAATGGGCGAAGGCGCGCGGGGTGCTGGGGCGGGGCTAGATCATGATCTAGCCTTTGCTGAGAGGAAGATTCACCGCCTTGATGATTCCATGGGGGCGGATCGTGCTCCGGGGCCACCCGCCCGCGGCGGAGCGCGCGCTAGCCGCGCTCCATCGCCGCGCGCAGCGCCGGGCTGGCCTGGGCGCGCACGCCGGCCTGGTCGGCCTCCGGCCGGTTCTGCGACAGCTTGCGCTTGCCGGACAGCGCCTCCACCGTCAGCACCACGCCGACGATGCCCTTGAGCTGCGCCTGGACGAAGGCTTCCGGCGCGTCCTCCACCGCCCAGGGCTCGGGGCGGCCGGCCTCGTGATGGTCGGTCAGTCCGGCGACGATCTCCCGCAGCCGGGCGGCGTCCTCCACCAGCTCCACCGGGCCCTCGGCGTGCACCGCCTCGTAGTTCCAGGTGGGCACCACCTTGCCGTGCTCGCGCTTGCTCGCGTAGGCGGAGGGGGAGACGTAGCCCTCCGCCCCCGTCCACACCGCGATGGCCCGCCCGGCGGCGCGCAGGGCGGCGACCTGCGGGTTGGCGCGGGCCAGGTGGCCCACCACCCGGCGCCCGTCGGTCAGCAGCGGCAGGTGGCTGAGCGCCGGCACGCCGCCGGGGCCGTGGCAGGCCAGCAGCGCCAGCCGCGGCGCCTGCATCAGCGGCAGCAGCGCCTCCAGCCGCTCCTCGCGGAAGGCGGGGGGGTTGTAGAGGCTCACAGGGCGGGCAGCGGCGCGCCGGTCTCGCGCCGCAGCGGGAAGCGGCCCCAGCCGCGCTCGTATTGCGGCGGGATGGCGAAGGCGTCCTGCGCGCCCAGCTCCTGCGCCGCGCGCAGCGGCCAGTGCGGCTCGCGCAGCAGGGCGCGGGCCAGCAGCACCATGTCGCATTGCCCGGCTTCCAGCGCCGCCTCGGCCTGGCGGGGCTCGGTGATGAGGCCGACGCCCATCACCGGCAGGCCGGCGCCGGCGCGCACCGCCGCCGCGCCGGGCAGCTGGTAGCCGGGGCCGACGGGAATCTGCTGGCGCGCGTCCAGCCCGCCGCTGGTGATGTCCGCCACGTCGGCCACGCCGCGCAGGCGGCGGCACAGCTCCACCGTCTCCTCCGTGGTCCAGCCGCCCTCCACCCAATCGGTGTGGGACAGGCGGATGCCCAGCGCCACCTCCTCCGGCAGGGCGGCGCGCAGCCGGCCCATCGCCTCGCGCACGATGCGGGTGCGGCCGTCGAAGCCGCCGCCCCAGGCGTCGTTGCGGCGGTTGGACAGCGGCGACAGGAACTGGTGCAGCAGGTAGCCATGGGCGGCGTGCAGCTCCACCAGCGCGTAGCCGGCGCGGGCGGCGCGCACCCCGGCGGCGACGGTGGCGGCCAGCGCCGCCTCGATGTCGGCCTCCGTCATGGCGCGCGGGGTGTCGTAGCCCTGGAAGGCCTCGGCGCTGGGGGCCAGCGCCTCCCAGCCCGGGGTGGCGGGGGCGGTGTCCCAGGCCGGGGCGCGGGAGCCCTTGCGGCCGGAATGCGCCAGCTGGGTGGCCGGCACCGCGCCGACGGCGGCGATGGAAGCGGCCAGCCGCCGGTGCCCCTCCAGCTGGGAATCGTCCCAGATGCCCAGGTCATGCGGGGAGATGCGGCCCTCGGGCGTCACCGCCGCGGCTTCCGTCATCACCATGCCGGCGCCGCCCACGGCGCGGGACAGCAGGTGGGCCAGGTGCCAGTCGGTCGGGCGGCCGTCCTCGCCGGCGCAGTACTGGCACATGGGCGAGACGCCGATGCGGTTGCGGAAGGTGGCGCCGCGCAGGCGCCAGGGCTGGAACAGGGGGCTCACGAACGGTTCTCCTGGCTCCAGGGCGGCAGGCGGCCCAGGCGGTTCTGGAGGATGACGAGGGTGGGCGACAGGATGCGCCCGGCGGCGTCCGCCGGGAAGCGGGCCAGCGCCACGGCGTCGGAGACGTTGCCGCCCACCGCCTCCACCACCCCCGGCCCGGCGGCCACCACCAGGTCGCAATGCATGGGGCGGAACTGGCCGCGCTCGGCCGCGCGCTGGGACCAGTCGGCCAGGGGGCGGCGGGAGCGGTCGCGGCAGACCAGGTCGCCCGGCTCGGGCGCGTAGCTGGCCGGGTGGCGCGGCAGGAAGGGCGCGGTGGCGGGAAAGGCGGCGGCCAGCGCGTCCTGGTGGTCGAGGTAGCGGGAATGGGCGGCGGAGGGCGCCCATTCCGGCGCGTCCACCCCGGCGGCGGCCATCAGCCAGGAGATGAAGGCCGCCGACCAGAAGGGCTCGGCCCACAGCGGGGCCGGCTCGCCGGCCAGGGCGCGGAGGTAGAGGGCGCGGTTGCGCGGGATGGCGCCCTCGGCGTCCGGCACGGCGCGCCAGTAGGCCAGCACGCGCGGGAAGCCGGCGGGGTCGGATTCGCGGGCGGGCAGGCCGGCGCATTCCCCGGCCAGGGGAAGGCCGGGCTCGCCCGACTGCACGCAGCCCCATTCGCGCCATTCGGCCAGGGCCAGGCGCAGCAGGCGCTCGCGCGCCGCCTGCGGGTAGGGCAAGGGCGGCTGCAGGGCGGGGGCGGCCGGCGGCGGCGCGGCGCAGGCGGCGAGCAGCAGGATGAGCAGGAGGGGGAGCAGGCGCGGCACGCGCGGGGCATGCCGCAGGGCGACAAGGGCGGCAAGCCCGCGTATCGTCGCCGCCATGTCCGGCCGCCTGTTCTTCCGCTCCGAGGTCTTCGGCACCGGGCCGCGCCGCCGGCGCCCGCCCACGGGCGAATCCTGGCGGGAGGCGGCGCGCGACATCCCCGTGCATGCGCGCTGCGACGTGCTGGTGGCCGGCGGCGGGCCGGCGGGGGTGGCGGCGGCGGTGGCGGCGGCGCGGCTGGGGGCCAGGGTCATCCTGCTGGAACGCCACAACCACCTGGGCGGGCTGTCCACCGGCGGGCTGGTGATCTGGATCGACCGCATGACCGGCTGGGATGGCGGGCTGCTGATCCGCGGCTTCGCGGAGGAGTTCCTGGCCCGGCTGCCGGCCGGCGCCGTGTCCGGCCCGCCGCGCGCCGCCTGGGGGGCGCGGGACGCCGCATCGGCCGCGTGGTGGGGCGCGCGCACCGCGGCCTTCCACGGCACGGTGACCCACAGCCCCACCTGCGACCCCGAGGCGATGAAGCTGCTGGCGCAGGAGATGGTTCTGGAGGCGGGGGCGGAGATCCTGTTCCACGCCTGGGGCGCCGAGCCCCTGCTGGACGAGGCCGGCGCCGTGGCCGGGCTGGCCTTCGAGAGCAAGCAGGGCCGCCGCGCCATCCTGGCCGGCTGCACGGTGGACGCTACCGGCGACGGCGACCTGTTCGCCCGCGCCGGCGCGCCCTTCGACGCCGACGTGGACCCGGACGACATCCATGGCTGCATGAACACCTCCTGGCTGTTCGGCGGGGTGGACATGCCGCGCCACCTGCGCTGGCGCGCCGCGCGCCCGGCGGAGTGGAGCGCCTTCCTGCAGCGCCACAAGCAGCGCCACCGCTTCTTCGACAAGGCCTTCGTGAGCTGGCGCGACGACGTGGCGCTGTTCATGGGCCCGCGCCTGGCCGGGTTCTCGGCGCTGGAGGTGGACGACCTGACGGAGGTGGAGCTGCGCTCGCACCGGCTGATGGCGCTGCACCTGGAGGCGTACCGCGAGGCGCCGGGCTTCGAGAACGCCTTCCTGATGCTGTCGGCCCCGCAGCTGGGGGTGCGCCACGCGCGCCGGCTGCACGGCGTGGCGGCGGTGCGGCGCGAGGACTGGGACGGGGGGGTGCGCCCGGATGAGGTGGGCGTCTCGCCCTCGCTGGCGCCGGCCTTCGGCGAGGTCTCGGTGCCCTATGGCGCGCTGGTGCCGCTTGGGCTGGACGGGCTGCTGGCGCCGGGGCGCCACCTGTCCTGCGACGCCACCAGCCATTCCTTCCTGCGCGAGATCCCGCAATGCTGGCTGACCGGGCAGGCGGCCGGGGCGGCGGCGGCGCTGTCCGTCGCGGCCGGGGTGGCGCCGCGCCGCCTGCCCGTGGAGGACCTGCAGGCGGCGCTGCTGCGGCAGGGCGCCTGGCTGCGCCCCGCGGCGGCTCAGCCCATGGCGAAGGCCGGCGCCTCGGTGGCGGCGGGGCGGTAGGCCGGGGCCTGGGATTCGCGGATGATGTAGCCGCGGCCCCAGACGGTGCCGATGATGTTGGCCGCGCCCGCCTGCTGCAGCTTCTTGCGCAGCTTGCAGACGAAGACGTCGATGATCTTGGCGTCGGGCTCGTCCATGCCGCCGTAGAGGTGGTCCAGGAAGTTCTCCTTGGACAGCACGGAGCCGCGGCGGAGCATCAGCAGCTCCAGGATGGCGTATTCCTTGCCGGTGAGGTGGACCGGCGCGCCCTGCACCGCGACCTCCTTGGCGGCGAGGTCGAGCGAGATGGCGCCCATCTGGATGCGCGGCTGGGAATAGCCCTTGGAGCGGCGGATCATCGCCTGCATGCGGGCCGCCAGCTCATCGGGGTCGAAGGGCTTAGCCAGGTAGTCGTCGGCGCCGGCGCCCAGGGCCTTGACCTTGGCGGCGGTCTTGTTGACGGCGGAGAGCACCATCACCGGCGCCTCCACCCGCGCTCCGCGCAGGCGGGAGACGACCTCGTAGCCCTCGATGTCGGGCAGCATGATGTCCACGATCACGGCGTCGTAGTCGTAGAGGCGGGCCAGTTCCAGCGCCTCGGCGCCGCTGTCGGCCACGTCCACCACCATGCGGTGCTGCTGCAGCTGGAACGAGATGCCGCGCGCCGCCGTCCGATCGTCTTCCACCAGCAGGATCCGCATTTTCCGCCTCCACACGTTCTGCGTGCAGTGGTGATACCACCAGGGCGTGCACCCGCGAAGGGGGAATCAACGATTGTTGTGTCTTTAAAAAGGAATGACCGTTAAAACGAGACGAACATCTCCATAAATCGTCAAAACTAGGGGTGCTGGTGGGTGCTGCGTCCAGCCTTCTGGGATTCCTGCGGAATCAGCTCGCTGGACGGCACGGATGATCATCAGGCGCGACAGAGTCTCACCGCACGAAAAAGGGCGGGGACCGAAGCCCCCGCCCTGCCCAGGCCCCCTCGCGGGTGCGCCGGGTTCACTCGTCGCCGGAAGCCATCTCGCGGCGGCGGCGGATCGCCGCGCCCAGGATGTCACCCAGCGAGGCGCCGGAATCCGCGGTGCCGTACTCGCGCACGGCCTCGCGCTCCTCCTCGATCTCCTTGCCCTTGATGGTCAGGGACAGGCGGCGCGCCGCACGGTCCACGGCCACCACGCGGGCGTCCACCTTCTCGCCCACCGCGAACTTCTCGGGGCGCTGGTCCTGGCGGTCGCGCGCCAGCTCGGCCCGGCGGATGAAGCCGGTCAGCACGTCGTCCACCTTCACCTCGATGCCGTTGGCCTCGACCTTGGTGACGGTGCAGGTGACGATCTCGCCCTTGCGGACGCGCTCCAGCACCTCGGCGGCCGGGTCGGCCTCCAGCTGCTTGATGCCGAGCGAGATGCGCTCCTTCTCGACGTCCACGTCCAGCACCTTGGCCTTGACGATGTCGCCCTTCTTGTAGTTCGCCATCGCCTGCTCGCCCGACAGGTCCCAGCTGAGGTCGGACAGGTGGACCATGCCGTCCACGTCCGGGCCCACGCCGATGAACAGGCCGAACTCGGTGATGTTGCGGATCTCGCCCTCGATGGTGCTGCCCAGCGGGTGGGCCTGCACGAACAGCTCCCAGGGGTTGCCCTGGGCCTGCTTGAGGCCGAGCGAGATGCGGCGCTTGGGCTCGTCCACGTCCAGGATCATCACGTCCACCTGCTCGGAGGTGGCGACGATCTTGCCCGGGTGGACGTTCTTCTTGGTCCAGCTCATCTCGGAGACGTGGACCAGGCCCTCGACGCCCGGCTCCAGCTCCACGAAGGCGCCGTAGTCGGTGATGTTGGTCACGCGGCCGCTGTACTTGGCGTTCACCGGGTACTTCAGCGCCACGCCGTCCCACGGGTCGGCCATCAGCTGCTTCATGCCCAGGCTGATGCGCTGGGTGTCCTGGTTGAAGCGGATCACCTGCACCTTGACCGGCATGCCGATCGTCAGCGCCTCGGAGGGGTGGTTGATGCGGCGCCAGGCGATGTCGGTGACGTGCAGCAGGCCGTCCACGCCGCCCAGGTCCACGAAGGCGCCGTAGTCGGTGATGTTCTTCACCACGCCGTCCAGCACCATGCCTTCCTTCAGGCCCTGCACCAGCTCGGCGCGCTGCTCGGCGCGCGTCTCCTCCAGCACGGCGCGGCGGGAGACGACGATGTTGCCGCGGGCGCGGTCCATCTTGAGGATCTGGAAGGGCTGCTTCTGGCCCATCAGCGGGCCGACGTCGCGCACCGGGCGGATGTCCACCTGGGAGCCGGGCAGGAACGCCACCGCGCCGCCCAGGTCAACCGTGAAGCCGCCCTTGACGCGGCCGAAGATGGTGCCGTCCACGCGCTGGTTGGCGGCGAAGGCCTTCTCCAGCAGGGTCCAGGCCTCCTCGCGGCGGGCCTTCTCGCGGCTCAGGACGATGGAGCCGTCCTTGTCCTCGTAGCGCTCGACGAAGAGGTCCACGACGTCGCCGGGGTTCACCTCGGGCTTCATGCCCTGCGGCGCGAATTCCTTGAGCGGGACGCGGCCCTCGCTCTTCAGGCCGACGTCCACCACGGCCACGTCATCGTCGATGCGGATGACCTTGCCGGTGACGACGGAACCGGCGAAGCCGGTGTTGGCGCCGAGCATCTCATCGAGGAGAGCGGCGAAATCTTCTGCCATGTAGCGGTTTTGTCCTGGGGATGCCGGGGCGCCACGCGCCCCGAGTATCTGGTCCTGCGCCCCCCGGCTGCACCGGGGCACGGCGTGCCATTCCTGGCCTGGCTGCGCGTGACGGTCCGCGGCCGATCCGGCACCCGGCATGGATGCGCGGCTGACATGGGCTTAATCCATGCCGCAGTCAAGCGGAAAGCTTGACTTTCGCGGCGATGATCCCAAGCGCGGCGCGGAACGCGGCCTCGGCGTCCAGCGCGGTGGTGTCGAGCAGCACGGCGTCCGGCGCCGGGGCCAGCGGCGCCACGTCGCGGCCGGCGTCGCGCGCGTCGCGCGCCGCCATCTCGGCCGCCACCTCGGCCAGCGGGCCCTGCCCGCCGCGCTCGGCGTGGCGGCGGCGGGCGCGCGCCTCCGCGCTGGCGGTGACGAACAGCTTCACCGTGGCCTGCGGGAACACCACCGTGCCGATGTCGCGCCCGTCCAGCACCGCGCCGCGCTCCTCCCCGAAGCGGCGCTGGAACTCCAGCAGGGCGGCGCGCACGCCGGGCACCGCCGCCACCTTGGAGGCGGCGTCGTCCTGCGCCGGGCCGCGCAGGTCGGTGCGCGACAGGTCCGCGGCGCGCAGGCGGCGCGCCGCCGCCTCGGCCGCCGCGGGGTCGGCCGGGTCGGCGCCGGCATCCAGCACCAGCCGGCCGGTGGCGCGGTACAGCAGCCCGGTGTCGAGGTAGGGCAGGCCCAGATGGGCAGCCAGCCGCCGCGCCAGCGTGCCCTTGCCGGCCGCCGCCGGCCCGTCCACCGCCACGATCATGCGGGCCGCCCGCATGGGTCTTTCCGCGCCCCCAGGCGCCGGGCGCCGCCTCCGGCGGCCCGGCTCGCGCCGCGACGCGGCTGCGCGGGCGGGAAAGGCCGCTGGGCGGCGGGGCGCGCCGGGCGCGCCCGGGCGGCCGCCCTCATGCCACCACCTCCCGGCCCGCCGCGCCGTTCAGCAGGGCGGTGAAGCCGGGAAAGGAGGTGGCGATGAAGCCGCCATCATCCACCGCCATGCCCGCCTTGCTGGCCAGCCCCAGCACCAGGCCGGACATCGCCAGCCGGTGGTCCATGCGGGTGGCCACGGTGCCGCCGCCGGGCGGCGGGCCGCCGCAGCCCTCCACCAGCAGGTCGTCGCCCTCGATGGCGCAGCGCACGCCGGCGGCCGCCAGCATCTCCGCCGTGCCCAGCAGGCGGTCGCTTTCCTTCACCCGCAGCTCGCCCAGGCCGCGGAAGCGGCTGGGGCCGCGCGCGCCCGCGGCGGCGACGGCCAGGATGGGGTATTCGTCGATCATGCTGGGCGCGCGTTCCGCCGGCACGTCCACGCCGCGCAGCGCCGCGGCCTCCGCCACCAGGTCGCCCACCGGCTCGCCGCCCTCGGTGCGGGCGTCCTCCACCCGCAGCTCGGCGCCCATCTCGCGCAGCGTCGTGAACAGGCCGGTGCGCAGCGGGTTCAGCCCCACCCCGGCCAGGGTGAGGCGCGAGCCCGGCACCAGCAGCGCGGCGACGACGAAGAAGGCGGCGGAGGACGGGTCGCCCGGCACCGCCACCGGGGCGGCGCGCAGCTCGGGCTGGCCGTCCAGCTCCACCACGCGGCCGTGGCCTTCCGCCGCCACGCGCACCGTGGCGCCGAAGTGGCGCAGCATGTTCTCCGAATGGTCGCGCGTGGCCTCCTTCTCCACCACGCGCGTGACGCCCGGCGCGCAGAGGCCGGCCAGCAGGCAGGCGCTCTTCACCTGGGCGGAGGCGACGGGCAGCACGTAGTCCAGCGGCAGCGGGTCGCGCGCGCCCTGGATGGCCAGCGGCAGCCGCCCGCCGGCGCGGCCTTGGAACACCGCGCCGGTGGCGGCCAGCGGCGCGGTGACGCGGCCCATCGGGCGGCGGCGCAGCGAGGCGTCGCCCGTCATCACCGCGAAGAGGGGGTGGCCGGCCAGCAGGCCGCAGATCAGGCGCGCCGCGGTGCCGCTGTTGCCCATGTCCAGCACGTCGTCGGGTTCCAGCAGGCCGCCGATGCCGCGCCCGGCGACGCGCCAGGCGCCGCCGCCCAGGCGCTCCACCTCGGCGCCCAGCAGGCGCATGGCGGCGGCGGTGCGCAGCACGTCCTCGCCTTCCAGCAGGCCCGTGACCTCCGTGGTGCCGACGGCCAGCGCGCCGAACATCAGCGCGCGGTGGGAGATGGACTTGTCGCCCGGCACGGCGATGCGCCCGCCCAGCGGGCCGGGGGCGGGGCGGGCGGAAAGCGGCGTGGGTTCGGCGGCGTGCGTCATCGGTGGGGTGGTTTGACACCGCGGCGGCGGGCGTGGCAATGCGCCCCGCCCGCGCCCGGCGCGCGGATTTCACGGATCGAGGGGTTCCATGGCCAAGCCGGAACTGGGTTTGAAGCGCGTCTGCGTCGCCTGCTCCACGAAGTTCTACGACCTGGCGAAGCAGCCCGCCGCCTGCCCCAAGTGCGGGACGGAGCAGCCGGCCGAGCAGCCGCGCCTGCGCCGCGCCGCCGCGCCGCTGCCGGAGGAGAAGCTGAAGAAGCGCGCCGCCGCGCCGGAGGGCGACACCGACGAGGTGGAGCTGGAGGACGTGGACGCCGAGGCGGTCGAGGACGCGGACGACCTGGAGGACGAGGACGACGCCATCGACGCCGACATCGAGGTCGAGGGCGAGCGCGACGAGGAAGGCTGACGGCGCCTTCGGCGCCTGGTGTCCGGCGCCCCCGGGCGCCGGGTGCGCGCGTCCGCGCGCTTGGCTGGCGCCGCGCGGCGGAACCGCCCCTGCCCCGCGCGCCGATGGGCCGCGCGCCGCGCCTTGCGACGCTGGTTCCTCCCGCCCTCGGGCGACGGACCCGCGTTCCGCCACGCCGCCGCATGACGGACATGCGGCGGTTGCCCGGCCCCCTCGGGGGGTCTATCTCCCCGCGATGCGCCTTCTCCTCGCCCTGATGCTGCTCGCCGCCCTGCCGGCGGCGGCGCAGAACCGCCCGGCCGCCCTGGGCGAGTTCCAGTCCTGGACCGCCGCCACCCACACGGAGAACGGGCAGAAGGTGTGCTACGCCTTCGCCCGCGCCCGCTCCGCCGAGGGCGTGCCGGGCCGCGAGGCGCGCAACGTCATGCTGCTGGTGACCCACCGCCCCGCCGGGCGCGACCAGGTGGCCGCGCGCGTGGCCTATTCCTTCGCCCGCGGCGCCGAGCCGCGGCTGCTGGTCGGCCCCGCCGAGTTCGCCTTCTACACCGCCGGCGACACCGCCTTCGCGCGCGAGGGCGCCAAGGTGGTGGCCGCGCTGCGCGGCGGGCGGGAGGCGCTGCTGCGCGGCCCCGGCCCCAACGGGCGCGGCCAGGCGGCCGACACCTTCCCGCTGGCCGGCTTCGGCGCCGCCTACGACGCCATCACCCGCGAATGCCCGGCGGCGCGGCGATGAACCCGCCCGCCCCCGCGGCGCCGGCCTCCCGCGCCTTCCAGCCGCATGCGCGCAGCCTGCCGCCCTCCGACGGGCTGACGGAGGCCGAGCGCGGGCGCATCCTGGCCAAGGCCGCCGCCTTCGCCCCGCCGCCGATGGAGGACGCCCAGGGCCGGCGCGAGCTGGTGGGCCTGTCGCGCGCGGAGCTTGCGGCCGCCATGGCCGAAATCGGCGAGAAGCCGTTCCGCGCCAAGCAGCTGTGGCACTGGATCTACCACCAGGGGGAGCGCGACTTCGCGCGCATGTCCACCATCGCGCGGCCCTTGCAGCAGAAGCTGGCGGAGCGCTTCGTGGTCGGCCGCCCCGGCGTGGCGACGGAGCAGACCAGCCGCGACGGCACCCGCAAGTGGCTGTTCGAGTGGCGCGACGGCCAGAAGGTCGAGACGGTGTACATCCCCGAGGAGGACCGCGGGGCGCTGTGCATCTCCACCCAGGTGGGCTGCACCCTGTCCTGCGCCTTCTGCCACACCGGCACGCAGCGGCTGGTGCGCAACCTGGGCGCGGCGGAGATCGTGGGCCAGTTCCTGGCGGCGCGCGACAGCTACGGCGAATGGCCGACGCCCAAGGGCGAGGAAGGCCGGCGGCTGAGCAACATCGTCGTGATGGGCATGGGCGAGCCGCTCTACAACTACGAGGCCGTGGCGCAGGCGCTCACGGTCCTGATGGACCATGAGGGGGTGGCGCTGTCGCGGCGGCGCATCACCCTGTCCACCTCCGGCGTGGTGCCGATGATGGACCGCTGCGGGGCGGAGCTGGGGGTGAACCTGGCGGTGTCGCTCCATGCCACCCGCGACGCGCTGCGCGACGAGATCGTGCCGCTGAACCGCAAGTACCCCATCGCCGAGCTGCTGGACGCCTGCCGGCGCTATCCCGGCGCCTCCAACGCCCGGCGCATCACCTTCGAGTACGTGATGCTGCGCGGGGTGAACGACAGCGAGGCCGAGGCGCACGAGCTGGTGCGGCTGCTGCGCGGCATCCCGGCCAAGGTGAACCTGATCCCCTTCAACCCCTGGCCCGGCTCGCCCTATCGCACCAGCACGCCGGAGCAGGTGGAGCGCTTCGCCGCCATCGTGAACGCCGCCGGCTACTCCGCCCCGGTGCGGCGGCCGCGCGGGCGCGACATCCTGGCCGCCTGCGGCCAGCTGAAGACGGAATCCGAACGGCAGCGCCGCGCGTGAGCGCGCGCCTGGCCCTCGCCATCCTCGGGACGGTGCTGGCCTGGCTGCCCTTCCTGGGCGTGCTGCTCTCCTCCCTCATCGCCGACGCGCTGGGCTGCACGCTGAACGAGGCGGCGGCGCATCCCTGCATCGTGCTGGGGGTGGACATCGGCGGGGCGCTGGTGACGGGCTTCGTGCTGGGCTGGCTGATGCTGGTCACCTGGCCGGTGATGATGGCGTCGCTGGTCGGCTGGCCCATCTGGGCGTTCCGCCGCTGGTGGGCGCGGCGTTGAGCGCGCGCGCCCTGCCGGTGGGGCTGATGGCGCTGGGCGGCTTCGCCACCGGCTGCGGCATGCGCATGCTGGACCCGCTGCTGCCGATGATCGCGGTGGGGTTCGGCACCACCGTCTCGGCCGCCGCGGTGCTGGTGGCGGCCTTCATGCTGCCCTACGGCGCCGGGCAGTTGCTGACCGGGCCGCTGGGCGACCGCTTCGGCAAGATCCGCGTCGCCGCGCTGGCGCTGGTGCTCTACGGGCTGGTGACGATGGGCGCCGTGGTGGCCGAGAGCCTGGCCGGGGTGGCGGTGATCCGCGCGCTGGGCGGGCTGGCGGCGGGCGCCGTCATCCCGCTGCTGATGGCGCATGTGGGCGACGTGGTCCCCTATGAGGGGCGGCAGGCCGCCATCGGCCGCTTCCTGACCGGCAACGTGATGGCGACCATGCTGGCCGGGCCGATCAGCGGCGTGTTGGGCGAGTGGTTCGGCTGGCGCGCCTCCTTCCTCGCCGGGGGCGCGCTGGCGCTGGGGGTGGGGGCGGTGCTGTGGTGGCGGCTGGTGGCCGGGCGCACCCGCCCGCCGGCCAGCGGGCTGAGCGCGGTGGCGGGCTACCTGCGGATGCTGCGCGCGCCGACCGGGCGGCGGCTGCTGGCGGTGACGGCGCTGAACGGGGCGCTGCTGTTCGGCGGCTCGTTTCCCTTCATCGCCTCCTACCTGATCGAGGATTTCGGGCTCTCGGCGGGCGAGGCCGGGCTGGTGATGGCGGGGTTCGGCGTCGGCGCGCTGGCCTATACCCGGCTGGCGCCGCGGCTGCTGCGCCGGCTGGGCGAGGCGGGGATGCTGCGCGCCGGCGGGCTGGGGCTGGCGCTGCTGCTGGGCGCCATCGCCGCCGCGCCGCACTGGGGGGTGGTGCTGGCGGCGCAGCTTTGCATGGGCATGGCCTTCTTCTGCTTCCACGGCGTGCTGCAGGCCCGCGCCACCGAGGCGCTGCCGGAAGCGCGGGGGACGGCGGTCAGCGCCTTCGCCATGGCGCTGTTCCTGGGGCAGACGGTGGGGAGCTTGGTGTTCGCCAGCGTCATCGGGCTGGGCGGGTATCGCTGGGTGTTCGCCCTGGCCAGCGCGGGCATCGCGGCGCTGGGGCTGGCAGCGGCGCGGCGGCGGCAGCCCGGGGCGTGACGCCTGTTTCCGGGGGGCCGCCCCCCGGCCACGCGGCGGGGGCGCTGCACCGCCGCCGGCCGCGCCTTATTCCAGCACCGCCAGCCCGAAGCCCGCATCGCCGTAGCGCCCGGCGTTGTAGAGCATCCAGCGCGCCCCGGCGGCGTCGAACACCGTGGGATAGGTGACGGATTCGCCTTCCCAGCCGCCGGGACCGGGGGCGATGCCGGCCAGGGCGTCCTGCCGCTGCCAGGCCCGCCCATCGGCGGAGGCAGCGGTGCCGATGCGGTAGGGCCAGTCGTCGCCGCGGAAGGCGTAGAAGGCGCGCCAGCCGCCCCCCGCCTCGCGCAGCGGGCAGAAGCGGGCGATGGCGGCCTCGCCGGGGTGGGCGTGGTCCAGCGCGGCGCCGGGGCTGGGCGTCCAGCGCCGCCCGTCGGGCGAGGTGGCGTGGCGGATGGCGTAGCGCGGCTTCCAGGCGCCGCCGACCCGTTCCCAGGGCCGGCCGGACTGGTACCACATGCGCCAGCCCCCGGCGCCGTCCGGCAGCACGGCGGGGTTGGCGACGAAGGCCGGGTCCTCCGGCCCGGGGGCCAGCACCGGGCCGGGCTGAGCGCGGCGGAACGGGGTGTCCGGCGCGCAGCCGGCCGGGCGGGTGGCCAGGCCGATGGCGGCGCCGAAGGGCCGGCCGGGCGGGCGCGTCCAGCCCTGGTAGTACAGGCGCTCCTCGCCGCCGGATTCCGCCACCCAGGCGCCCATGGCTCCCCAGGCGTCGAAGGCGTCGCCCGCGCCGGGCGAGAGCAGCGGCGCCACGCCCAGGCGGCGCGGCCGGGTGGGGGCGCGCAGATCCATCTCCAGCCAAGCCAGGTGGCAGCGGCCCTGGCCGTCGCGCGGGCTGAACAGCACGCGCAGCGCGTGGCCGCCCAGCGGCAGCGGGATGGGCACCATGGCGTGGCTGCGCATCCAGGCCTGCTGGCCGCGCGCCACGAACACCCGGCCCAGCTTGCGCCAGCGCATCGCCCCACCCTGCATGGGCGCAGCATGACACCGGGGCGATTTACGCTTCCCTAAGGGGGGCGGTGCTTCGCTGCCGGGGTCGTTCCGGGAAGGATTCCCCGCCCATGCAGCCTGCCGCGCCGCCGGTCCGCTTCAACCAGCCCAGCCTCGCCGGGAACGAGATGGCCTACATCCGGCAGGCGCTGGAGGCCGGGCACCTGTCGGGCAACGGCGCCTTCACCCGCCGCTGCCAGGAGCGCGTCTCGGCCGCCGCGGGCGGCGGGCGGGCGCTGCTGACCCATTCGGGCACCGCGGCGCTGGAGATGGCGGCCATCCTGTGCGGGCTGGAGGCGGGGGACGAGGTGCTGATGCCCTCCTTCACCTTCGCCAGCACCGCCAACGCCTTCGTGCTGCGCGGCGCGGTGCCGGTGTTCGTGGACGTGCGGCCCGACACGCTGAACCTGGACGAGGCGCTGCTGGAGGCGGCGCTGACGCCGCGCACCCGCGCGGTGTGCGCCGTGCACTACGCCGGCGTGGCCTGCGACATGGACGCCGTGCTGCGCTTCGCCCGCCGCCACGGGCTGTGGGTGGTGGAGGACGCGGCCCAGGCGCTGCACGCCTGCTGGCAGGACCGCCCGCTGGGCTCCTTCGGCGATTTCGCCGCCTTCTCCTTCCACGAGACCAAGAACGTCATCAGCGGCGAGGGCGGGGCGCTGGTGGTGAACGACCCCGCCGCCGCCGCCCGCGCCGAGGTGGTGTGGGAGAAGGGCACCGACCGCGCCCGCTTCGCCCGCGGCGAGGTGGCGCGCTACACCTGGGTGGACCTCGGCTCCTCCTTCCTGCCGGGCGAGCTGACGGCGGCCTTCCTGCTGGCGCAGCTGGAGGCCGCGCCCGCCCTCACCGCGCGCCGGCTGGCGCTGTGGCACCGCTACCATGCCGGGCTGGCCGGGCTGGCGGCGGCGGGGCGGCTGGGCCGGCCGCAGGTGCCGCAGGGGGCGGGGCACAACGGCCACATCTACCGCGTCATGGCGCGCGACGGCGCGGCGCGCGAGGGGCTGCGCGCGGCGCTGGGCCGCGCCGGGGTGGCGGCGGTGGGCCACTACGTGCCGCTGCACTCGGCCCCCGCCGGGCGGCGCTTCGGCCGCACGCCGCTGCCCATGCCGGTGACGGACGACGCCGCGGCGCGCCTGCTGCGCCTGCCGCTGCACCCGCGGCTGGGCGAGGGCGAGCAGGACCGCGTGCTGGACGCGCTGGCGCGGGCGGCCTGAGGGTGGGGCGCACGGTGGTGGTGACGCAGGGCAACTTCCTGCCCTGGCGCGGCTGGTTCGCCCTGCTGGCGCGCGCCGATGCCTGGGTGGTGCTGGACGGCGTGCAGTTCACCCGGCGGGACTGGCGCAGCCGCAACCGCATCAAGACCCCGCGCGGCCCGGCCTGGCTGAGCGTGCCGGTGCAGGTGAGCGGGCGCTTCCACCAGGCGGTGGAGGAGGCGCGCATCGCCGACCCCGGCTGGGCCGGGGCGATGCTGGGCGCCATCGCCGCCGCCTACCGCCCCGCCGCCCACTTCGCCGAGGTGTTCCCCTGGCTGGCGGCGCAGCTGCGCGCGGCGGCGGCGGAGCCCCTGCTGTCGCGCGCCAACGAGGGCCTGACCCGCGCCGTGGCCGCCCGGCTGGGCCTGGGGCCGGAGGTGCTGCGCGACCGCGCGCTGCTGCCGCCCGAGGCGCTGCGGGCCATGGACGCCTCGGAGCGGCTGGCGGCGCTGGCCGCCGCCGCCGGGGCCACGCGCTACCTGACCGGACCGGCGGCGCGCGCCTACCTGGACCCGTCGCCGTTCCGGCGGCGCGGCATCGCGCTGGACTGGATGGATTACGGCCCCTGCCCGCCCTACCCGCAGCCCTGGGGCCCCTTCCTGCCGGGAATGAGCGTGGTGGACCTGCTGCTGAATGCCGGCCCCGCCGCCCCGGCCCTGCTGGGAGGCGCGCGGCCGTGAACCCCGCCATCCTGGCCGGGCAGCGCGACTACTACGCCGCCAGCCTGGCCGCGCACGGGCCGGGGGCGCGCGGGGTGGACTGGAACGGGGCGGAGTCCCAGGCGCGGCGCTTCGCGCAGTTCCTGCGCCTGCTGGAAGGCCAGCCGGAGGCCAGCGTGCTGGACCTGGGCTGCGGCTGCGGCGACCTGCTGCCCTTCCTGCGCGCCGCCGGCCACCGCGGCCCCTACCAGGGCTGGGACCTGGCGCCGGAGATGGTGGCGGCCGCCCGCGCCCGCCACGGCGAGGGGCCGGGCCACGCCTTCCACCTGGGCGCCGTGCCGGCGGCGGCGGCCGACTTCGCCCTCGCCTCCGGCGTGCTGCACGTGAAGGGGGCGGTGGGCGAGGCCGAATGGGCGGCGCATGCCGCGGCGGTGCAGGAGGTGCTGGCCGGCTGCGGGCGGCGGGGCTTCGGCTGGAACATGCTGTCCCGCTGCTCGGACCCTGGAAGGCGGCGGCCGCACCTGTTCTACGCCGACCCGGTGGAGGAGCTGGGGCGCTGCCTGGGGCGTTTCGGGCGGCACGTGGCGCTGCTGCAGGATTACGGGCTGTGGGAGTTCACCCTGCTGGTGCGGCGGGGGGAGGTTGCCGCCCCGCCCGTCCCCTCCTAATCCTGCCCGCAAAGCGGAGAGTTGCCCGATGCGCGTGAAGGACGTGAAGAAGGTCGTGCTCGCCTATTCCGGCGGGCTCGACACCAGCGTGATCCTCAAGTGGCTCCAGGCCACCTACAAGTGCGAGGTGGTGACCTTCACCGCCGACCTCGGCCAGGGCGAGGAGCTGGGGCCGGCGCGCGACAAGGCGCTGATGCTCGGCATCAAGCCCGGGAACATCTACATGGACGACCTGCGCGAGACCTTCACGCGCGACTTCGTGTTCCCGATGTTCCGCGCCAACGCGCTGTATGAGGGGCTCTACCTGCTGGGCACCTCCATCGCCCGTCCGCTGATCAGCCAGCGGCAGATCGAGATCGCGGAGGAGGTGGGGGCCGACGCCGTTTCCCACGGCGCCACCGGCAAGGGCAACGACCAGGTCCGGTTCGAGATCAGCTATTACGCGCTGAAGCCCGACATCAAGATCATCGCCCCCTGGCGCGAATGGGACCTGACCAGCCGCACCAGGCTGATCGAGTTCGCCGAGGCGCACCAGATCCCCATCGCCAAGGACAAGCGCGGCGAGGCGCCGTTCTCCGTGGACGCCAACCTGCTGCACAGCAGCAGCGAGGGCAAGATCCTGGAGGAGCCGTGGGACGCGCCGGACGAGATGGTCTGGCAGCGCACCATCTCCCCCCTCGAAGCGCCGGACACGCCGACAGAGATCACCATCCAGTTCAAGCGCGGCGACGCCGTGGGCATCAACGGCGAGGCGCTGTCGCCCGCCGCGCTGCTGACCAGGCTGAACGCGCTGGGCAAGGCCAACGGCATCGGCCGGCTGGACCTGGTGGAGAACCGCTTCGTCGGCATGAAGTCCCGCGGCTGCTACGAGACGCCGGGCGGCACCATCCTGCACTACGCCCACCGCGCCATCGAATCCATCACGCTGGACCGCGAGGCCTGCCACCTGAAGGACAGCCTGATGCCCCGCTACGCGGAGTGCATCTACAACGGCTTCTGGTTCTCCCCCGAGCGGCGCATGCTGCAGGCGCTGATCGACGCGTCGCAGGAAAGCGTGGAGGGCGAGGTGCGGCTGAAGCTCTACAAGGGCAATGTCATCGTGTCCGGCCGGCGCTCGCCCCACAGCCTGTATTCGATGAAGCACGTCACCTTCGAGGACGACCAGGGCGCCTACGACCAGTTCGACGCCCAGGGCTTCATCAAGCTGAACGCGCTGCGGCTGCGGCTGGGCGCCATGGCCGGCCGCCGCGGCGGCGCCCTCTGACGGCGGCGCATGCCCACCGGTGGCGCAGCCGGCTGCGCCACCTCTACACCGCGCAATCCCCCCCGGCGCGGCGCTTCCGCTACGCGCTGCTGGGGCTGGACCTGCTGAGCCTGGGCTGGATCGTCGCCGCCTCCTTCGGCCCCGGCGAGCGGGTGGTGGTGGCGGTGGACATGGCGCTGGGCGCCGTGCTGCTGGGGGAGTTCGCCGCCCGCCACGCCATCCGCGACCACCCGCTGCGCTCCGCCTCCCGCTGGCTGGAGCTGGCGGATTTGGCGGCCATCCTCACCCTGCTGCTCTCGCCGTTGTTGCAGCACGCGCTGGGCTTCCTGCGGGTGCTGCGGGCGCTGCGGCTGTTCCACTCGGCGCGGCTGGCGATGTCCCTGCGGCAGGACTGGGACGGCTTCCGCCGCAACGAAGCGGCGATGATGGCCGGGGCGCAGCTGCTGGTCTTCGTGTTCGTGATGACCGGCGTGGTGTTCGAGCTGCGCTGGCTGATGGGCGGCGGCATCCACAACTACGGGGATGCGCTCTACTTCACCGTCACCGCGCTGACCACCACCGGCTTCGGCGACATCACGCCCAAGGAGACGGCGGGGCGGCTGCTGGCGGTGTTCATCATGCTGGCGGGGGTGACGCTGTTCCTGCGCCTGGCCTCGGCCCTGTTCCGGCCGGAGAAGGTGGAGTTCCCCTGCCCCGCCTGCGGCCTGCGCCGGCACGACGCCGACGCGGTGCACTGCAAGGCCTGCGGCACGCTGGTGAACATTCCCGACGAGGGGCGCTAGATCATGATCCAGCCTTTGCTGGGAGGAGGATTCACCGCCTCCCTGATTCCATCCAGGCGGATCGTGCCCTAGCCGCCGTTCTTCTCGATCGTCAGGTCCGGCGCGTCGGGGTTCTTCATGCCGACGATGTGGTAGCCGCAATCCACGTGGTGCACCTCGCCCGAGACGCCGGTGGACAGCGGGCTGAGCAGGTAGAGGCCGGCGCCGCCCACCTCCTCCAGCCCCACGTTGCGCTGCATCGGCGCGTTGTACTGGTTCCACTTCAGGATGTAGCGGAAGTCGCCGATGCCGCTCGCCGCCAGCGTCTTGATCGGCCCGGCGGAGATGGCGTTGACGCGGATGTTGCGCGGGCCGAGGTCGGCGGCCATGTAGCGCACGCTGGCCTCCAGCGCCGCCTTGGCCACGCCCATCACGTTGTAGTGCGGCACCCACTTCTCCGCGCCCAGGTAGCTCAGCGTCAGCAGCGAGCCGCCCTCGCCCATCAGCGCGGCGGCGCGGCGGCCGGCGGCGGCGAAGGAGTAGCAGGAGATGTCGAGCGCCTGCAGGAAGGCCTCGCGCGGGGTGTCCAGGAAGCGGCCGCGCAGGAACTGCTTGTCGGCGAAGCCGATGGCGTGGACCAGGAAGTCCAGCTTGCCCCAGCGCGCCTCGATGCCGGCGAAGGCGCGGTCCAGGTCCTCGTCGGAGCCGACGTCGCAGGGCAGCACCAGGTCGCTGCCCACGCTCTCGGCCAGGGGGCGCACGCGCTTCTCCAGCGCCTCGCCCTGGTAGGTGAAGGCGAGTTCCGCGCCCTGCGCCGCGCAGGCCTTGGCGATGGCCCAGGCGATGGAGCGGTCGTTGGCCACGCCCATGACGAGGCCGCGCCTTCCCTGCATCAGCGTTCCGGTCGGGATCGGGGTCTCGGTCATCGCGGGTCCGTCGAGGAAGGCCGGGGGGAGCGGTTGCGGGGTCAGGGTGGTGGTGGCACATGCCCCCAGGACCGGCAAGACCCGCCCAGGAGAGCGCCCGTGAGCACCGACCCCTACGCCCTGTTCTCCGACTGGCTGGGCGAGGCGGCGCGGAGCGAGCCCAACGACCCCAACGCGCTGTGCCTGGCCACCTGCACGCCGGAGGGGCGGCCCTCCGCGCGCATGGTGCTGCTGAAGGGGCACGACGCGCGGGGCTTCGTGTTCTACACCAACCTGGAATCCCGCAAGGGGCGCGAACTGGCGGCCAACCCCTTCGCCGCGCTGTGCTTCCACTGGAAGACGCTGCAGCGCTCCGTGCGGGTGGAAGGCGCGGTGGAGGCGGTGAGCGAGGCCGAGGCCGACGAGTACTACGCCTCCCGCGCGCGGGGCTCGCGCATCGGCGCCTGGGCGTCGCGGCAGTCGCGCCCGCTGGAGGGGCGCTGGGCGCTGGAGAAGGCGGTGGCCGACTACACGCTGAAGTTCGGCGTCGGCGCCATCCCGCGGCCGCCGCATTGGTCGGGCTTCCGCGTGGTGCCGGAGCGCATCGAGTTCTGGCGCGACATGCCCTTCCGCCTGCACGAGCGCCGGGTGTTCCACCGCGACGGCGCCGCCTGGCGGGAGGAGGCGCTGTACCCGTGAGCGAGGCCGCCGCCTTCCTGCGCGCCATGGCGGAGGAGGTGGCGGAGACGCACATCTCCTGGGTGTTCCTGGGCCGTGACCGCGCCTGGAAAGTGAAGAAGCCGGTCAACCTGGGCTTCCTGGACTTCACCACCCTGGCGGAGCGCGAGCGGCTGACGCGGCACGAATTCGCGCTGAACGCCCCCCACGCGCCGGGCCTGTACCGCCGCGTGGTGCCCGTCACCCGCGCGCCCGACGGCACCCTGGCCCTGGATGGCGCGGGCGCGCCGGTGGAATGGGCGCTGGAGATGCGCCGCCTGCCGCCGGGCGCCTTCCTGGACGTGGCCCCCCTGCCCGACCCGCGCGCCCTGGCCGACGCGGTGGCGGCGCTGCACGCCGCCGCGCCGCCGCGCGCGGGCGACGGCGCGCTGGACCGCATCCTGGCCCAGAACCGCGACTCCGCCCTGGCCGCCGGGCTGCCGGAGGCGCGGGTGCGCGGCTGGTTCGCCGCCGCCGCCGCGCTGCACGACCGGCTGCGCCCGCTGCTGGCGGAGCGCGCCGCCGCCGGCCGGCTGCGTCGCTGCCACGGCGACCTGCACCTGGGCAACCTGTGCCTGCTGGACGGCGCGGTGCGCCCCTTCGACGCGCTGGAATTCGACGAGGCGATGGCCACGGTGGACGTGGGCTACGACCTGGCCTTCCTGCTGATGGACCTGGAGCGCCGCCACGGCCGCGCGGGCGCCAACGCGGTGCTGAACCGCTGGGTGGCGCGCACCGGCGACTGGCAGGTGGTGGGCGGGCTGCCGCTGTGGCTGTCGCTGCGCGCCATCATCCGCGCCCATGTGGAATGCCGGCGCGGCCGCGCCTGGGAGGGGCTGCTGGAGGCGGCGGAGGCGGCGCTGCGCCCCGCCCCGGCGCCCCTGGTGGCGGTGGGCGGCTTGCAGGGCACCGGCAAGAGCCACCTGGCCCGCCGCCTGGCGCCGCTGCTGGGCGCCGCGCCCGGCGCGCTGGTGCTGCGCTCGGACGAGATCAGGAAGCGCCGGCACGGCGCGGCGCCGGAGGAGCGGCTGCCCCCGGCCGCCTATGCGCCGGCGGAAAGCGCCGCGGTGTTCGCCGAGCTGGCGGCGGCGGCGCGCGGCGCGGTGGCGTTGGGCCACGCCGCCATCGCCGACGCGGTGTTCGCCCGCGCGGAGGAGCGCGCGGCGCTGGGCCCCTGCCAGGGGCTGTGGCTGACGGCGCCGATGGCGGTGCTGCGCGCCCGCGTGGCCGCGCGGACCGGCGATGCCTCGGACGCCGACGTGGCGGTGCTGGAGGCGACGGCGGCCCGCGGCGCCGCCGCGCCGGAATGGACGGCGCTGGACGCGGCGGACGACCCGCTGCCGGCGGCGTGCAAGGCGCTGGACCTGGACGCGCCCGCCCCGCCATAACTGCACGCGAAACGAGTCGCTGGGGGAAGAAGACCATGGCCTATCGCCGCCTGCTGCTGCCGCTGACCGGCACCGCCGCCGGGGAGGCCGCCCTGGCCACCGCGCTGATGGTGGCGCGCATCTGGAACGCCCATGTCCATTGCCTGCACGTGCGGGTGGACGCGCGCGACGTGGCGCCGCTGGCCGGCGAGGGCCTGTCGGGCGCGATGATCGAGGAGATGATGGCCGCCACCGAGCGCGAGAGCGGCGACCGGGCGGGGCGCGTGCGCGCCCTGTTCGAGCGCTTCGCCAGCGCGGCCGGCGACGTCGCCATCGCCAACTCGGCCGAGACGGCGCTGAAGTCGGCCGGGCCGACGCTGTCCTTCGAATCCATCGCCGGGCGGGAGGAGGACGTGGTGGCGCAGCAGTCGCGCCTCTACGACATGGCGGTGGTGCCGCACCCGGAGGCGGACGAGGACGTGAGCAGCAGCGACGCGCTGCACGCCGTGCTGTTCGACAGCGGCCGCCCGGTGCTGATCGCGCCGCGCCACGCGCCCGCCACCATCGGCACGCGGGTGTGCTGCGCCTGGAACGGCAGCGCCGAGAGCGCCACCGCCATCGCCGCCGCCCTGCCCTGGCTGCACCGCGCCGAGGCGCGGCGCATCCTGTATTCCGCCGACTACCAGCGCCGCGGCCCCAAGGTGGAGGGCATCCTGGCCTACCTGCACTGGCACGAGATCACCGCCGAGGCGGTGGAGTTCCGCCCGATGACCAAGGACGTGGGCGCGGGCCTGCTGGGCGCGGCGCGCGACTTCGGGGCGGACCTGCTGTGCATGGGCGCCTACAGCCATTCCCGGCTGCGCCAGCTCATCCTCGGCGGGGTGACGCGGCACGTGCTGGAGAACGCGGACGTGCCGGTGCTGATGTGCCGCTGAGGCGGGCCGGGCCTCAGCCCGGGATGGCGCGGGCGTAGACCATCGCCTGGCGCAGCTTGGCCAGCTTCAGCCGCAGCGCGGCCGGCAGCACGCGCCACAGCGCCAGGCGCAGCAGCAGCGCCGCCAGCCAGCCCCAGCCGCTGACGGGCCGCAGGGCGCGCATCAGCGGCCACAGGCGGTGGCGGCGCACCGCCGCCGGGTGGGCCTGCGCCAGCAGCGCGTAGTTGCCCACCGAGCGGTCCAGCCGGCCCAGCCAGCCGGCATCCGTGTGGTGCTCCATGTGCGACACGGTGTTGTCCACGTGGCGCACCGGGGCGTGCGGGCGGATGCGCAGCGCCCAGTCGGTGTCCTCCCACCCCCAGCCGGTGAAGCGGCCGTCGAAGGGGGCGCGCAGGAACAGCTCGCGCCGCAGCTGGAAGTTGGCCGACAGGAAATGGCCCTCGGGGTCGGCGTTGCGCGCCGCCGCCGGCAGCCATTCGCGCATGCGGCTGTGCGCCTCGAACAGGCGGGAATCCGGCGGGGCGGGCGGGCAGCGCCGGCCGGTGCGGCCGCCGCAGGTCACGGCGCCCGGCGCCTCCTGCGCCGCCTGGAGCGCGCGGGCGACGAAGCCCGGCGCGTCGGGCAGGCTGTCGGCGTCCAGGAACAGCACGTGCTCGCCCTTGGCGGCCCCGGCCAGGGCGTTGCGGGCGCCGGAGCGGCCCAGGTTGCGCGGCGCCAGGGCGAAGCCGGCGGCCAGGCCGCGCGCGGCGGCCATGGCCAGCACCTCCTCCTGCCCCGCCAGGGCCGGGTTGCCGTCCACCAGCACCAGCAGCTCGGCCGCCAGCGGCTGCTCCAGCGCGGCGATGTCGGCCAGCAGCTCCGCCGCCAGGGGGCGCACGTCGCGGTCGAAGGTGGGCACCAGCACGGACAGCAGCGGGCGCGCCCCGGCGCGGGCCGGCGTCTCGCGCATCATCGCGCCACCCCGCGCGCCGCCAGCGCCCAGACCAGGGCGGTGCACAGCGCCTGCACCAGCAGCCGCGCCAGCACCGCGCCCTCCAGGCCCAGCAGCGGCGTCGCCAGCCAGCACAGGCCCAGCGTCAGCGCCAGCGACACCACCACCACCGCCAGCCGGTGCGATTGCCGCCCGGTGGCGCTCAGCAGGTCGGCGCCCACCACGTAGGCGCCGAGCAGCGGCGGCAGCGGCGCCAGCAGGCGCACCAGGAAGGGCAGCCCGGCATAGGCGCCGCCGAACACCAGCGGCAGCAGCCCGGCGAACAGCAGCAGCCCCGCGCCCCCCGCCGCGCCCAGGGCGGCGGCCAGCCCGGCCATGCGGCGGGCCAGGGCGCGGCAGGCCTCCAGGCTTTCGGCGGCCAGCCGGAACATGCGGGCATACAGCGCGTAGCCAAGCGCCTTGATGGGCAGCGCCACCACGTCCACCACCCGGAAGGCGGCGGCGTAGAGGCCGGCGGCCTCCGGGCCGAGGAACTGCAGCACGATGGGCTTGTCCAGGTCCTTCACCGAGGCCTGCAGCGCGCTTTCGGCGGCGAAGGTCAGCCCCTCCGCCCACAGGCCGGGGATCCAGGCCGGGCGGGGCCAGCCATGGTCGCGCACCACCAGCCCCAGGCACAGCAGCGCCGACAGCGCCGAGGCCCCGAGGTACCAGCCCGCCCAGGCCTCCATGGTCAGCGGCGCGTGCAGCAGCCCGGCCAGGATGATGGCCGCCAGCCGCAGCGCGCCGGGGATGACGGTGGCCGCCGATTGCCGCCCCGGCTGCCCGGCGGCCATGGCGACGCTGATGGCCAGGTTGGCCCAGCGCCCCAGCCAGAGGTCGGCCAGCAGCACCATCGCCAGCGCCGCCGGGCCCAGGTGCCCGGCCTCGACCAGCGGCAGCAGCAGGAACAGCGCCAGCCCCAGCGGCAGGGCGGTGAGCAGGATGGACAGTAGCCCGTGCCCCACCCAGTGCCGCATCGCCGCCGGGTCGCGCGCCACCTCGCGGATGAGCAGCTGGTCGCTGCCCCAGCCGGCGAAGCAGCCCACCGCCACGGTGATGGCGGTGAGCGCGGCGAACAGGCCGTAGCCCTCCGGGCCCAGCAGCCGCAGCGCCAGCACCAGCCAGCCGACCTGCGTCAGCAGCTGCAGCCCGAAGCCGCCGAAGATCACCGAGACGTCGAGCGCCAGCGCCTTCTCCGGCAGGAAGCGCGCCAGCAGGGCGCGGGCGCGGCGGGGCGGCCTCATCCGCGCCCGGTGAGCTTGCGGAAGAGGCGCTGGCGGCGGGCGAAGCGGTCCAGCCCGGCGGCGTCGCCCAGGTAGGCGCGCATCAGCGGCGGGTCGTTCCACGGCGCGTCGTGCCAGGCCTGGCGCAGCCGGGGCGAGGAAGCGTCGCGCAGCCATTCGCCAGGGAACAGGGTGATCTCCGTGCCCGGTCCGGGCAGCGGCACCGCGGCGGGGTCGCGCCCCGCCACCCAGGCGGCGAAGGCGCCGCCCAGCCCCTCGCCGGGGCGGGCGGCGAGGTGGCAGATGGGGGTGGCGCGCGGGTTCATCTCGATCAGCAGGCGGCGGCCGGTGCCTTCCTCCACCACGAAGTCGAAGCCCAGCAGGCCGGACAGGCCCAGCGCCTCCACCATCGCCGCGGCGGAGGCCGCCATCTGCGCGTCCTCCACCACGCGGATCACCGTGGCGGGCGCGGTGGGGCCGGCGGCCTGCAGCACCTCCACCGACAGGCCGGCCAGCACGCGGCCGCGGTCGGCCAGCACGGCGCGGTTGGCGGGGAAGCCGTTGACGAACTCCTGCAGGTCGGGGTCGTGGCGGCGCCAGTGGCGGCGGGTGAACACCGGGCGGGAGCTGCCCTCCCACGCCGCGAGCTTCAGCGCCGCCAGCAGGCCGGGGCGCGCGGTGGCGCGGGCGAAGGCGGCCGGCGCCTCCTCCATCCGCCGCAGCACGATGACGCCCGCCCCGCCCCAGGAGCCGTCGGTCTTGAGCACCTGCGGCAGACCGTGCGCGCGCAGCGCCGCCTCCAGCGCCGGCAGGCCGGGCACCGGCAGGGTGCGCGGCATCGGCAGGCCCAGCCGGGCGGCCAGGGCCATCTGCGCGCTCTTGGCCCCGGCCACGGCGTAGCCGCGCGCGTCGCCCAGGCTGGCCTCCACCACCTCGCGCAGGTCGGGCTCGGCGTGCAGGGAGGCCAGCAGGGCGGCGCCGCGGTCGTCGGTGGGGACCACGCGGTCGGGGCGGCAGGCGCGGATGGCGGCGGCGATGTCGGCCTGCTTGCGCCAGGGGCGCAGCTTGTGCTGGCGCGCCGGCGCGGCGGAGCGCGCGATGAGCGAGTGCCACAGGCTCACCGCCTCCACCTCCGCGCCGGCCTCGCGCAGGGCCATCGCCAGGCGGGCGGCGGGCGTCCAGTGCTGGGTGGAGACGAGCAGCAGCCTCACGCGCGGGAGGCCCGGGCGAGGCGCCACCAGGTGAGCTTGCCCGCGACCTCGGTGAACTTGACCGAGAGCAGCGCCGCCGGGCGGCCGCCGCCGCGCAGCGCCGCCAGCGCCCAGCGCAGCCCCACCACGCCCAGCTGCGCCGCCGCGCGGGCCTGCAGCAGCAGCGCGTCGCGCCGCGGCGCGCCGGAGCGGCGCAGCAGCACGGTGCCGTAGATCTGCCCGGTGCGGAAGTTGCGGCCGCGCATGTAGGCCAGGGTGGCGCGCTCGGGCGGCACCAGCTCGTGCACCACCGCCTCGGCGCACCAGACGAAGCGGCGGCCCTGCGCGAACAGGCGCAGGAACAGGTCGAAATCCTCGCCGCCGCAGCGGCCCAGGAAGGGGTCGAAGGGCGCCGGGCCGTCCAGGCAGGTGGCGCGCAGCAGCAGGGAATTGCCCGTGCCGATCCAGCGGCCGGACACCGATTCATCGTGGCGCAGCGTCAGCGCCGTGCCGGTGGGCCAGGACAGGAGGCGCTCGTAGGAGCGGCCGGTGGGGTCCCAGGCGGGGGGGCCGCCGGGGAATTCGGGCAGCACGGCGCCGAACACCAGATCCGCCCCCGTGGCGGCCTGGGTGGCGACCAGGGCGGCCAGCCAGCCCGGCTCGCAGCGCTCGTCATCGTCCAGGAAGGCCACGCGCTCGCCGGTGCTGGCGGCCACGCCGGCGTTGCGCGCCAGGGAGATGTTGGGCTCGGGCACGGCGAGGAAGCGCAGCGGCAGGCCGGGGGCGGGCATCATCGCCTCCACCGCCGCGCGGGCATTGGCGTCGGGGGAGTTGTCCACCACCAGCACCTCCGCCTCCTCGCCCGCGGGCAGCGCCTGGGCGCGCGCGGTGGCGATGGCGCGCGCCAGCGGGCCGGGGCGGTTGAAGGTGCAGATGACGACGGTGGTGCGCGGCATGGCCGGCGCAGCTTTCCCGCGAAGGATGGCGGGGCGCAACCCGAGGGGGTTTGCGGGTCCGCCCGCGCCGCGCCAGCCGGGTCAGCCGCCCCGGGGCACCTTGCGCATGGCGCGCAGCAGGCGCGGCGCTTCCAGCAGGTAGCGGCGCCACAGGCGGCGGGGCTCGCTGGCCAGGCGGTGCAGCCATTCCAGGTGGGCGCGCTGCATCCAGCCCGGGGCGCGGCGGCGGGCGCCGGCGGCGAATTCCAGCGCCGCGCCCAGGCACAGCCCCACCCCGGTGGCGCCGCCCGCCGCCTGGATGCGCGCGGCCAGCCGCTCCTGCTGCGGCGAGCCGACGCACAGGAACACGAAGCGCGCCGGGTGCGCGCGCACGAAGTCCACCGCCGCCGCCACCGCCGCCTCGTCGCGGATGAAGCCCATCGGCGGCTGGTGGTGGAACAGGGCGGCGAGGCCGAAGCGCCCGCGCAGGGCGGCGGCCACCGCCGGGGTGCCGCCCACCAGCGCCACCGGCGTGGCCGGGCCGATGACGCGCGCCAGCAGCGCCGCCGCCAGGTCGCTGCCCGGGGCCAGGTTCAGCCGCACGCCGCGCCGCGCCGCCAGCAGGCGCAGGATGCGGCTGTCGTTCAGCGACAGCCAGGCGCCTTCATAGAGTTCGCGCAGGGCGGCGTCGCCGGATTCCAGGCGCAGCAGGTGGTCGGCGTTGGGGGTGACGACGTAGGCGAAGGGCGCCGCCGGGTCGCGCGCCGACAGGCGGGCCAGCGCGCCGTCCAGGTCCAGGTCGTCGAAGCGCACGCCCAGCAGGCGCGTCGCGGGCACGGTGGTCATGGGCGTTCCCTGGCCATGGTGGGGGCGATGCTATACGCTTGAAGCGGCAGGATTGTCGCGGGGGCAAGTGGAAGCGCTGGAGGAAGGCTCGGCACGCATGGGGGGCGCGCTGGCGGAGGCGCGCCCGCAGCGGCCGCGCCCCCTGCTGGCCCCGCCCGAGCCCGGCTGGGGCGGCTTCCGCGCCGCCGACCTGCTGGTGACCGCCGCGCTGCGCTGGCGCTGGCTGGCGCTGGCCGCGCTGCTGCCGGCGCTGCTGGGGCTGGGCGCGGCGCTGCTGGTGCCCACCCGCTTCCCCGCCACCGCCACCCTGCTGGTGCAGACGGCGCGCGACGCCTCGGCGGCGGCGGACATCACCGGCATCGGGCCCAACGTGGTGTCGGTGGAGGTGCTGAAGGTGACGCGGGCGGAGGCGGAGATCCTGGCCAGCCCGGAGGTGCTGCGCGCCGCGCTGCGCGCCACCGGCCCCGGCGCCATCCTGCCCGACCAGCGCGCCACCGTGGGCCCGGAATTCGACAAGGCCGCCGAGGAGCTGGGCGAAGCGCTGCGCTGGGAGGCCGAGCCCGGCTCCAACCTGCTGCGGGTGACGCTGAGCCTGCCCGACCGCGCCCGGGCGCTGCGCGGGCTGGAGGCCATCCTGGCGGCGTATTTCGACCGCCGCGCCCTGCTGGCCGGCGACGACGGCGCCCGGCTGCTGGCCGCTGAGCTGGAGCAGGCCAACGCGCGCATCCGCGCCGTGGACGAGCGCATCCGCGCCACCCGCGAGGGGGCGGGGGTGCTGGAGATCGCGCAGGACATCCAGCTGGCCAACGCCCGGCGCGAGGAGCTGAGCCAGCGCGAGAACCGCGCGCGCGAGGCGCTGGCCACCGCCCGCGCCCAGCTGGCGGCGGCCGAGCAGCAGCTTGCCGCCCAGCCGGCCCGCGTGCTGGCCTTCAGCGACACCACCAACCTGCGCACCAACGACGACAGCCGCAACCAGCTGAACCGCCTGCTGGCCGAGCGCGCCCACACCGCCACGCAATACGCCCCCGACTGGCCCGGCCTGCGCGACCTGGACCGGCGCATCGCCTCGCAGCGGGCGCTGGTGCAGCAGGAGGCGCGCACCAACTTCACCACCACGCGCGAGGTGCGCAACCCCAACCAGGAATTGCTGAGCAACCGCGCCGTCACCGCGCGGCTGGACATGGAGACCCTGGCCGGCCAGCTGGCCGAGGTGACGCGCCAGCGCGAGGCGGCCGAGCGCCGCGGCCAGGCCCTGCTGGCCGCCGAGGTGGCGCTGCGCGACCTGCAGCGCGAGCGCGAATCCCTGGAAGGCATCGCCCGCCAGCTGGCGACGCGCGAGGCGGCGCTGCGCATCGGCGAGGAGGCGCGGCGGCAGGCGCGCGCGGGGGTGCAGGTGATCCAGCCGCCCACCGCGCCGGTGCAGGGGCGCTCGCTGCGGCGGGTGATCGCGGCCGGCGGCGTGGTGCTGGGGCTGGGGCTGGCGGCGGCGCTGGCGCTGCTGCTGACGCTGACGCGCCGCACCGCCGCCACCGCCGAGGAAGCGGTGCGCGCCCTGCGCCTGCCCGCCCTGGCGCGGCTGGGCCCGCTGCCCGGCGCCGGGGCCGACCTGGCGCCCAACCCGGCGATGGAGGACCTCGCCTCCCTGCTCGGCGACGCGCGGGTGGACGGGGCGCGGCCGGCGGCCATCCAGCTGGTCGGCGCGGCGCGCGACGACGGGCGGGGGGAGCTGGCGCGCGCCCTGGCGGTGACGCTGGCCCGGCGCGACGGCGGCCGCGTGGCCCTGGTGGACCTGCTGGGCGACGGGCGGGCCCACCTGGCGGCGCTGGGCTCCTCCGCCCCGGCGGCGGAACGCATGCCCGGCGAGGTGCTGATGCTGCCCACCGTGCTGCCGCGGCTGTTCGTTTCCTTCGAGGCGTCGGAATCCGACCTCGCCTCGCCCCGCGCCTCCTTCGCGCGGGCCTCGGGGCAGATGGGACGGATGCGCCGCGCCTTCGAGACCGTCATCGTGGTGGCGCCGGAGGACGCCGACAGCTACGCCGCGCGGCGCCTGGCGGCGGTGGTGGACGCCAACCTGCTGGTGGTGCGCGCCGAGCGCACGGCGATGGGCCGCGCCCGGGCGGCGCGCGACGCCGTGCTGGGCGCCGGCGGGGCGCTGCTGGGGCTGGCCTGCACCGGGCTGCGCCCCGTGCTGCCGCGGCGCCTGCAGGGCTGGGCATGAGGGCCGGGCGACGCGCGCTGCCGGCCCTGCTGCTGGCCGGCTGCACCGGGCACGAGATCACCGCCAGCCCGCGCGGGGCCGGGCGCTTCCTGCCCTGGAGCGACGCCACGCCCGAATACCGCATCGCCGCCGGCGACCGGCTGCGGGTGCAGTACCTGCTGACGCCCGAGTTGAACGAGGTGGCGCTGGTGGCGCCCGACGGGCAGGTGGCGCTGCGCGCCGCCGGGCGGGTGGAGGTGGCCGGGCGCAGCGTGACGGAGGCCGAGCGCGCCGTCGCCCTCGCCTCGCGCCGCTTCCTGACCGAGCCGCTGGTGACGCTGGGCATCGAGGAGGCCGCGGGCTCGGTGGTGCTGGTGGGCGGGCAGGTGCGCAACCCCGGCCAGCACCCGCTGCCGGCGCGGCGCGGCGCGCTGGAGGCGGTGATCCGCGCCGGCGGCTTCACCGACGAGGCGCGGCTGGGCGAGGTGGTGCTGATCCGCCGCGGCCCGGGCGAGCTGCCGATGCTGCGCACGCTGGACCTGCGCGGCTTCGTGTCCGGCACCGGGGCGGAGGACGTGCCGCTGGCGGCGGGGGACATCGTCTTCGTGCCGCGCTCGCGCATCGCCGAGGTCAACCTGTGGATCGACCAGTACGTGAACCGGCTGGTGCCGTTCTCGCGTTCCTTCTCCTATTCGGTGAACCGGCTGCCGACGGCGGGGGCGGCGTTCTGATGGCCACGGCAAGGCCGCGCTTCGTGCGCTGGACGCACGGGCTGGTGAACCGGCTGGTGCGCGGCCTGGACGTGGCCATCCTGCTGCTGGCGCCGCTGCTGTTCCTGCTGCCCTGGGGGCCAGAGGCGCCGCTGGGCCCCTTGCAGGTGGTGCTGGTGGCGCTGCTGCAATGCTGGACCTACGTGGCGGTGCTGGAGCGCCTGCAGGCCTGGCGGGTGGAAAGCTACGAGGGCTTCCTGGCGCAGCTGGGCCACGTGCTGGCCGGCCTGCTGGCGGCCTGGGGCGTGGGGCTGCTGGCGATGCAGGCGGTGCGCCCGGGCCTGCCCTTCGAGGAAAGCTGGTTCTGGAAGTGGCACGGGCTGCAGCTGCTGGCGCTGCTGAACGGGCGCATCGTCGTCACCCACGCCTGGCGCGCGGCGCGGGCGTGCCGGCTGCTGCGGCGGCGCGTGGTGGTGGTGGGCTACGGCTCCACCGCCGCGCGCGTGATCGCCGCGCTGGAGGCGCCGGGGCGGGCGGACGAGTTCGCGCTGGTGGGCGTGTTCAGCCACGTGGGCGACCCGAAGGAGATCGGCGGCCGCGCGGTGGACGGGCACGTGGACGCCCTGCCCGCCTTCGCGCAGCGCACCGAGGTGGACCTGGTGGTGCTGGGCGTGCCGTGGTCCCGCGCGCCGGAGATCTTCCAGCTGCAGGAGAAGCTGCAGACCGTGGCGGCGGACATCGTCGCCCCCTTCGACCTGGACGCGCCGGCGCCGCCGCACGTGCGGCTGCTGGGGCTGGCCGGGCTGCCCTCGCTCCAGCTGATGTCGCGGCCCTTCAAGGGCTCGGAGGCGGTGGCCAAGGTGGTGGAGGACTACGTGGTGGCCGCGGTGGCGCTGGTGCTGGCCTCGCCCGTCATGCTGCTGGCGGCGCTGGCCATCCGGCTGGACAGCCCGGGGCCGGTGCTGTTCCGCCAGCCGCGCACCGGCTTCGGCGGGCAGACCTTCCACATCCTGAAGTTCCGCACCATGACGGTGGACCCCGCCGATGACGGCTCGGTGGGCACGCGCACCCGGCACGACCCGCGCATCACCCGGGTGGGCGGGCTGCTGCGCCGGCTGTCGCTGGACGAGCTGCCGCAGCTCATCAACGTGCTGCGCGGCGAGATGTCCGTGGTGGGGCCGCGCCCCTACGTGGCCAACATGCTGGTGGAGGACCAGCGCTTCGCCGACATGGTGCGCACCTTCGCCCAGCGCCACCGCATCAAGCCCGGGCTGACCGGCTGGGCCCAGGCCAACGGCATGCGCTCGGCCGCGCTGCGCGACCCGGAGAAGGCGCGCCGCTCGGTGGAGATGGACATCTGGTACGTGCTGAACTGGTCGCTGTGGCTGGACGTGCGCATCATGGCCCGCACCCTGGTGGTGGGGCTGGCCGGGCGGAACGTGTTTTGACCGCCACCGCCCGGGTGCGGCTGCCGCCCGGGGTGGCGCCGGTGCCGCCGCCGGCCGCCGGCCTGTCCTTCGCCCAGGTCGGGCCGCGCGCCCAGGCCGCGCTGGCCGCCTGCGCCGCCTTCCTCTACTCGGGCGCCAAGCTGCAGTTCGGCGCCGGCTTCGCCGCGGCGGAGCTGGGCGCGGTGGACCCGGTGAACCGCGCCCTGCAGCTGCTGCTGCTGGGCGGCTGCGGCCTGCTGGCGCTGCGCGCCGGCGCGCCGGCGCTGCGGGTGCTGCTGCGGCTGTGGCCCTTCCTGCTGGTGCTGGCGCTGGTGCTGGCCTCCGCGGCGTGGTCGCAATCGCCGGGGCACACGCTGCGGCGCTCCCTGGCGCTGGTGGCGCTGCTGGCCTGCGTGGCGTCCACCGGGGCGCTGCTGGGGGTGGGGCGGTTCTTCCGCATCCTGCTGGGGGTGGTGGCGGCGCTCATCCTCGCCTCGCTGGCCGAGGCAGCGCTGCGCCCGGCGGTGGGCTTCGACACCGGGGACTACGCCAACGCCATCCGCGGCGTGTTCCCGCAGAAGAACGTCACCGGGCTGGCGATGCTGTTCGCCGCCCTGGCGCTGTCCTTCCTGGTGCTGGAGCGCGGGCGGCTGCGCTGGACGGACGGCGCCTGGCTGGCGGCGCTGCTGGCCATGCTGGTGCTGACGCGCTCCACCACCTCGCTGCTGCTGACGGCGGTGGTGGCGGGGGTGACGCTGCTGGCGCTGTGGGCGGCGCGCGGCGGGCTGTGGGGCGCGGCGGCGGCGCTGGCGACGGCGCTGGGGCTGGTGGCGGCGGCGGTGGCCTTCGCCGGGCTGGGCACGCAGGGCTTCTTCGACCTCATCGGCAAGGATTCCTCCCTCACCGGGCGGACCTTCATCTGGGACGGGGTGTGGCGCGTGATCGCCGGGCGGCCGCTGCTGGGGCACGGCTACGCCGCCTTCTGGCTGGGCGGCGCGCGCGAGGTGCGCGCCCTGGCGGAGCTGGTGGCGTGGGAGGTGCCCAACGCCCACAGCGGCTACCTGGAGGTGCTGCTGCAACTCGGCTGGGCCGGCCTGGCGCTGGTGGGGCTGATGGCGCTGGCCACGGTGGCGCTGGCGCTGCGGGCGGCGCTGCGCGGGCAGGTGGCGCTGGCGCTGTGGGCGGTGCTGGTGCTGGCGGTGGTGGCGGTGATGAACCGCACGGAATCGGTGCTGCTGAACCCCGACTTCCCCCTGCTGTTCTGGCTGCTGGCGCTGGTGGCGCTGGGCGGGCCGGCGCCCCGCGCCCCTGCCCCGCCCCTGCTGCCGCCGCGGCTGGCGGGCGCGCGGCCCTGGCCGGTGGTCACCCCGGGGGAGGCGTGACCCCGGCGCGCCACTCCGCCTCCATGCGGCGGTAGGCGCGCACGCTGGCCACCACCACGCCGGCGTAGATGACGCCCGCCGCGGCCAGCGCCGCCCAGGGCTCGGCCAGCAGCACGGCGACGTAGCCGCCCACCGCCAGCATCAGCGGCAGCACCAGGCCGGGCGGCACCTTGACGCGCTTGGCGCTCCAGGAGGGCACGGTGCTGACCATCAGCCCGCCCACCGCCAGCAGCAGGGCGGCGGCCAGCAGCGGGTGGCGGAAGGCGTGCGCCAGGCCGTCCCACCCCCATTCGGCGAAGGCCAGCGAGGCGAAGATGGGGAACAGCGCCAGCCCCGCCCCGGCGGGCGCCGGCACCCCGGTGAAGAAGTTGCCGGCGAAGGGCGGGCGGGGCGGCGGCAGCGGCGCCCCCGGCTCGGCGATGGAGGCGGCGTTGAAGCGCGCCAGCCGCAGCGAGGAGCAGACGGCGAACATCACGCAGGGCACGAAGCCCAGCGGCCCCACCGCGTTGAGCGTCCAGAGGTAGAGCACCATGGCCGGGGCGACGCCGAAGCTGAGGAAGTCGGCCAGGCTGTCGAACTCCGCCCCGAAGCGCGAGGTGCCCTTGAGCAGCCGGGCGATGCGCCCGTCCAGCCCGTCGATGACGCCGGCGGCGACGATGAAGGCGGCCGCCTGGGGGAAGCGCCCCTCGATGGCGAAGCGGATGGCCACCAGCCCGGCGACCAGGCCCATCATCGTCAGGATGTTGGGGATCATGCGGTTGAGGCTGGGGCCGCCCCAGGGGCGGCGGGCCAGGCGCTCGCGCAGCCGCGGGCGGGCGGGATCCATCAGGCGCGGCCCGGCCCGGCGGGGGCCATCCCGGCGGGCGCCATCTCGGCCAGCACCGTCTCGCCGCCCACGGTGCGCTGGCCGACGGAAACCAGCGGCTCCACCCCCTCGGGCAGGTAGACATCGGTGCGGGAGCCGAAGCGGATGATGCCGTAGCGCTCGCCCGCCAGCAGGGAATCACCCGGCTGGGCGCTGCACAGGATGCGCCGGGCGACCAGGCCGGCAATCTGCACGCAGCCGACGCTGCCGCCGCCGGGCAGGTCCAGCCGCAGGCCGTTGCGCTCGTTGTGCTCGGAGGCCTTGTCGAGCGAGGCGTCGAAGAACTTGCCGGCGCGGTAGGCGCGCTTGCCCACCACGCCCTGCACCGGCGAGCGGTTCACGTGCACGTCCAGCACGGACAGGAAGATGGCGACGCGCTGGCGGGGGGCGGGGCCCATCTCCAGCTCGGGCGGGGGCACGGCCGGGCCGACCATCACGATCTTGCCGTCGGCCGGCGCGAGCACGAGGTGCGGGCGCGGCGGGGGCACCCGCTTGGGGTCGCGGAAGAAGTACAGGCAGAACAGGGCGAAGGCGGCGCCCAGCCAGAACAGCCAGTCGGACACCAGCAGCCCGCCGAGCACGGCGACCAGGGCGCCGCCCCAGATGAAGGGCTTGCCCGCCGGGTGGGGAGGGGCGAGGACGAGGCTCAGGCTGTTGCGGAGGGACATGCGGGCGGTTTATGGTCCGTTCACCTTCCGGGTTCAAGCTGCGCGCCATGCTCACGCTCGGTGCCCTGGCCGTTGACCGCGACGGCCGGATTTTCCCCGCCCCCGGCTCTCCTGCCCCGGCCCTGCGCTTCCGCTGGCGCGGCCGCCCCTGCGAGGCGCGGCTGGAGCCCGGGCGGCTGCGGCTCTCCGCCCTGGCCGGGCGCATCCCCTCCACCGCCGAGCCCGGGGCCGACCGCCCCTGGACGGTGCGGGAGGTGCAGGCGGTGCCGCGCGCCCTGCCCGGCGGGCTGGTGCTGCGGGTGACGCCCGACCACCGGCTGCGGCTGGAGGGCGAGGCGCCCGCCGGCGGCACCGTCACCGCCCTGCTGGGCGAGCTGGTGCGCTTCGCCCTGGCGCTGGACCCCTATCTGGAGCGGCTTGAATCCGCCGGGGCCGGCACCGCGAAGACCTGACCGGGGAAGATGACGTTGGGGTCGCGGATCTGCTCGCGGTTCGCCGCGAAGATCAGGGTGAAGCGCGCCCCACGGCCGTAATTCTCCCGCGCGATGCGCCACAGGGTGTTGCCGGGCTGCACGACGTGGCGCGCCTCGGGCGCGGCCGCCGCGGCGGCGGCGACCACCGCGGGCGTCTCGCGCAGGAAGGGCTGCTCGACGCGCGCCACCACCCGGCCGGCGGCGTCCAGCTGGTCCACCCGCAGCAGGTGGCGGCCGGGCGGCAGGCTCTCGCCGGGGGACAGGCTCCAGCGGCCGGCAGCGTCGGCGGTGGCATCGGCCAGGTGGCGGCCGGCGGCGTAGAGGCGCAGCGCCGCGCCCGGCGGGGCGGTGCCGGCCAGCCGCAGGTCGCCCTCGGCGCCGTAATCCACCACGCCCAGCGCCAGGCGGGTGCCGGCCGGGGCCTGCAGCGCCATCAGCGGCGCCGCCTGCGCCTGGGGCAGCAGCAGCGCCAGCGCGCCGGGGGCGGCGGCGGGCGGGGCGTCGCGCAGGCGCTCCTCCTCGGCCAGGGCGGCGGGGGGTTCGGGCACCAGCATCACCACGCTGGCCTCGCCGGGCACCGGCTCGCCGCCCGGCAGGCGGGACAGCAGGGTCAGCTCGCGCGGGCCGGGGCGCAGGGCGGCGTCGGGCAGGATCACCCATTCGCCGCGCGCGTCGGCGCGGCCGCGGCCCAGGGGGCGGCCATCCTCCAGCAGGGTCACCTCGCTGCCCGGGGCGGCGCGGCCGGCGGTGACCAGCATGCCGTTGCGGCCCAGCCGCGCCACGTCGAAGCGCGGCGGCAACGGGCGGGCGGCCTCCCGCGGCGCGGCGGCGGGGGGCGGCGGCGCGTCGGCGGGGGCGGCGCGGGCGGGG